>JAGQPW010000062.1:23621-31684 GCA_020426515.1 Planctomycetaceae bacterium | reverse complement strand
GACTGCTTTCCTTCGACAACGGTAATACGAGGAATCCAGTCGGGCGCGTTCCCAGCAAGCCACCCAATCGCCTGCCGAGCCACGCGTTCTTTGACGAACCCCTGAAACTTTCCGATGATGGCTCCGGTCTCTCGCGGGCAAACGAGCAAGTGAACATGCTCGGGCATTAATACCCAGGCCCAGAGATCCACCGGAAACCGTTCCCTTGCCTGTTCAAGTGCCTCGACGAACCACCGTCTTGTTCGATCCTTGGCGAGGAACGGGAATCGGCGATAGCACGAGAACGTCAGCGATCTTGGAGTACGATCCGCATCGAATGGCACCCTCCGCCTGCGAATTTAGGTTTTCCCTGTGAACGGATCTCTGACTCGCACTGCGGAATGTCCCTCACTACGAATGGGGGGCGTCAATTCACCGCTGGCCACGCCCATCC
The DNA here is from genome assembly GCA_020426515.1 of Planctomycetaceae bacterium. GTDB lineage: Bacteria > Planctomycetota > Planctomycetia > Planctomycetales > Planctomycetaceae > JACKHO01. The sequence continues at coordinate 31,251 of JAGQPW010000062.1, read as the reverse complement.
CGATGGTCTGGGCGTGCCACCCAACTCGCTAAAACCCCAGCTCGTCCAGTTCGGCATACAGCGCATCACGTTCTGTCAGTGACAGCCGACAATGCGGCAGGCGGGGGGGCCCCACGGCCACACCCTGACGTTCCATTAACAACTTGGCCGAAGCGAAGTAGCCCCGCTTCGCCAGTACCTGCACCAATCGAATTGAGGTCAGCTGTTCAGCCCGTGCTGCTTCGAAGTCTCCCGTCTGGAAGGCGCTGATCAAACGGTGGTAGATCGGAGCCGCAAAATTGTACGTGCTGCCAACGGCGCCCTTCGCCCCATAAGACAGGGCGGCCAGCAGCAGTTCATCCACGCCCCACAGGATATCGAACCGCTGATCTTCAAAATCACGGCACAGCTGAAACGCAATCAGGTCAATGTTGGTGAACTTCAACCCAGCCAGGTTGCGAATCCGGTGGCCCGCAACCTTCAGGAACTCCGGCATCGACTGATTGACGCCCGTCATTGAGGGGATGTCGTAGTAATAAAAAGGCAACTGCGGAGCCGCTTCGGCAATGTGAGCACAGCAGTCGGTCAGAGCATCGATGGAAGCTGGTTTGAAGTACGACGGCGTCAACATCGCGAACCCAGCAGCTCCCAACTGGCCCGCCTGAACCGCCAGGGCACGGGCATCCTCCAGGCAATTCGCACCGACATGCACGATGACATTCAGTTCGCTGCCGCGTGTGACATCCATCCAGCGAACAGCCATCTGCCGCCGCTCTTCGACTGTCAATGAGTGGCTTTCGCCTGTGCTGCCGCAAATGAACACAGCCTGTACCTGCTGTTGCAGCAGATGTTCGGCCTGCTGTTCAACCACCGCCAGATTCAGGGAGCCATCGCCATGAAAAGGGGTGTGCGAAGCGGCCACCAGGCCGTGAATACGAGGGAACATGGTCGTTTTCCAGTTGGATGATTTTGCCGCACATCATTGACCGCAGTCACTCGGACGTCAAATCAGCAGCTGACCCCGGGGCGAAAATCCGCAATCCCGCCACAACCGCCAAAGTTTACCTGACGGGCGCCTGCGACAGCACATGCGAAATCGTTGCCTGTGCAAGGACCGTCACAGGCAAGCGAGCCGTATCAACCGGTCGACAATGAACACGTCTCCTATCCCGAACCGTTTGTGCGCTCACGCAACAGGTCGATCCAAATTCGTCGCGCTGTTCGTGTGGTGTCATCAAGAACGATGCTCAACCACAACTACATCATTGCCGTGCTCTTCGGTAGCCTTGCCGGGCTGATCGCAGGGCCCGTGTACGCCGAAGATGACTGGATTTCGCTTGGCCAACCACTGCTGAACGAGCCAGCGACGCAGCCGACAGCATTCCAGTTGCTGGAGGAGCAGGACGAACCTCTGTTCCCAACGTACGACGCCGAGTTCGCCGCTGCCGTCCGTGGCGATGACGAACAGAACGATCTGCTGCAGACATCGATGCTGCAGGACTCACTGCTCAGCATGCCAATGCCGCAACCCGGGAACGCTGTCGAACCGGCAGCTCTTGCCGGATGCGCCAATCGTCCTCGTGGCTGGCAGGTTCTGCCGCAGGGCATCATGTTTCAGTCATACCTGGCGGGCGAAAAAGAACCTCGCATGGCGGCCCAGTGGATGTGGGATCGCAACCGGGGACTGGTATTCGAAACCGCACTTGGGGGCCGCTGGGGACTTGTCCGCAATGGAACCTATGGCGGCATCGATCCGGAAGGGTTCCAGTTCGACATTGAAGGTGCCGCCTTTGCACGCGTCGACCCTGAAGAGCAGTCCGATCTCGAAGCCGCCGACTTCCGAGCCGGTTTCGTGGGCACATGGCACGAAGGTCCGTGGCGATTCAAGACAGGCTACTACCACATCAGTTCCCATATCGGAGACGAATACCTGCTGCGGAACAATGGATTCCAGCGAATCAATTACGTACGAGACTCGTTGCTCGCAGCCGCAATGTACAACGTGAATCCCGACTTGCAGGTGTACGCCGAAGTCGCTGTGGCCCTCAATCACAATGGCGGGGCCGAACCATTCGAGCTTCAGTTTGGTGCCCAGTATTCGCCCGTCATCCGCACCGGCATTCGAGGAGCCCCCTTCGCCGCCATCAACGGCCACTTGCGGCAGGAATTCAACTTTGGCGGCAGCGTGAATGTTCAGGCTGGCTGGCAGTGGCGCAGCCGCGAGGGCACACAGATGTTCCGGATGGGATTCCAGCACTACAACGGCCCGTCGATCCAGTGGGAGTTGTTTGATGTGTATGAGTCGATGACCGGCATGGGCATCTGGTTCGACTTCTAATCAGCTGCAGCGGATGGATCGCACTGGAACCAGGATGATCGCTGCTACGGCAACGGTCCAACGTTCCCCGGATGTCCATCAATGCGCGTTCTGCGGGCTCGCTGTCTCCCGCTGCGTACGCTAATTGAGAATTCACAGAACGTGCGCTTGCACAGTGAAATTTCTCGGCGAAGATACGGCTCATCCTTCCCCCCTGCTGCGGGATCGCTCAAGCCTGTTTCCGAACACAGCCTCGTGTTCTCGGAAAGGACTGACCTGCAGTGTCCCTCCCCCCCGAAATGGATGTTGCCGAGGGTATGGCGTTTACACAATCTGATCTCATCGAAGTCCGGCGAACCCCGACCAAAGGTCGTGGAGTCTTCGCCCGCGTGTTCATTCCCGCCGGGACCCTCATTGAAAAGGTCCCACTGATTACGGTCACATGGGACCACATTTCTGAGTCCGAGTTGCAGCACTACGTGTATGCATGGACGAAGAAGCAGACGGTCGTCGCTCTGGGTTACGGATCGCTGTACAACCACAGCTACACTCCCAACGCGCGGTATGAAGACGCAAATCCCCGCACCAAACTGTTTTTTGCCTTGCGCGACATTCAGCCCGGGGAAGAAATCGTCGTCAATTACAACGCCGATCCGAACGACCTCAGCGATGTCGGTTTCGCTGTCCACCAGTAGTTCCGCCGCAAAAGCGGCCTACACCCGCAATGGATTCAGCCCTATAGTCTCTGGCAAGGTAACCCGAGCGTTTCTTCCCAGAACCCATTTCGCTGACCATGGCTGCAAAACAACTTCTGCTGCTGACCGGTGACTTCGTTGAGGACTACGAAATCATGGTGCCGTTTCAGGCACTGCAGATGCTGGGCTACACAGTTCATGCTGTTTGCCCCGGCAAGAAATCCGGCGAAACCGTGCGAACTGCGGTCCACGACTTTGAAGGTGACCAGACTTACAGCGAAAAACCCGGGCACAATTTCGCACTGAATGCGACCTTCGCAGAAATCGATCCCAGCACATACGATGGCCTGGTGATTCCAGGAGGTCGAGCCCCTGAATACCTGCGTCTGAATCCTCAGGTCATTCAGATGGTGCAGCACTTTCTCTCCAGCAACAAGCCCATTGCGGCCATCTGTCACGGATTGCAGTTGTTGAGTGCCGCCGATGGCCTGCGAGGCAAGCGTTGCACTGCATATCCCGCCTGCAGTCCGGAAGTCACCGCAGCCGGGGGAGAGTTTGTCCCGGTCAATGTGGCTGCCGCCGTGGTCGATGGAAATCTCGTCACCGCACCAGCGTGGCCCGCCCATCCGCAGTGGCTGGCGGAATTCATCAAAGTTCTGGGAGCAACTGTTGATCTCCATTGATGGGAAGTCCGGTTGCCCGCTGCCCGCCCGTACCGCAAACTTGGTCGTTCGTCATGCATGAATTTACCCCTCAACTGCGCAAGTGCCCCATTCTTCAGGGCCTCGAAGACCCCGAACTGCAATCCTTACTGGACATTGTGAAGTTCGAAGATTTTGAGCAGGGGAGTGAAATCCTCACCGAAGGGCTTCGCTACCAGAGCTTGTGGGTTCTGCTGCAAGGGGAATCGACCGTTGTGAAACGCGGAATGCATCAGGAAAGCCGATTGGCCAACCTCACTCCCGGAAGTGTGTTTGGCGAAATGTCCTTCTTTGATTCATCACCGCATTCCGCATCAGTCATTGCCAAGACTCCGTGTCACACGATGCGGATCATGCACAAGGACTACGAAACCCTGCGAAGTACCTGCCCCGAGACGGCCTACAAGATCTCCCTGAACGTCATTCAGATTCTCTCGGACCGGCTGCGTCGAATGGATCAATGGACGTGCGAACTCGTCGAACAGGACTGCAACCAGGACCGCCACAAGGAGTGGCATGATTTTCGCGCCAAGTTGTACACCGGCCTCGACCTGTAGACTTCCCGAGCGTTCGCAAACATCGTTCCCATGACCGACCTCCCTGCTGGCCTGCTTCAGCAATCGTTCCTTGCCGGTGGCGAGTTTCATTACGAACTCAACAGCACCAGCACGCGAGCACTTGAGGTTGGCGCCGGCGACATTCCGCTGCCCTATCTCATCTGGGCAGAGCAACAGGCTGCCGGAAGAGGACGAGGTCACAATATCTGGTGGGCCGGTCCCGGAGCACTCACGTTCACAATTCTGCTTTCGCCTCAGTCGCTGGGAATTGCCCCGGCTCAATGGCCCGGCCTGTCGCTGTGCGTCGGCACGGCCATTTGCCAGTTTCTGCAGCGAATGCAGATCCCCGATGTCCGGCTGAAGTGGCCCAATGACGTGTACTTGAGCTCTCGCAAGGTGTGTGGCGTGCTCATTGAGTCGGTCGCGTGTCGGCCAGATCGACTGGCCATCGGAATCGGCATCAACGTCAACAATTCCCTGCTGAACGCCCCACCGGAGATACAGCAACGCGCGACCAGCCTGGTGGATGTCTTGTCGACCACGCACTCACTTGTCCCATTCCTGACCGGCCTGCTGCAGGAACTGGACAGTGTATTGACCCTGTTTGGCCGCGCCCCAAAGGAGTTTCCCCCATTGTGGCGTGACCTGTGCTGGCTCACCGGTCGCCAGGTACGAATGACCGACGTGCGAGGCAGTGTTACCGGAACGGTATTGGGAATTGCCGACGATGGTGCACTCCGGGTTCGCCTGCCGGAAGGTGAATCCCGATTCGTCAGTGGAACCGTCGAACCACTCTCCGCGTGACGCAGTCCGATCGCCACCAACGCAAAAACGCCACGGAATTCCGTGGCGTTTTAGGCTGATTGCAATGCATCGTCGACGTGGGCCCATTCGTAAAGTGGTCGCTTACGCTCCACTCTCTGCCCGAGTTTGAACGCCGCTGCGTTCACGCTGAATGGCATCGTACACTTCCTGGCGATGCACAGGGATTTCAGTCGGAGCCTGAATTCCCAGGCGCACCTTGTCGCCGCGAATGTCCACAATGGTAATAACAATATCGTCGCCGATGATGATGCTCTCATCTCGATGTCGTGAAAGGACTAACATCTTCCTGACTCCTTTTTCCCCAGGAGCATCTCGCTCCTGTATTGTTCCTGCTGGTTCCCTTCTCAGGATTGCGTCGGGCTCCCGGTCCCCTTGGCCGCACAGCTCACCTGACAGGACATAAATCGTCCAAAAGGCAAGATAAAAAGACCACAAAGGACACGAAGCATGGGAAGCACAGGAAGACGCCGCCGAGTCTGCGGGTTGTAACGACAAGTCACCCCCCCATTCCGCCCACATCGTCGCTCCAAGTCCTTATTCCCCCTAAACAAGCAACAACATCGGCGATCTGGGATATCCACGGAGACCACGCTGGCAAACCCCTGTTGACCGAATCCGCAGGATGGATACAATCGGTTCATGTGGAAACTCCGGTAATGTCGATACAACCGGCAGGCGTCGTAATCTTGGCGATCCATTCAAGGATGAATGTCGCCCCCGCGAGGTTTTCATCCCAAGGACGCCCAATCAGGAGCACCAGAACCACAGGTTTCTGGAGTCATAAGGATGGAGCATTATGAAAACCGTATTCACAACGGGGGAAGCGGCGAAGATTTGTAATGTGAGTCAACAGACGATCATTCGCTGCTTCGACTCTGGTCAACTCAAGGGCTTTCGAGTTCCGGGTTCGCGCTTTCGGAGAATTCCCCGCGACATCCTGTACAAGTTCATGAAGGACAACGGCATCCCGACAGATGCCCTCGAAAGTGGAAAACGCAAGGCTCTGGTCGTCGATGACGACCGCGATCTGGTGAGCCTGATGACTGATGTCCTCGAAGCCGATGGCCGGTTCGAGGTGCGTTCGGCCAACAACGGGTTCGATGCTGGCATGATGGTCCGCGACTATCGCCCGGACGTGATTGTGCTCGATGTGATGCTGCCCGATATCAACGGCAAAGAGGTCTGCCAGCGCGTCCGCAGCGACAACTCGCTCGACGATGTGAAAATCATCTGCATCAGCGGGATGGTTGAAGCAGACAAAATCGCCGAACTCCGCGATGCCGGTGCCAACGACTTCCTGCAGAAACCGTTCGAGGTCGAGACCCTGCTGCAGCGCATTTGCCGCCACCTGGACATGGAAGTCGGCGACGCCCGATAGATCCATTTCTCAGTAAATTCACAGTCATTTCACCAGCGACCCGGAGCATGTCCGGGTCGCTGGTGTCGTTTTGTCCGGGCTCCAGTTCCTCAATTCCGGAATGCGGAGTTTCTGATCTCTAAACTCTGATCCGCGGCAGGCACATCCGGAACGGCATGCTAGACTTGCCCTCCAAGACACTCTACTGTCCCAAAAACAAAACGCACACTTTCGATGGAGCTTCGCTGGAAATGACTCACCCCTGGCACGACATCACCCCTGGCGAAAACATCCCGCAAGAATTCATGTCGGTGGTCGAAATCCCCATGGGTTCCAGTGTGAAGTACGAGCTGGACAAGGACACCGGACTTCTGAAGGTCGACCGGATTCTGTACTCGGCCGTCTACTACCCGGCCAACTACGGATTCATTCCGCAAACCATGGCTGATGACGGTGACCCGCTCGATGTCCTCGTGCTCAGCCAGGAAGCGGTCTACCCGCTGACACTGGTCGAAGCCCGCGTGATCGGTCTGATGACGATGATCGACGGCGGCAAGAAGGACCACAAGATTCTGGCGGTCGCCACCCACGACCCTGAGTATCAGGATATCCGCCAGTTCGATGATCTTCCGAATCACCGGCTGATGATGTTCCGCCGCTTCTTCCAGGACTACAAGCAGCTCGAAGGCAAATCCGTGGAAGTGGATGAGATGCAGCCCGTGGAAAAGGCGGTCCCCATTATCAATGCCGCACTCGAAGAATACAGCGTTCTGCGTCGACGCGGGTTCCTGAAGCGATAGGATAGAGGACGTTTCCTGACGGGGCTGCGGCCCGGTTTCCGAACGTCCTGTAACCCAGCATCCGCCATGTTCCCTGCCACTCGAATGCGCCGACTCCGCATGCATCCCCGCGTGCGCGATCTCGTCCGTGAAACGTCGCTCCGCGTCGACGACTTCATCCTGCCCCTGTTCGTACGACACGGCGAGGGTGTGCGGAATCCGATCGCCTCCATGCCGGGGCAGTTTCAACTGAGCGTCGATCAGCTGCCTGGTGTCGTTCGCGAAATCGATGCGGCCGGAATTCCTGCGGTCATTCTGTTTGGCATCCCCGAACACAAAGACGCCACCGGTAGCGATGCCTACTGCGACCACGGCATCGTGCAACAGGCGATCCAGGCCATTCAGGCTGAATCCTCCCGA
>JAGQPW010000062.1:0-23524 GCA_020426515.1 Planctomycetaceae bacterium | reverse complement strand
CCCACGTTGGAACTGCTCGTGAAGGAAGCCGTCAGTCAGGCACAGGCCGGAGCCGATCTGATTGCTCCCAGCGGCATGATGGATGGCATGATTCAGGCTCTGCGCAACGGACTCGATGCCGCAGGATTTCAGCACATTCCCATCATGAGTTATGCGGCCAAGTACGCCTCTGCTTTTTACGGACCGTTTCGCGATGCGGCCGAGAGCGCCCCCCAACTCGGCGACCGCAAGTCTTATCAGATGGACCCCGCCAACGGAGCCGAGGCACTCCGCGAGGTTGAACTCGATGTCGCCGAAGGGGCCGACATGCTGATGGTCAAACCAGCCCTCAGTTATCTCGACATCATTCGTCGCGTCAAGGATGCTCATCCGGGCATCCCGCTGGCAGCGTACAATGTCAGTGGCGAATACGCCATGGTCAAAGCGGCTGCACAGAATGGCTGGGTCGACGAACAGCGAATGGCACTGGAAATCCTCACCAGTATCAAGCGGGCCGGGGCCGACATGATTCTCACCTACCACGCGCTCGATGCAGCCCGCTGGTTGCAGTCCTGACGATGTGGCCAGGCATGGAATTGAGCATTTCACCGCAACATGGTTGCCGGACGATGCGGCGGCGGCGATGATGTGGCGGCACCTGTCCACCGTCTCTTCCACGTCGTTCGCACATGCCTGAGCTTCGCACACGTTGGCTGATCCTGCTGGCACTTCTGTCAGTCTGGCCAGCGTCGTTGTCGGCACAGATTGTCGTCACCGACAAACAATGGGGCTGGGACAACAAGCCGCGGCTGAACGGTTTCAATCTGCTGAACATCAAGGTGCTCAACAGCGGGAATGATCCCTGGAAAGGGAGCTTCCGCATGCAGAATGACTCCATGCCGCTGGGTGTTGATATCCCGATTCTCGAACCGAACATGTACATCGAGCCGGGGGGCTCGCGGCTGCTGCAGTTCCTGGTCTTTGTTGATTCCAATTGTGAATTCGAGCTGTCGTGGGGATTGGGGAAAGACCAGCGAGAAGTGCTGGGGGCAACTGCCGATGCAGTGGCCGCCGTCCCGGAAGATCAACAAGGTAATGACCGGGATCGTCAGGCGGTCGTCCAGCTGCGCGGGTATCGAACCGGAAGCGGGGCATCGTGTCCGAGCTTTCCCGAGGAGTATTTCCCCACTAGCGCTGCGGGGATCTATGGGCTGCAAGCCATCCTGCTGGATCATGTCCCGGAGTTTCAGCCGGCACAGGAGAAGGCCTTTCTGGACTGGATCTATTCCGGAGGCGAACTGCATCTCTTCAGCACATCCGCCACTGATGTGCTGCAGTTCGGTGGGATACTGAGTGAATTGAATCAACCACTCGATGAATTTGCCATTGGTTCCGGATGGGTCGTCCGCCATGCGATGCCCCTGGCCAAAGCGACCCGGAATTTCATCAGCGAGGAAGTCCGACATCACACCACAGGGCCGAAACGCGAGTCGCAACACCAAGACTGGAACATCTCGGGTGTGCTCCACCGTTTGCAGGGAAGTCTCAAACGGATCACGAAACCGAACCACAACTGGCTGGCCATCTACCTGCTGGCGTTCGCCTACCTGCTGTTGCTCTTTCCCGGATGCTGGCTGATCGGGCGGAAGGTTTCGGACTACCGCATCACCTTTGGCGTGATCCTCGGAGTCGTTGTACTGTTTAGCCTGTCGTTCGATCTCGTCGGTCGACGCGGCTACGGAGAAGTCACCTCTGTCAATTTCACGGCCATTGCCCGTCCCGCCTCCAACGGCCGCTCGTCTGTGCTGCAGATGAGCAACGTCTTTGTGACGGCTGGCGGCACGTACGAAATATCCCATCCGGTTGAAGGCGCGGTTTACTCAACCGGACAGACCAGCGAGCGGGTCCGTGGACTGGCCCTCAATCGTCCAGTGGGGATGATGCGGGTCGACATCCCGGCCTTTTCCGACCGCAGTGTGCTCCACGCAGGCATCGTCCCCTACTCCATCAGCAGCGTTTCCATCGTGAAGGCCGTGCGGAATTCCTCAGGCGATCTGCAGGAACTGGAGCTGCACATTGATGATCCTTCCCGCTGGCCTGCCGAAGTCCTGGAGATGCAGGTCGTCCACCGGGACCGCATCTGGAATCTCGCTTCGGGAACTGGCCAGACACTGAAAGCCACGACTCCCGAGGACATTGAACGAGTCATTAGCGACTTCAACTGGTACCTCAACCCCTGGTCAACCGGCGAAGACGAAACGGCCGACGAATGGTTCCGGCAAACCCGAATTCCGGCCCTCGCTTATGACCTGCAGGTGTTTGAAAACCGGGATCTCCAGAATTTTCCATTCCCGGATGACCGAATTCGCGTCTATGTCTTTGCGGAAGCGCCACCGGAATTCATGGCCACGGGATCACTCTCTGCCCAGCAACAGGGACGCGTGCTGTTTGTTCAGGAAGTGCATCTGCCCGAAATAGAAACTGATTTGTCGCCCGCCAAAGCCTCCGAAAAGACTGAGCCCTCGGGCGACTGACTTCGGTCTACCGCCCGACTCGCACTGGAAAACCATTCGCCATGAGCGACACGCCCATCATTGAGATCAAGAATGTCACCCACATGTTCAAGCAGCATCGGGCGCTGGATGGCATTTCATTTCAGGTCCAGCCGGAGTCTCTGCACGGCTTCGTCGGCCCTAATGGCGCGGGCAAGACGACGACACTCAAACTGATCTGCACGCTGCTCAAGCCCCAGCACGGCAGTATCCGCGTGTTCGGCATCGATGTCCGCGACAATGTCAAAGCCATTCGCCGCAGACTGGGCTACATGCCTGATCACTTCAGCATGTACCGCCAGATGACGGTGTTTGAGTACCTCGATTTTTTCGCCGCCGCGTACGGTTTCCCACTCAAGGAACGGAACCGCATTGTGGGCGATGTGCTGGCCCTGACCGACATGGACGGGCGCAAGGGCGATCTCATTCAGGGCCTGTCCCGCGGTATGCAGCAGCGTGTCAGCCTGGCCCGCGTCCTCGTGAACGACCCGGAACTGCTGCTCCTGGATGAACCGGCCTCAGGCCTCGATCCACGAGCCCGAATTGAATTGATGGAAATCCTGCGCGAACTGCGCCGCATGGGAAAGACCATCTTCATCAGTTCACACATCCTCAGTGAACTGGCCGAGCTGTGCGACAGTGTGACAATTATCGACCGTGGGCATACGAAGTTCAGCGGCGCGATGGACGACCTGCTGGAACGTCAGTCGGAACACCCGATTTTTCGACTGCGTACCGAATCCAGCGCCCTTGAAGGCCTCGCCGAAGTCCTGGGAGGTCTGCCCGGCGTGATGAAGGTCGATCCTGTCGAGGGCCGACCGGAATTCCGCATCACCACCGACCCGCAACTGACAGACGGCAACGCCCTGCTGCAACAATTGCTCAATTCCGGTATCACCATCGCCAGTTTCAGCCGCGATCAGCGTCACTTGAACGAAGCCTTCATGGACCTGACTGAGCGCGGCGTCCGCAACTGATCCTCACACACAACTCCTCCCCGACTATGTTTCTGTCTCCCTCCGAAATCGCTCAGTTCAAGCTCGATGGCTTCGTCATTGTGGAGAACCTGCTGACTCCCGGCGAGGTGGCCCAGCTCAGCCGCATCGCTCGCGGTGACAAACAGCTGGCCGACTCCGCGTATGGCCGCAAGGATGCGGGCGGCGCCGTCATCACATTAAGTGTACGGAACGAACTGGTCGACGATGCGTACAGCGCGATTGCCCGCAGCAGCCGCATTGTGGAACGGATGGCCGCCTTCCTGGATGACGAGGTGTATCACTACCACCACAAACTCATCCTCAAGGAACCTCGCGTCGGCGGAGCCTGGGAATGGCATCAGGATTACGGCTATTGGTACAACAACGCCTGCCTCTCACCCGACATGGGCAGCTGCCTGATCGCCATTGATGCAGCAACGCCGGCAAACGGCTGCCTGCAGGTACTGCGGGGCTCGCATCACCTCGGACGAATCGACCATGGCAAGACTGGGGACCAGACCGGTGCCGACCTGGAGCGTGTGGAGATCGCCAGGCAACGGCACGAGCTGGTCCATGTCGAACTCGCCCCCGGCTCAGCGGTGCTGTTCCATGCCAACCTGCTGCATCGATCCGACCAGAATCACAGCGACAATCCACGCTGGGCCCTGATCTGCTGCTACAACACCCGACACAACGATCCGTTCAAACCGGGACGCCACCCGAACTACTCACCGCTGGAGATCTGGGACGACAACCAACTTCAGAAGGCGATGAATGAGCACGAACAGCGACTGCAGACTCAGTCCCGATTGGGTTAAGTCACCGACTGATCAGCGGCTGCTCAGCAGCGTCTCGAAGTGCCCGAACAGGGTTTCACCACCCCGCAGGATGTAGAACTTCAGCGGGGCGATCGAAGGATTCTGGGAGAGCACGTAGTCGATGTTCTCCTGATTGACCGTCTCCCACACGTGAAGTCCCACGAGCACATCGCCCACCTGCAGCCCGTTGTGGTAGGCCGGGCTCTGTTCGCGAACTTCAACGATTCGCATTCCACCGCGGTATGGCTGGCTGTTGAGAGAGCTGTCTCCCTTGGGGACAGAGGCCAATCGCAACCCGAGGACGCTCCAGCATTCATCATTCTTATCGGTGGTCCCCGCAACCGGAGCCGAAACGGCCACTGCAGAAGAAGGAACGGCGGGTGGCAGCATCTGCCGTCCCGGCTGACGGTGCCGGATGGACAGAGCCGCAATCTGCAGGTTCAAGTCCTGCTCAGCGTCATCCCGCTTAATGGTCAGCTTGAGTTCCTCGCCGATCCGATGACCGAGCATCGATCGTTCCAGGTCGACGCGATCGACAACGTGCGTATCGCCATTGCTGAGGATGATATCCCCCGGCCGCAACCCCGCCTGATCCCCTGGCGAATTGGGCAGCACGCTCTGTACAACCAGATACTGATCGCGGGCCTGCTTGTGATCACGAGTAATGATCCCATGATACTGGTCCTGCCGACGCTCAATACTGATCAGTCGAGCGATGATCTTGCGGGAGTCATCAATCGGAATGGCGAAGCCAATCTTCTGGGCTCCCGCCCGAATGGCCACGTTGATTCCAATCAGTTCACCATCGGCATTGATCAGCGGTCCGCCGCTGTTGCCGGGATTGATGGCGGCATCCGTCTGAATAAGATTGCGGTAGGCCTGATGTTCGTTCACTTCGACATCACGTCCCAGGGCACTGATGATGCCGCGAGAGACGGAATGCTCGTAGCCAAACGCATTGCCAATGGCCGCGACATCTTCACCCAGCATGAGATCCGAAGAGGTTCCCATGGGCATGACGCTTAAAGGTTTGGTGGCATCAATCTTGATCAGAGCAAGGTCTTCGCGGGGATCGGTATCGATCACGCGGGCGAAGTAGGAGCTCTTGTCTTTCAGAGTGACACGCAGCAGTTCCGCATCTTCAACCACATGGAAGTTGGTGACGATGTAGCCGCGTTCATCAATGATGACGCCCGTCCCCATGCCGTTGATCTTCGTCCCCTTGTTAGCGGAGAAAACCACGTCGAGCGACTTCTGGCGTTTTTCGGTATGAATATTCACCGTCGACTCACACGCTCGTTGAATGTTGTCAACGAACGCAGTGTGACGGAGCGACACCGGTGCCACGTCGTCGGCGTATGCAAGAGACGCCGAGAGAAGTGTAACCAGGGCCAAGCACATTCGTATGTGCCGAACGAAATTCGTCATCTGCAGACCTGTTCCTGAGCGAGCCCGGGTTCAACAGTTGGCGAGATCCTTCAACGATTTCAGGAGGTTCGTCCATGATCTCCACAAACCCCAACATCGGAACTCATTCGGGGGCCGCTTGAAGGCCTGCGATGCTCCGCGCACAACTTACCCAGCCAGCGCATGTGAATCTGGGTAAACCATTCCGCAGATCCCTCTCACAAGGCGACGGAACTTTTCTCCTCGCGACAGATCGACTCAAGCCACATGATTTTCGGGCACTTCAGGGGACAATCAGCAGCGCGACACGCATCGCATCGCCCCCAATCTCCAGTCCAAGTTTGGGCTGTCGTCCAGAATTCACCGAGTGGTGCGACCCGGATGTTCATTTCTCGCGAGGCCGCCATTTTTGACTGCAGAACCTTGTAGACCTTCAGCACGCGACACTCTCGACGAGATGCATCAACGCAGCGGCAATATCAGCCGCAGCGTGCGGCCGTGCCTGCTGCCGCATTGCCAGAGAACAGGACGTTCTCAAATTCTCATCGCCCAACAGCCCCTTGAGCCCGGTCCGCAGCTCCGCCAGTCGCTCACCCTCCGTACTACCCGCAACAACAACAGCGGCTCCGGCTTTGGAAAACAAAACGGCATTGGCGTGTTGATGGTTGCGAACGGCCTGCCGATGCGGGACGAGCACTGCGGGCAGTCCGGCACAGGCGAACTCGGCCAGCGACGTTGCTCCCGCCCGGCTGATCACCAACTGCGAGGAGCGATAGGCATCCGCGATGGGATCAAAAAAGGTCTGTACATCCGCCGTCACTCCGGCGGCCTCATAAATTTCCCGGGCTCTCTCGACACCACCGCTGCCAACCTGATGTCGAATCGTCCAGCCCGCGAACAGCGATGAATCCTCCTGCACCGCTCGCAACACCAGTTCATTCAACTCCGCAGCTCCCTGACTTCCTCCCAGAACCAGAATCTGTCGTGGCCGGCCAGCCAGGTCGTTCCCAGTGGCACCGGAAGCCAGTTCGGTCCGCAACGCGATTCCCGTGTTCAGCAGAGGAGTCGATCGACGGAGTCCCTCGGCAGTTTCCGGGAAACCGGTGCAGACCAGTTGAGTAAACCGCTGCAGCACGGTCGTCGCTCGCCCCGGCACCGCATTGGGTTCGAGCAGAACAACGGGTCGACGCATCCAGCATGCAGCCAGAACAACCGGCACGCTCACGAATCCGCCCGTTCCCACCACAATGGCCTGCGAATGACCACGGAGCAAGTTCACCGCCTCCCGCCAGGCACGCCAGAAATTCGGGCACTGCCTCCACGGCTGTCGCCACAACCGCCCCGCAGTGGGCATTTGAAGAGGTGTCCAGCTTACACCGGCATGAGTCAGAATCTGCCGATCGATGTCACGATCGCTGCACACAAAGTGTGAACGGATCTCGGGATGCAACCGCTTCAGTTCATCGGCGATGGCCAGTCCCGGATAGAGATGCCCGCCGCTGCCTCCGCCTGCAAAGACGAAGATGGGAGAATGATCGGAACTGGATGACACGGCAGACATGGTCCGCAGCTTAGCAGGAGGTCTCCGGACTCAGCAGCGAAGCCTCGAAGGCGGCGAAAGAATTGCCGCGACGGGGCGTCAGTGCGTGGCCATGCAGGCATCGGGCCCTTCGGCCACCGTTTCACAATCTGACGGCTGCCGGACTGCCTCTCTTGTCACCCCACGCGACAGACTGACGATCATTCCCACCGCCAGACAGCTGACCAGCAGGCTGCTCCCGCCGTAGCTGATAAAAGGGTGTGAAATGCCCTTGGGAGGCAGCATCGCAGTAACAACGCCCACATTGATGGTCGCCTGCAGGACGAGTTGCGTCAGCAATGTACTCCCCACAATGAATTCAAATCGGCGGTGAGCAACCCGCTGCAGCAGCATCAGCCCCGACAGCAGGAAGCCACACCACAAGGCCACAACGCCCAGCGTCCCCATCAGCCCCAACTCTTCTCCAATCACCGCAAACACAAAGTCCGTATTCGCTTCGGGCAGGAAGCTTAGTTTCTGCCAGCCGCTCCCCAGCCCGGTCCCCCAGCCTCCTCCCACGCCCAGTGTGGTCAGCGATTGCCGCACCTGGTACGGCGCCGATTCAGGCGCAACCCAGGCGGTCACGAAACCTTCGATCCGCCGCCACTGGTAAGGACGCAGAATCAGCAGCATCCCCAACGCAGGGACGGCAATCCCCGCAGCCATGACAAACTCCCGCCCCGGCCAGCCTGCGAAGTACAGCACCAGTGCACACGTCAGCAGCAGAAACACGGTGGTTCCCATGTCGGGCTCAATCAGAACGAGAAACGTCGTTATCGCCATCGGAACCAGTACCTGCAATCGCTGCTCAAACGCTCCCAGAGGAAGCCCTTCGCGATGGCTCAGCAGTTTCGCCAGGATAAGCGTCAGCGTCAGCTTGGCAGTTTCCGAGGGCTGAATCGACAGGGGCCCCAGCCGAATCCATCGCTGAGCACCGTTAACGCGGCTTCCAATTCCAGGGACCAGGACCGCCACCAGCAGTGCAATGGTCGCAATGAACCAGAGGTGGGCCGTCCGCTCCCAGAACGACGCAGGCATGTGGGCCGCAACGCTCCCTGCCAGCACCGCGCAGCCCAAAAAGATCAGATGCCGCGAAAGATAGATCTGTTCCGCCTCGGTGGGCCGAGCCGTAATGCTGGCGCTGTACACCATTAGCGCCCCCACCGCGATCAGCATACCGGTGCAGACCAGAAACGGAGCACAGGGTGATTCAGGGCGGCTCGACATGAACGGGTGACGGTGGCTCGGGGCTCGTATGGAGAGCAGGAACTTTCGAATATCGTCGTGCCGCGACCTGCCCGTCCAGCAATCTCGCGGCAAGTCGCCTCACGCGAACAACCCAAAGGACCGTCACGAAAGCGACAATTCGCCTTGACACCACGAACCGAGAACGAAGAAGGTTCCCCTGCACAGAATCCTACTCACCCAGCGACCATTCCTGACCTCCAGCCCCCCGATCATGTCGTCCATCGACCGCACAGCTTCAGTCTTTGTGACAGGTCATCGAGGACTTGTCGGAAGTGCTGTCGTCCGCCACCTGAAGCAGGTTGGATTTGAACGGATATTAACCGCATCCCGCAGCGAACTGGATCTGCGTTCGCAGGCCGCCGTTGACAGCTGGTTTGATACCCGGCGTCCCGACTACGTCATCCACGCCGCCGGTCGAGTGGGGGGAATTCTGGCCAATTCAACCTACCCTGCCGATTTCCTGTACGACAACCTGCTGATCCATGCCACCGTTATGAGGGCGGCCTGGGAGCACGGCGTACAAAAGCTGCTGTATCTGGGAAGCTCCTGCATCTATCCGCGAGATTGCCCTCAGCCCATTCGCGAAGAGTATCTGCTGACCGGACCGCTGGAACCGACGAACGATGCATACGCCATCGCCAAGATTTCCGGCCTGATCGGTTGTCAGGCCTATCGCCGCCAGCACGGCTGCAATTTCATCTCGGCCATGCCGACCAATCTGTATGGTCCGGGCGACAACTTTTCGCCCACCGGATCCCACGTGCTCCCGGCACTCATTCGCCGATTTCACGAGGCTCAAGCCAGCGGTCAACCTCAGGTCACCATCTGGGGAACTGGGTCCCCACGTCGCGAATTCCTGCATGTTGACGACCTGGCACGTGCCTGTCTGTTCCTTCTGGAGAACTACGACAGCGACCAGATCATCAATGTCGGCACCGGCCAGGATGTCGCGATTTCCGCACTTGCCGACATGATCCGACAGGTCGTCGCCCCGCAGGTCGAACTCGTCTACGACACCAGCAAGCCAGACGGCACTCCGCGTAAACTCCTCGATGTCTCACGAATCCATGCTCTCGGCTGGCAACATCAGATTGCACTCGCCGACGGAATTCGCAGTACTTATCAATGGTTTCTTGATGAGCAGCATTCGATTCGCAGCTGACCCCTTTTTAAACGACTCTCGCTGACCAGTCGGGCTTGGGCTTGTATGATGCAGCCTGAATGACCAGCACTCACACGGATGGCAAGCATGAAATTTCCCGAACGGATTGGAAAAACGGCCCTGGTCACTGGGATCACCGGGCAGGATGGGTCTTATCTCGCCGAATTGCTGATCGGCAAAGGCTACGATGTCGTCGGCGTGATTCGGCGCTCATCCTCGTTCAACACCGGCCGTATCGACCACATCTATCAGGACCCGCACGAGTCGGACGTCCGACTAAAGCTGATGCATGGCGACCTGACCGACTCGTCGTCGATCAACCACATCCTCAAATGCGTTCGCCCTGATGAGGTCTACAACCTCGGGGCCCAGTCGCACGTGAAGGTCTCCTTTGATGTCCCGGAATACACCGCCGATGTGACCGGTCTCGGCACAGTGAGGCTGCTCGAAGGAATGCGGGAATTGGGCCTGAACGCCCGTTTCTATCAGGCTTCGTCTTCCGAACTGTTCGGTAAGGTGGTGGAAACGCCGCAATCGGAAACCACGCCATTTCATCCCCGCAGCCCCTACGCAGCGGCCAAGGCGTATTCGTTTTACATCACTCAGAACTACCGGGAGTCCTACGGCGCATTCGCTGTGAACGGCATTCTGTTCAACCACGAATCCCCGCGACGAGGGGAAACGTTTGTAACCCGCAAAATCACGCGAGCTGTCGCGCACATTTCCACCGGGCAGCAGGACTGCCTGTACCTCGGCAACATGGACGCCAAACGCGACTGGGGATTTGCCGGAGACTACGTTGAGGCCATGTGGCGCATGCTGCAGGTCGAAACTCCGGATGACTTCGTGATCGCAACCGGTGAAACGCACTCCGTGCGAGAATTCTGCGAACTGGCATTCGCCGCAGTTGACATGCCGCTGACCTGGCAGGGCACCGGAGTTGACGAAGTCGGCATCGCCCCGGATGGCCGGACGGTGATTCGCGTCGATCCCCGCTACTTCCGCCCTGCAGAAGTCGACCTGCTGCTCGGCGATCCATCCAAAGCCCGCCGGGAGCTGGGCTGGGAACCCAAAGTCAGCTTCACACAACTGGTGGAAATGATGGTCGCCTCCGACCTGGCCGCTGCCCGCGCCAAAGGGGTCGCCACCGGAATGACCGCGACCGAGCGGCTCTAGCGACTCATTGTTTGTGCAGTCGACGCTCCGACTTTGGCCCACCAAGACATGAGACGGCAACCCAATCCACACACGGGGCGGGTTGCGTCTACTGTATAATTTGCGCTGGCGAAAAACCCCCTGTCAAAGACTCGCTTGCCCGACTTCCGTGCAATGACTGCGGGCAATCTGCGCAATGAATTGGCATCGCGTCCTGTTTTCGTTGAAACAAGACGCCGCAAACCTCTTGAAACACTAGGCATACGGCCTTAGCGCGACATTTCACCGCCGCTGGCACAGGCTTTGCCTTTTGCGTGATTGCTGAACTGTCCAATCACGCTTTCTGCATCGGCCCGACTGGCCCGAGTTGCTCCTCAAGTGCCCGTGCGCTGAGGGTACGCGCCGAGTCCAACGCGGTCACAGGTCAAGACAAAGAGGAATTTACTCATGTTAAAGCAACTCGCGCTCGGGATCGCGTTCGTCCTACTCCTGGGCTTTTCACCCGGACTGCCAACGTTGGCATACGCCGACGATGCGTCGCCAGCAGCCGCCGAAGCCCCGGCAGAGGGAACTCCCGAGGCAGCAACGACGGAAGTCGTTGTGGCAGAGGAAACCGTCACGGAAGAAGCTCCCGCGGCCGTGGAATGGACCCACGAAATGGATTTCGAATACACGATCAATACACTGATCATGTTCGTCTGTGCGGTCCTCGTGCTGTTCATGCAGGCGGGATTCGCGATGGTGGAAGTGGGTCTGAACTCACAGAAGAACACCGTCAACATTCTGTTTAAGAACGTCATGGACCTGTGTATCGGGGCCTTGCTGTTCGCCGTCATCGGGTACGGCCTGATGTACCCCGGTGGCGACTACGAAGGCAAGTGGTTCGGTTTCTCCGGATCCTCCTTCATCACTCGTGATGCTCAGATGAGCGAAGACGGAACCTGGGCCGAACCACCCAGCTCCGCAACCTGGTCGAACGGAGCCGACTTCCTGTTTCAGGTGGCCTTCGCCGCCACTGCGGCAACAATCGTCTCTGGTGCCGTCGCCGGTCGTATGAACTTCATCGGCTACCTGGTCTACAGTGCCATCCTCACCGGTCTGATCTATCCGATCAGCGGGATGTGGAAGTGGGGCGGCGGGATCGCTGCTGCCGAAGGCTTCCAGGACTTTGCAGGTTCCATTGTGGTGCATGCTGTCGGCGGCTTTGCCGGACTGGCTGGTGCCCTCATGCTGGGTGCCCGAATCGGACGCTTCACGGAAGATGGAAAGTCCAAGCCGATGCCCGGTCACAACCTGACATTTGCCGCACTCGGTGTATTCATCCTGTGGGTCGGCTGGTACGGCTTCAACCCAGGCAGCCAGCTGACCTACGCTGGTGCCACCAACGCCGAAGCCACCGTCTACATCGCCGTGACGACAACATTCTCTGCCTGTGCAGGTGCCTTGGCCGCCATGATTGCCGGTTGGGTTCTGTTCGGAAAGCCCGACCTCACGATGGCTCTCAACGGAGCTTTGGCTGGTCTCGTCGGAATCACCGCCAACTGTGACCGGGTCACTCAGATCGAAAGCATCATCATCGGACTGGTGGCTGGCCTGCTGGTTGTCGGAGCGATCATCCTCCTTGAAAAGCTCTGCATCGACGATCCGGTTGGAGCCTTCCCTGTGCACGGTGTCTGTGGACTGTGGGGCGGCCTCGCCACTGGAATCTTCGGTGACCTGCCTGATGGCATCGACACCCAGGCCGCCTTCTTCATGGTGCAGCTGAAGTGGTCCATCATCATCGCGATCTGGGCTTTCGGGACCATGATGGCTGTGTTCGGAGCACTCAAGGCCGCAGGATTGCTGCGAGTCACTGCCGAAGAAGAAATGCAGGGACTGGACCTCTCAGAACACGGCATGGCCGCCTACACCCTGAGCTAGTTTAAATCCCGATTGCAGTCTCCCCTGCAATAACTACAGGCCCTGCGAAGTCACTCTGATGAGTTGGCTTCGCGGGGCCTCTTTGTTTCCCGGTAGAGCCCCGACAACGGCAGACGGTGCAGTCAGCGAGAAACGCTGCGAATGGTTGCATCGACCATCAAAAGTCTTCACGATCTTCAACAAACAGACGTCCGGAAATTCAACGGCCAACGGAAGATCACGATGACGCAGAAAGTTTGTCGCTGGGGAATTCTCGGCAGCGCGGGGATCGCCCGGAAGAACTGGCAGTCCATTTTCCGTAGTGGCAATGCCACCATCACCGCACTCGCAAGCCGATCTGTCGACCGTGCCGCTGAATTCATTGCGGAATGCCAGGCGGAGTTTCCATTCGTCGCCCCACCAGCAGCTGTGGGCGGTTACGCGGAACTGCTTGAGCGCGACGACGTCGATGCAGTGTACATTCCGCTTCCCACCGGCATTCGCAAAGAGTGGGTCATTCGCGCCGCGCAGGCTGGCAAGCACGTAATGTGCGAAAAGCCTTGTGCCAACAGTGCCGCCGATCTGCAGGACATGGTTGATGCCTGTGATCAGGCTGGCGTGCAGTTCATGGATGGGGTGATGTACATGCACAGTGCCCGCATGTCCAAACTGCGTGAAACGATCGACGATGGACGCAGCATTGGGGATCTCCGACGCATTCAAACGCAGTTCACATTCTGCGCACCGCCCGAATTCCTGCAGGAAAACATCCGGATGAACAGCGATCTGGAATCCTACGGCTGCCTGGGCGATCTCGGCTGGTACACCATTCGTCTGATTCTCTGGACCATGAATTTCGAACTGCCGAAGTGGGTCAGCGGACGGATGCTGGCCTCTCAGGGACGTCCCGACAGCCCGGATGGAGTGCCAACAGAGTTCTCTGCGGAGATGGGCTTCGCCAACGGCGTCAGTGCTTCCATGTACAACTCGTTCCGCACCGAGAACTCACAATGGATTCACCTTTGCGGTGATCGCGGAAGCATCACGTTTGATGACTTCGTCCTTCCGTACTACGGGAATCAGGTGGAATTCAACATCGACAACCCGGTGTTTCGCATGGATGGATGTCAGTCCAACATGGAACGCCATCGCCGCACCATCTCGACTTACGAATACAGCAACGGACACGCCTCAGCGCAGGAAACAAACCTGTTCCGGAACTTCTCCGCGATCGTACTCTCAGGCAAGCTCGATCCGTACTGGCCGGAAATCTCCTTGAAGACTCAGCAGGTCATGGATCTCTGCCTGCAGTCTGCTCGCATCGGAAAGACGATCGAACTGTAAGTCAGGTTGCCTAAGGCGCCAGAATTTCGATGCGGGCCGACTTCCGTTGTCGCTCCAGTTCCTCGTCCCAAAGCTGCCCGGAAAGCACGCTCAGCACTTCGGTGCGGACGTCTTCCAGGCTGAGTTGACCGGGAATGCGCTCAACAACGCGCACCAGATGCAGTCCGTGCGCCGAGGAAATCACCTTGCTGATCTCGTTTCCCTGCAGACGAAAAGCGGCCTGCAGAACTTCACGAGGTGCGTTCCCCATTCCGGTCTGCCAGCCGAGGTCACCCTCCTGACCGGCTGCCTCCTCAAACACGGTGTCACCCGCAATCAATGCGGAACGCAGCAGAGTCAGTTCACGTTCTGCGGCAGACCGTTCTGCTGCCGTGGCCCCCACAGCAATTGGACGAAACACCTGCTCAAGGTGCAGACGAGTTCCATCCAGCTCAGCGCGATGCTGTTTGAAGTACTCACGAAACTGCGAGTCGGTCAGCGTCGACTGTGCATGCTGCAACCAGGCCAGCGACAGCGTCACCTGTCGACGCAGCAGCTCCTCATCCAGCCCCATCCGTTCCAGAGCCGCTGCATCCCCGGCTCGCTGTTGAAACACTCGCATGCGGTCTTCCACCAGTTCACTCGCCGGATTCAGTTTGCGGCGTTTGAGAAACTGCTCGATGATTTTCCGGTCAACAGCCTCCTGAATGTAGGCACGCAACTCCCGCGGATGCTCCTGTTCCTGCTGCGGAGCTGTCAGCATCCGCACGCGAACTTCCTTACCAGTCACAGGCCGTCCATCAACACGGGCGAGTACTTCGTCCTCCTGGGGCAACATCCCAGCCAGCGTTTCCGGCACTGGAGGCAGTTCCGCACGAAGTGAACTGACACAAACCACCAATAGCAACCCAACCGCAGCAGACACCCAGCAGCTGAGATGATCAGCCCATTGATTCGATTCACTAAGTTGCTTCATCCGTGGCATCCTTTTTTTCCGGTTGGGGCGTCACCAGGGAAATCAGAGTTTGCCCCGGCTGCGGCTGAATCTTCCGCTCCTCTGTTGCCAACGTCAATGTCCGCTGCTGAGCCGTTCCGAGCAACAGCGCATCAGGATACGTCGCCTGGAACTGTTCCCAGGTATATGCGTTGCTCAGCTTGCTCAATTTGATCACTTGCCCGGCATCCATCCTTCGGGTGAGCGAATCAAATGTTGCTTCTTTCCCAAACAGAAACCGCAATCGCAAATGGGCCGCAGCGGCATCTTTCTTCTTCTCGACGGCAACCACCGGCGTCAGCTGGAATACGTTCGCGCGACCGAACAGCTCGGCAAAATGGAGCCCTCCCAACGAATTCACTTCATCATTCGCCGTGAGTCCCAGGTAACGGCCAATCCCCCCCAAGTCCAGTTCTTCGATCGCGCGATCCGAGAGAATATTCAAGCTACTCGTACGCAGGCCCTGCATCCGCGCGGTTCTCGTTTGAATCGGATTGGCATCCACCAGCAGCACAGGGAACCCCGCCTGCTGAATGGCCTGCGCAAATTCCGTTGCAAAGCGATTGGCACCAACAATCAGAACCCCTTGAGGATTTGCAGAGGACAACCCCAGCCACCGGGCCAGCATGGGGGTCGTCAGCCCATACACAACGACCGTGCCGATAATCAGCAGAAAGGTCGCCGACACGAGCCCGTCTCCTGAGGGCCCCAGTTGCAGAGCAAACACCGAGGCCACTGCAGCAGCTACAATTCCGCGTGGAGCCAGCCAGGCGAGGAAAATCTGCTCCTTCATCTGAATGCCGGTTCCCGCCAGAGAAGCGAAAATCGACATCGGTCGAACCAGCAAGATCATTACGGCCACAAACGCCGGGCCTCGCCAGCCCAGAGAAGTAAAGTCCGCGAGTTCCAGCCGGGCTGCCAGCAGTACAAAGAGCGAGGAAATCAGCAGCACACTGAGGTTCTCCTTGAACTCAACGATGTGCCGCAGCGAAGCGCCCGAGTTGGCCAGCACAACTCCCATGATGGTCACGGTTACCAGTCCCGACTCGGCCTGCACAAGATTGGACACCGTAAATGCCGAAATGACGAGCGCAAGTGTGGTTGGGCTTTCCAGATGATCGGGAATCACATGCCGTTTTAGCATGGCCGCCAAAAGCAATGCCGTGCCAACACCGACCGTCAGCCCAACAATGATGGTCAGCAGCAGCGCCCACATCGCTGCGCCTGTTCCCTGCTCCACTCCTCCCTGTTGGAGCAGGCGATGGGCTTCAAACACCAGCACGGCGAGCACGGCTCCCACCGGGTCGATAATAATTCCTTCCCAGCGGGCAATTGGTCCCACACGTCCCAGTGGGCGAATCTGCCGCAGCATCGGTCCAATGACCGTTGGTCCGGTCACAACGAGAATCGCTCCCAGCAACAGCGAGGGAAACAGTTCGAACTGCAGAATGACCAGCGCTGCCAGCGTCGTCATGCCCCAGGTGATTGCGACGCCCAGCGTGAGCAGAAGTACGAGCGGTCGACCGATCTCCTTCCACTCCGAAGACCGCAGCGAAAGTGCCCCTTCAAACAAAATGATGGAGACACACATCGAGACGAAGGGAAACATCAGGTCCTGCAACAGCACTTCCGGATGCACCAGCCCCGTCACTGGACCAGCCAGAATCCCGGCTCCCAGCAGCAGCAGAATGGAGGGCACACGCAATCGCACCGCCAGCAACTGCGATCCCACGCCAAACGCCAGGATGCACATCAGGGCAATAGCAATGCCCGATCCATGTCCTGATTCACCACCTGCCGCTGCCAGCAGGCACCATCCCCAATCCGCGTCTCCGACCACGATACACTCTCTGTCCAGCCCTGGGGTGATAGTTGTCTGACTGACGATGAATCTCTGACGCGTACGGCGAGAATGTTACTCGAATCGCACTTCGACATCACACACTTCGAAGCTGGCCATGTCGAGCGTCAACGTCTCTCCATCCAGCGGGACAGTCGAAATCGTCTCTCCCTTGAGATCAATCTGTCTCGCGTAAGCTGGCGTGCGGAAACATTGGACCGGCACCTGACGGTGTCGCCCCTCAGTCTCCTGCAATCGAATGACAAATCCCTCGGACGACATTCCTGCGCCTGCGGGAGGTGCGGGCAAGAGCCGCGTAAGCTGCACATTCGGCGCCCCCACATGGAATAACCAGCCGCTGTGTGCTCCGGAAGGTGGAGCCGATTCTGTTCGCACCACCAGGGGCGGACTGAACGCGTCGAGGGTCCGCTGCAGCGGGTAGTTCTCGTCAATGCTGATCACGAACTCGAACTTGCGGGCGTTCTCACCTTCGGTGATCAGAATCGTGTCCAGCATGCGGTCGCCAGTCTTGCGATGAAACGGCAGGCCCCGGGTATGAATCGTCGTACGATAACTGTCGTCCGCAATCTCGACGAACTGAGGAGCTTCGATTCGCGGAGCCGTGATCAGATGAGCCCCTTCCTGCATCGATCCCGACAACACCGCCGACTCCTGCTTCCAGGCAAACCGCGAACAGAAGTAATTCGTCCACGGGTCGCCTTCGGGCTGCTTGAGCGTATCTAATTCGATCTCCACTCGAATGACAGGCTGCTCACGATAGACGGTACAACGCTGCCGATAGTGTGCCAGAATCCGGTTCTGTACCGTGTCCATCAAGTCGCCGCGAGTTTCGATGCAACCAGACATCGGGCCCGCAGAAATGATTTCCGATTCCCGCAGCTGCATCACGCTGTAGTACGAGCGGACCTCGTGAGACTCTTCGCCGACTGTCGTCTTGTAGGTCCGTTCGTGCGGGAAGCGAAACGCCAGTTGCTGGCTCAATCGATTCGGGCTGCGGCGGTATGTGCGAATCTGAGCGATACCGCCGGTGGCGTTGCTCAGTTCCACTTCAAACAAGTCGGTCCGGAGCGTCAGCTCTTCCGCCATCAGCAACTTGCCCACGGGGGTGTCGCGAGCTTCCTTGCGCAGCTGAGTCGACAGCCACTGAAATCCACATGCCGGAACATCCACAATGGCGGACGAACTCTGCTCATTGATCTGCCGATGACGAATCGGATCTTCCTGGCCAGGAGCCGTTCCCTCAGGCCAATCGACAACGACCTGCCGCGAAAAGGAATGTGGATTCACAATCAGCAGTCCGGCACCTGCTCCTGCACTGTCACCGGTCAGGACACGGGCGATGTGACTCCGCGTTTCCAGTTCCGCCTTATCCAGTGCCGCAACAGCGGCCAGTTGCTGCTCGGCAGTGGACTCCGGATCGGCTTCCCGAACGACATCGTCCAGCGTGCGATCATCTGCAAGATTCAGCGTTGGAGAAGAGAACAATTCCGCCACGCGCCGGCACCAGTCCACCCGCTGAAATCGGCGCTGCATCTCCCAGTACGTCACATACCGACTGACAGGATCGGCATCGCGCCGTGCCACGCTCTGGACGAGAAACGGCGAAAGATAACGACCGGCCGCAAATTCATTGATCGTGCCATGCGTATCGGTGGCATGGAAGAAGTCGTGCAGCGTGGAAAATTTCCCCAGTACTGGAGCGTATTTCTGAGCCCGGCGGAAGTCATCCAGCCACGGCGTCCGCTGCTCCGGCCAGCGGGCAAACACCACTCCCGCCACATGGTCGTAGTCCATCGACTCGGCCATCCGCACGGGGAATCGCAACAGGCTTGAGGCACTGTCGCCCGCGAGTGGAATGCGGCTGCAGGCTTCGATCATGCTGCCATCGCTTCCCTGCCACCGCAGATTGGCCAGCTCTTCATCGGGATAGATCCCGTCGTCCATCACAACATGCAGCGCCCCGACATAGCCCAGGCGATGCAGCACCTGCGGCATGTGCGGTCCCACTCCAAAACGCTTGCGACCCCAGACCGTCGGCGCCCGATCAAACTGTGTGTGATACCAGGCATGCCCTCGCGACAGTTCATCAATCTGGGCATCAATCGACATCAGCGCCGTCGGACGGTCTTTCCAGTCCCCACCAACCAGTTCAACATTTCCCTGTTTCCAGCCTTCGCGAATCGCCTCCTGCCATTCGGGATGAGCTTCAAGAATTTCCTCCCAGTCGCAACCTTGGGCCAGCACGTTGACCGGGACATCTGTGTTCAGCAGTTGGCCGAGCGACTCGTTCGCCAGGCGCGGAATCACCAGACAGAGGTCGATCAGGTGACACTCGACGGGATAAAACCGTTCCCGACAGCTGAGCAGCATTTCAAAGCAACGCTTAAGGTGTGCCCTGGTCGCCGCTGCATCACCAGCGATGGCCGCGTGCGAGCCCGCCAGCAATTCGCGGAGCATCTGATCTTCTTCCAGATGGCTGTAATTCCGCATGTGCCGCGTCAGCAACTCCGTCTGCAGGTACACCGTTCCCAGGGCCAGAAAGTCGGCCACAAGTTCGGGGTCGACATCGGACTGCCCAGCCTCTCCCAATGGAGCCAAAGCCGATTTGAGAAGTTCGCTGCGATGCGTCTCTCCGCTGATGACGAAGGCTCCCTCGCGTCGCGCCTGATCGGCCCAGCCATGTGGCATCCAGTCTTGCGACGCTGTCGGCAGAATGATCAGCTGCCCCGGCTTGGCCGTTCCCGGTTCATCGGCCCGCACGTAGCGAGGAAAGCTCTCTGCTGCAGCAATCAATTGTGGATGAAAGACGACCGAAAACGCATTCAACAATCCAGCCGCAGGTTCATCCCCCAACTCCGTGGGAAAGTCTTCGAGGCTGTGGCAGGGAACAAGGATGAGCAGCTCATTCACGGACATGCGATACGTTTCTATTTCAATTTCAGAGGAACTCGCACAAGAGTGTACCCCGCCCTGCACGGTGCCACGAGCGTACTCTTCACTTTGTGATCGTTTCGCAGACACCAACCAGGGTGACCAGCCTCGCAGCCTGTCGCCAGCCAGCGTCGCTACTTCCTGGCGGGGCGAAATGCCACACAATGTTCCGGATCGGTCTCGATGCAGGGACCTCCGATCAGATCAATGCAATAGGGCACTGCGGGCATCACGGCGTCCATGCATTCGCGAATCGCCTTCGGTTGTCCGGGGAGGTTGATGATCAGAGTCGAGCCCCGCACACCCGCCGTCTGTCGAGACAGAATTGCCGTTGGAACCTTTTCCAGCGAGACCTTCCGCATCAGTTCACCAAAGCCCGGCAACATCTTTTCACACACGTCAGCAGTCGCTTCCGGAGTCACATCACGATGCGCGGGACCCGTCCCGCCAGTGGTCACAATCAGGCAACACTGTTCCACACCACTCAACGCCACCAACGTATCGTCCAGCAGCGGACGTTCGTCGGGGACGACCCGCAACACCGCTTCCCACTGTGAATTCATCACCTCGGTGAAGTATTCGACCAGCGCCGGTCCGCCACGATCTTCGTACTCACCACGACTGGCCCGATCCGAGACAGTCACAATTCCGATGCGGGCGACTTCAGGATTTCCGAGCGTCATGTTCATACTCCTAATTCAGACTCGAATTCAAACACCGGCGATCACAGCGGGATCCCCAGCCGGGCCCGCAGCAATTGTCCCAGCTGAGTGGTCACTTCGCCAACCAGCCCGGTCCCAATATTTTGACCATTGCACCGCGTGGCGGGCATCACCAGGTATGTCGACGAAGTCAGGAACGCTTCGTCCGCCTCAATCACATCCTGGATTGTGAGATCGACCCGCTGCACTTCAAGACCGGCCTCCCGAGCCAGTTCCATCACGGCCTGCTGCGTAATTCCCCCCAACGTGTTGCGAGCCGTGGGGGTATACAACCGATTGGCACTGACCA
The DNA here is from genome assembly GCA_020426515.1 of Planctomycetaceae bacterium. Classification (GTDB taxonomy): domain Bacteria; phylum Planctomycetota; class Planctomycetia; order Planctomycetales; family Planctomycetaceae; genus JACKHO01. The sequence goes on along the minus strand of JAGQPW010000062.1, from coordinate 2,628 downwards.
CGAACAGGTTGCCGCTGTTTGTCTCGGTTACGTATCCCTGCATATCCAGCAGCAGTGCCATGCCCAGAGGGTCTTGTGCCCGGACCTGTCGATCTGCCAGATGCCATGACAACCGGCTGCGCTGCTTGATACGCGGATCAAGGCACTCAGGTGGAATGTGGCGAATTTCCGGTGTATAGAGATGCACGCCCTCGCGATAAAGTGGTTCCCAGCAGGACTGCGGCAGCGGCGTCGCATGGACGCATACCGTCGGCTGTCCGGGCGGCTCCACCAGTCCCCACACATCGGGGAAGAACGGGCCGGGAGTCACAAACAGGACAACCGACAGGTCATCGTCCGGGCCGATCAGCGTGGCGTTGTGTGCAGCGACATCGGCAATGGCCTGTTCCAGCTCGCGCCGCGTGGGCAACGCACTCCAGCCAACCAGATCAAGCGATTGCTCCAGTCGATCGAGATGCTCCTTCACCAGCGCCGGTTGATGACGAACCGTGCGCAGTCTTTCGGTCACCGTCGCCCCCTGCACCAGCCCCAAGTCATACACCGGGAGGAAGGCTTCGCGATACGGAAGCAGTTTGCCGTTGAGATATGCAATCGGGTCAGCCATACGCAGCCGTGCTGAGTTCAGGAATGGATCGTGAGATTCTAGGATACTCAATCCCGGATCAAATTGGATCGCTACGGCAGTTCGGCCCGTTGACCTCTCCCAGTGAAACCATGACGTCACCAATCGTGTTGAAAATTGGCGGCAGCCTGTTTGACCTCCCCGGCCTGGCCAAACTGTTGTGGACCGAATTTGAGCGGTTTCCGGGTCAACCTCGGTTACTGATTGCCGGAGGCGGACCTGCTGCGGATGTCGTCCGCGAGTGGGACCGCGTCCACCCTATGCCGCCGCAAGTCAGCCACGCACTGGCGGTCCACTCGATGTCTCTCACAGCCCGATTCACGGCCACGCTCCTGCCGCAAGCCCAACTGGTCACCACGATGGCTCAGGCACGCTCCGCATGGGCCGTTCAGTCCGAGGCGATTCTCATCCTCGATGCAGCCAATGATGTGCTGACTGCTGAAGACGCTCAATTGCTGCCCGCCAACTGGGACGTCACCAGCGATGCGATTGCGACATGGATCGCCATTCAGCTGCACGCCAGTCATCTTGTGTTCTTGAAATCTGTTGATCGACCAAACAATGCCAGCTGGCAGAGCATCGCAGATCACGGGCATCTCGATCCCTTCACCCCCGGGCTGCTCGCCCGCGCCCCGGAGCTTGTGGTCGACTGGGTCAATCTGCGGCGTGAGTCGGTCACCACGATTGATTTACCACGGACTTCACGGAAGGACACCGAGGAATAACAAGAAGGACATTGTGTTCGAGGGGTGCATTCACTCAATGGTGGTGGGGAGAAATCCAAATTCGCCGGATTCAGCGAGCCAGTCGGTGGATGCGATTTTTTCCTGCCGGTCGAGACGGCCGCAACGGACGGAGGATTCACCGCGGAGTTTACAGAGGAACGCAGAAAAAGGAGAGCGGGGGCGCTGCGCAGCTCGACCGTCATCACACTTGCGGCTGATCGTTCGAAGCACAACCAGCAGCAGCTTCTCTCTAGTTCGCGGCATCCTTATTCCCTTCTCTGCATTCCTCCGCGTCCCCTGCGGTGATTTCCTTTCACTCTTAGGGCCAAGCGACGATTGGCCATCATGCCACTACCACCCTTGAGCGAGTGCCCCCAGGTTCAAGGTCGGTTGCAGGAATGCCATAATGCCCCCGTGTGGCCGAGGCATCGCCGTCGTACGTCGACCGTGGCGTACAGACCACGCTTCCAGCCCCCGATGATCCCACTGCCATGAACCAGATGCATTCGTAAATGCCGTCCCCTTACCCGCGCAATGCTGACACTGTCCCCATCGACACCATATACTTTCCTCATGATCCAGCCCGCCCCACTGATTGATATTCGTCAGGTCACGAAACGGTTTCCCGGCGTTGTGGCTTTGCAGGATGTTTCCTTTGACATCCGTGCGGGGGAGTTTCATTCCATCTGTGGTGAGAATGGAGCTGGCAAGAGCACCTTGATGAAGATCCTCTCCGGCGTACAGACCGAATACGAAGGGGAGGTTCATGTGCGGGGCGAGGTCGCCCGGTTTCGCGGCACGCGCGATGCCGAAGCCGCCGGCATCAGCATCATCCATCAGGAACTCAATCTGGTGGAGCAGTTGAGCGTGGCGGCCAACATCTTTCTTGGTCGTGAACTGACCAGCGGCGGCTTCTTGAACGATCGGGAAATGGAACGGCAGGCCGCAGAACTGTTCGCCCAGCTCGACTGCAAGATCTCGCCGCGGCAACTTGTCGGACAGTTGCGAGTCGGTGACCAGCAACTCGTGGAAATCGCGAAGGCCCTGTCACTGAAGTCGTCCATCCTGATCATGGATGAACCAACCAGTGCCCTCACCGAAACAGAAGTGGAACGGCTGTTCCGCGTGATTGAGAAACTGCAGAGTCAGGGCGTCACGATCCTGTACATCTCCCACAAGATGGAAGAAGTCTTCCGGCTCTCCGACCGCATTACCGTGCTGCGTGATGGCCGACATGTAGAGACGCTCAAGCGATCCGAGACGTCCCCTCGTGACATTTCT
>JAGQPW010000061.1:18596-31715 GCA_020426515.1 Planctomycetaceae bacterium | reverse complement strand
ATCAGAATGGCGATAATCGCAATGACTACAAGCAGCTCAATCAGAGTAAAACCGCGCTGGCGATTCTTCAATGCAGTGGATTGACTCATGTGAGGTCCCTGGGGGCAATAAGGATAAGTGGGCAGTGAAAGTCGAATCGGGATGGACAGCGAAGTGAAATGAAGATGTGATCGCTTGATGAATCCAAGTGGAGAATCACATAGCCATTCTTTCTCTTGTATTCTGTTGGTGCAACATCTGTCAACGGTTATCGTGCGTGCTTGATGGTGGCTGAGTGCATTGTTGGTGGCGATTACTTCTTGTTTGAGCTCTTCCCCGCGAATGCCGACAGCACCATCAGGCCCAGAAAGATGGGGACCAGCACCAGCGGACGCTTGACCATCAGGAACAGGGCTCCAGCGATCAGGACCACCCAGATCCAGCTGACATTGGCCCACGCTGCAGCGCGACCTTTTGTCGGCAGGGCCAGCCACAGTGCGCCCATCACCAGCCCGGTCCGAATGAGTGGACCGCACCACAGGTTGTCGGGTGAGTCCAGCAGCCAGATGGCGCTACCGCTCAGCAGGCAGCCGACAGCGATCGCCGCGACAAGCAGGCGATTGGGACCGGGCGGCGGCGGAGCAGCAGGAGGCACAGTGGTGGATGCCAGCGAGAGGAAGGTCTACAGTGTGGCCAACAGGCCGTCATGGTGGTGGGTCCGGCACGGGACGGCAACCCACCCGACAGTTGGTGTCGTCCAACGGCATCTTCCACCGGAATCTTGAATGTCTCGCGACGATCTTGCCGCTGAATACCTCGATCAACTCCCTTACCCGCCGTACCCGGTGCAGGAAGACGCCCTGCTTAGCTGGTTCACGCACCCACAGGGGATTCTTGTTTGCGCGCCAACCGGAACAGGGAAAACGCTCATCGCCGAAGCCGCCCTGTTCGAGGCACTCAAATCGGATCAGGTCGCGTACTACACCACGCCGCTGATCGCACTGACCGAACAGAAGTTCCAGGAATTGCAGGCCGCCGCTGTGCGCTGGGGATTCTCTGCCGATGACGTCGGGCTGGTGACCGGCAATCGCAAAGTGAACCCCGATGCCAGAATTCGCGTCGTCGTAGCGGAAATTCTGCTCAATCGCCTGCTGCACCCAGAGCATTTCGATTTCGACAAGACGGCAGCTGTCGTCATGGACGAGTTCCACAGTTTCAACGACCCCGAACGAGGGGTCGTCTGGGAGCTCTCGCTGGGGATGCTGCCAAAACATGTGCGGCTGATGCTGCTTTCCGCGACCGTGGGCAACGCGGTGGAGTTTCTCGGCTGGTTGAATCGCAGTCACGGACGCCAGTTGCAACTGATTCAGAGCACCGATCGCAAGGTGCCGCTCTCGTTCAACTGGGTCGGCGACGAATTGCTGGCCGATCATGTCGAGTGGATGCAGACAGGCGACGAAGGAACCCGCAAAACACCGGCACTCATTTTCAGTTTCAATCGGGCCGAGTGCTGGAACGTGGCTGAGCAACTCAAAGGCAAGAGACTGCTCGCCGATGGGCAGCAGAAAGAACTTTCCGACTGGCTCGACCAGCGCGATTGGAAAATCGGTGTCGGTCCCAAACTCAAGCAACTGCTGTTGCGTGGCGTGGGCGTGCATCACGCCGGCATGCTCCCCAAGTACCGCCGCCGCGTCGAACAGCTCTTTCAGCAAAAGCTGTTGTCGGTTTGCCTGTGCACCGAAACGCTCGCTGCGGGGATCAACCTGCCGGCCCGCTCTGTGGTCCTCACGTCACTCATCAAGGGGCCACCCGGCAAGAAGAAGGTTATCGATGCCAGCTCCGCACATCAGATCTTCGGCCGTGCGGGTCGACCGCAGTTCGACACCGAAGGCTACGTGTACGCGCTCGCCCACGAAGATGATGTGCGCATTGCGCGCTGGAAAGAACAATACGACCAGATTCCGGAAGACACGAAGGACCCCAACCTGATTCGGGCAAAGAAGAAGCTCAAAAAGAAAATGCCCACGCGACGGGCCAACCAGCAGTACTGGAATGAAGAACAGTTTCAACGACTGATCGAAGCTCCACCGCTTAAACTTGCCAGTCGCGGCGAACTCCCTTGGCGGCTGCTCGCTCACCTGCTGGAAGACTCCCCTGACGTCACAAGGTTGCAACACTTTGTGCGTCAACGGCTGCTCGATTCCAAGGAACTGGAGCGGGCCCAGAAACAGCTCAACCGCATGCTGCTGACGTTGCACGTGGGGGACTTCATCACGCTGGAGCCGCTGCCTCCACAAGACCGCTACCACCGCATTCGAAGGGAATGGGAGATTCCCGAAGAAGCTCTTGCGGAAAAGGCAGCGGAAATCGAAGTTGCGACCGAATCCTCCAGTCCGGAAGAAGACAACTTTGGCGCCGGTCTCCTGCCCGAAGAGTCTGAAACCACGGAAGAAGCCACATTCGAAGAGGCCGACTCAGTGCCAAGTGCTGTTCCGGACACCAGTGTCAACGCGCAGGATGCTAACGGCGACGAGGTTGATGAGACCGAGGAGCCGTCCGGCGGCCTCGGGACACTGGGAGCACTGCTGCAGGACGCTCTGGCCAGGGCGGGTAACGATGATGCCCAGTCAGCGCAGCAAAAGACTCCGACCGAAAAACCGGCGGGGCAAGGGACCGAGCCACCTTACGAGCCACTGTCGGCCACCCCGACATCGCGACTGGCATCGATCCTCGACTTTCGCACCTGCAACCCAATCTATGCGTCATTTCTGCTCGACCATCTTGGACTCGCCAATCGAGCCGAGCGTATTCAGGCATTGGAAAGTGTGCTCGATGTCCCCGGTTCCCTGCTGTTTCAGGTTCGCGCTCCCGGTCCAGACATCCTCCCTCCCGGGCCGCTCGCCCGCTATCGGCTCGATACACTGCTGCTCGAACGCGGACTCGCCACGGCCAACGAACTCAATCCCGCAGCTGCCGAACCGGAGTTCGACAACTTCGGCAAGCCGATCCGGGTCTGGCCACTGGTGCTGGGGGATAAGCTGCGGCGGTTCTTTGAATCGGAGTTACCGGGAGTTTCCGCACTCCGCACAGCGCCCGTCTGGATCGCCGGAGACTTGTTGCTGACGTTTGGCGGCAATTTTCAGAAGTACGTGACCAGTCGCGACCTGACCAAGCAGGAAGGCCTCGTGTTTCGCCACCTGTTGCGGTTGATTCTGCTCTGTAAGGAGTTCGAACTGCATTGCCCGCAGGGCGAAGATGCCGAAGCATGGCGGACGGAATTGCAGGAGCTGAGTCAGGAACTGACCGAAAGTTGCCGCATCGTTGATCCCGAAAGCACCGACGACTGGCTGGCCCGCAACAACGAAGACCCGCTGCTGGAAACCTGATGTCGGGCGATTGGCTTATGAGAGCCCCAGCCCGCCAAACGGCTTGTCATCCGGCGCCGGCAGCAACATCCCCGACCGCCAATGTCCACGCAGGCGATCCAGAATGTTCTGGAAATCGGCCGCATTGAACGGCTTGGTCACAACAGCTTGTACGTCCAGCCCTTCCGGAAGATTTTGTGCTTCCCCGGTCATGATCACGACCGGGGTCGACTTGAGACGTTCATCAGCCCGAATGGCACGTAGAATGTCCGCCCCGGATTTATTGGGGAGGATCAGGTCCAGTAAGACCAGATCCGGTTGCGGCGCCCGCAGGTACTGACGCTCCCGCAGCAGAAACGACATTGCCTCCTGCCCATCGCTCAGCCACGTCAGCCGATGATCAAACTGCCGCCCCCGTACAGCCTGAACTGCGAGCTTGGCCGCCATCAGACTGTCTTCAATCAGCAGAATCTCCATCGGTCGACCGACAGGATCAGCGATCATGGGAACCCCCTGGCGCAAACTGAAGCGAACGCAATTCAATAGGGCGAGCGAGCCCTTCGGCAAGTGTACCCGCCGACCGCCTGCCGGTGAAGTGGACGAGACAATTCACCGGAATTCCCCACCCCTCACAATGGTCATGTTCGGCGTTCCCACCACTCCTCGGGCAAGTTTGCCCCCGCACGCAGCCCGACACTTGCTCCTCAACCAGAATCACCTAGAATTCGCCCATCGGGACGTTTGGCGCAGTCGGCTAGCGCGCTTCCTTCACACGGAAGAGGTCACAGGTTCGAGTCCTGTAACGTCCACTCGCTGGGCCATGGTCGGTGGAGCAGTTCTAGGAACTTGCTCAGGGGGTTTGCTTGATGACTCCCACCCACAGGTCGCCGTCGGTGTGCCATGGGTCGCCGCCGCCGTTCTTGCCTTCCAGTTTGGTGTGGAAACCTTTGATGATGTAGGTTTCGCTCAGTTGGTTCGCCTGCTTGAGCGTGAACAGGACGTGCGATCGTTCAGCATCGATGTTGGGATCGGTGTGGTGGGTGATCTGGCCGGTAGTGTGGCTGAAACCGACGCGTGTGTCGTAGGTCGCGGAGCCAATCCACACCGGGCGGTTTTCGTCGATTTGAGTGCTACGCCAGAAACGAACGTGATGACGCTTTCGCGGGTCGTGGCCAACAGGTTGTTCAAATGCGAAGTCTTCCGGCCGTCCATAAAGAAACAGGCTGCTGACCGGGGCCTGGTCATAAGGACGCTCCACAACGGTATCGACAGCGATTTTCAGGTCACTTTTGATTCCGAGCGGATCTGCGCGATACCACTTTGCAGTTTGCATGGCCGCCAGCAGTTCTGCTTCGGTCCCGGTGAGGGCGACGTTCAGAGCATCGCCGGGGTGGCCATCTGCGGTTTCCGTCAATCGCGGATTGTCATCGAACGAAGGGTGGCGATGGGCGTACGTTTCCCAGATTCGTGGCAGAATGAGATACGCCACCAGCAAATAACAAATCAGCCCATAGACCACGTAAGTCGCGATCTGCCTTTTTCTTGAAGGAAGGTTGACCGACGGGGGGATTGAATCGGGCTCAGCGTTGGGGGAGGCGTCCATTGAGCGTTCACGAAAAAAAGGCCGGTTCGCGGGGGGGGAAATCTGGACTACTGCTGGTCAGTGACGGAACTCACTCGCCGAGCCAAGCGCTTCTGACGAGGGGCTGGATCGAGTGTTTGGGGGAAACGCTCATCTGATGTGCAAAGCGTCTCGGTAGTCAAGGATTGCAGAAGGTTCGATAGAAAGCAAAAGCGAACAGGCGGTATTCAGGTGACGCACCAAAGTTGGTGGCTCAGCGGTCGTCCAATTCGTGTGTATCTGTGGGGCCGCTGGTCATTCCGAGGTGACGGGGATGGAGATGATTAGGCCAGCGGAGCGGTCTTCGGTCGATTTTCGGTCGGGGACGTGGCACTTCAGGCAGTGGTTGGACAGGGTGATTGCAGCAGCACGCCGGAACGTTCCCTTTGAGACTTCTTCGTGAAAAGGCTTGTCGGCTTTGATCGCCTCAACGGCAGCGTGTTCAAAGTCGTCCTGGGCGAGATGGTCAGTATTCATGGCCTGACCTTCGACAACGAGCCACCGCAGTTTTACCGGTTGCTCCGATTCAATGTCGGCGAAGACTTCTTCAACGATGGCAGCCGGAATTGGCAGGCCTTCGTCTTCGCGATAGTAGCGATGATGGACCAGTTGGAGTGCGGAGTGCATGGCCACGTGCAGCAGTTCCGCCTGTCGACGGGCTTCTTCAACGGCGACGCGTTTCACTGGCTTGTTTGCGGTTGGCGTTGGGGCAGGAGTCTCGGCGGGCTCCTGTCCCCAAGTGATGGCAAATTGCCCGGCAGCCAGCAGGATTGAGACCGCGACGTTGAGACGGAGGTGGGTGGATCGGTTCATGCGAGGGCTTTGAAGTTGGAGTGGAGATGTCCGTTGCTGCCATTTGCTGTGCGGCGGGCTATGGCGACTTCGACTTCGCTGCAGGCTCGAGGACGGAATTCGGGAGCACGGGGATGCTGATCACCAGTCCGGCAAACTTGGGCGTCGGAGAGGTGCTGGCGAAGAGTCCGTTATGACAGCTGACACATCCGCTGGTCAGAGCGATGCTTCCGGCTCGTCGATAGAAGCCGTCCTCGAGTGTCTCCACAACAATCTCTCCCTTGGCCAGCTTTCTGGCAGCCTGCTTTTCAAACGCGGTCTTCGGCTCGTGATCGATGCTCATCGGGCTGAAACTGGCTGAGATCCAGCGGGCCTGAATGTGGTGCTGCCTCTGCAGTTCTTCGAAGACATCTTCCATTGCCCGTGCCGGGACGACGGCCCGATCGTCATGGAAATAACGATGGTGCATGGTGTCGAGCGTTGCTGAGTACATGTCATGTAGCAGCTGCGCGCGATCCCTTGCGGTCTGTGCGGAAACTCTCGGCGTTTCGACCTGTTGAGTGGCTGAGTCATCGCCAGCAGGCGTTGCAGGCGAACTGTCAGCGGCCGGTTTGGAATCATCCGCTGCTGCCAATTGCGCATGCGAAGTCGCAATGGCGAACACGAAAACAAGGCATTTGATATTGCGAAACGGATCTGGCATGGCGAGGCCCAAGTTCGGGGAAGGGAGGGGGACGTTTCGTGGAGGGAGGGCAGGTGTCGTGTTAACGCGTCAGCGACTCGCAGAGCGGAATGATGTCGCTGTTCGATCGCAGGAGGTCGCCCATTGTGAAGCGGGCGAATGCGGCTTCGGTGGCCGCGTAGGCCCGGTCAAGTTCCTTGTGCAGCGGGCAGAGTTCGGTGTGCGACTTCAGTCCCAGGGGACAATGCCGAATACGTTCCAGCGGCGCGACGGCATTAATGACATCGAGCAGAGAGGTGTCGTCGGCAGCGGTGAGCAGTGAGTATCCGCCTCCCGGGCCGGGGCGAGACTGGACCAGACTCGCCTGAACCAGATCTTGCAGCACCTTATGTAAGTAGCGTCGCGGAACTCGAGTCTGTTCCGCGAGTGCATCTGCAGACATGGGGTGGTCCGGCTTGCCTGCCATGCAGGCTACAGCGCGGAGTGCATATTCGGCGGTCTTTGGCAGCATGACGATCTCCAAGTCTTCACACGACGCATTCTACACTTGCGGGTGTACATTTCAACTGCAGTTTGGGTGGCGTCCGCAATAAGCCGACATTGACGTGAATTTGATCCCATTTCACGGGCATGTCCTCTAAAATCGATTGTCGTTTATCGATGCCTGTCTCCGTGACATGGCGTCTTCTGAACAAGTCAACGGATACTTGTGGTTGCCATCCGCCCAATTGGCGTGTAGGATGTCTGACAAGTGTGGTTGTTCGCACCTACTGATAAAACGGGGGCTACCTCAAATGAAGTTGGAAGTCATCAAAAGGCAGTCTGCCGTTGAGCAGGTCGTTGAGCGGATTACCACGGTGATTCGCGAGCAGAAACTGGCTGCAGGCGAGCGACTCCCCGGTGAGTTTGAACTCGTCGAGCAGTTGCAGGTCAGCCGACCGGTGCTGCGTGAGGCCCTCGCCCGGCTGCAGAGCATGGGGCTGGTCGACATTCAGCGAGGTCGGGGGACGTTTGTTGGAGATACAAGCAGCCTGGCCAACTGCGTGAAGCTGCTGCAGTCGGCGGTAATGATCGCCCCGCAGGAACTGCTTTCCTATGCGGAAATGCGAACCGCCATTGAAATCCAGGCGGTGCGACAGGCTGCCAAGAAGGCCACTCCGGAAGATGTCCTGGCGCTCGAGGCCATCCTGAAAGATCTCGACCGCGATGACCTGCCGTACCCAGAACATCTGGAAATCGACTTCAATTTCCATCGCAAGCTGGTCGAGATGTCCGGCAACGTGCTGATGCAGAACATCATGGAAGTCATTTACGAGTTTGTCCTTACACAAATGGCCCGCACAACCCCGCGCATTGGTGATAACGAGCTGGGACGTCGGCTGCACCGCGAGATTGTGACGGCGGTGAAGAAACACGACGTCGATGCGGCAGATCGGGCAATGCGCGAACACATGGAAATCGTTCTCGACAGGCTGCGTAATGCGATCTAGTGCTCGACTTGTCATCTGGTTCACGATGCTGCTGGCTTGGCCAGTCGTTGCGCAGCAATTGTGTGCAGAGCAGCCGGTCGATTTTCAGTCGCAGGTTGCACCACTGATTGTTGAACACTGTATTCGTTGCCACTCGGCCGGTATCGACAAGGGCGACATCTCGCTGGCGACGGCTGAGGATCTTGTCTCCGGGGGGCATGTTGTTCCGGGAGAGCCGGAGAACAGTTATCTGCTCGATCTGATATCCGTTGCGGAGGATCAGACAGCGGATATGCCCAAAGAAGGTCCACCCCTCTCGGTCGCTCAGGTGGAACTCATACGTCGCTGGATCGCAGAAGGAGCGAAGTGGCCGGAAAACCTGGTCCTGCGGGAGAAATCGCGAGCTGATGAAACTTGGTGGGCATTTCAATCGCTGGCCGAGGTTCAACCGCCTGCGGTTGCGAGTTTGCCTGAAGCGTGGTCACACAATCCTGTAGATCGCTTCATCTATGCTGAGTTGGCGAAGCGAAACCTGTCGCCCAGCCGCCCAGCCAGCCGCCGCGAGCTGATTCGTCGACTGTCGTTTGACCTGCATGGACTGCCACCGGGCCCCGACGATGTCTCGGCCTTTGTCAGCGACACAGATCCTGACGCATACATCAAACTGGTTGATCGCATGCTGGCCTCTCCGCGGTATGGAGAACGGTATGCGCGGCACTGGCTCGATATCGCTCACTATGCCGATACGCATGGGTTCGAACGTGATCAGCGTCGCAACAATGCGTGGCGGTATCGCGATTACGTCATCAGTTCCCTGAATAGCGACAAGCCGTACGACCGTTTTCTGCAGGAGCAGATTGCCGGGGATGTACTCTGGGACAGCGATGAGGCGCTTGTGGCGACAGGGTTCCTGGCCGCTGGCCCTTGGGACTTTGTGGGACAGGTGGAAGCACGCAGCGATGTGCTTCGGCGTTCGGCCCGGGCACTCGATCTGGATGACATGGTGACGCAGGTCATCACGTCGACAATGGCCATGACCGTGAATTGTGCCCGCTGCCACGATCACAAACTCGACCCCATCACTCAGCAGGAGTACTACCAGCTTTGGGCAGTGTTTGCCGGAGTGAATCGCGGCGACAGAAAATTGGGCGAATCGAAGCTGAATGAACTGCAGGCCAGACGATCGCAAATCCGAACTGAGATCGATCGGTTGAGTCCTGGACTTGATCTGGCGGACATTGTCGGAGGGGGCGATGGGCGCGGTCGCGGCAAGGTTGGAGCTGGGCTGGACCCCCGCACCGGCAAGCCCAGCTCGGGGCCAATGGGCTATCTCTCGGATATTCAAGTCAACACGTTCGCAGCATCAGAGAATCGCTTTGTGGATGGTGTGTTCGTTCCTCAGAGCACCAAGGATCAGGCTGGCATTTCAATCAGTTCGACGGGACTTGTGCTGGCCCAGTTGACCGGTGCCGATGGGAAGGCCTGGGATGCCATCCGTAATGGACCTGTGAATTCCCAGCATTCGCCCATATTGAGCGAAGTGGACTTCACTGCGAATGGGCAACGCCTGCTGGGGCTGCATGCCAATGCCGGGATTACGTTTGACCTGGCTGAAGTTCGTAAGGAACTCGGTAAGCCTCTTCTCCGACTCACGACGCAAGTGGGTTACTTTGGCCACTTGAATGAGAGTTCATTTGCCGATGCCCGTGTCCTCCTCGATGGGCAGGTCGCTGCGGAGTTTCTGAAACTGAAGCGTGCCGATGGACTGCAGGACGTCGATCTGGCGATTCCGGAGTCGGTCCGATTTCTTACCCTGCTCTCGACCGATGGTGGCAACGGAATCGGCATGGATCAGATTGGCTTCGGCAATCTCCGCATCAAGAGTGATGAAGCAAGTCAATCGGAAGAACAGCGACAACGACTGCGAGAGCTGCAGCAAGACAAGGCGGAACTCGATTCGCAGATCGCGGCGATCGGCACGTCCAAGGTGTATTCGATTGTGCCGGTTGAGTCGCCCCCCGAAGTTCGAGTGCTGCGTCGTGGTGATCCCGAATCGCAGGTGGGCGAGCCACTCGCGCCGGGCGGACTGAGTGCATTGGGCATGCTCAATTGTGACTTTGGTACGACCGATATGCCGGAAGGAGAACGGCGGGCGGCACTGGCTCGGTGGATCACCGATCCCGGCAATCCGCTCACATCACGTGTCATCGTCAATCGGCTGTGGCACTGGCATTTCGGGCAGGGAATTGTCGATACCCCCAGCGACTTTGGTTATGGTGGCGGACGCCCTTCGCATCCGGAACTGCTCGACTGGCTGGCTGCAGAGTTGCGTCGGCAGAACGGATCGCTCAAGGCGATGCACCGACTCATTCTCAGCAGTGCTGCGTACCAGCAGTCGTCGCTGGCATCACCCGAGAATCCCGCGCTCCAGTCCGATTCAGACAACCGGCTGCTGTGGCGACAGAATGCCCATCGCATCGAAGCGGAGGCCATTCGCGATGCTGTGCTCAGCGTCAGTGGGAAACTGAATCTGCAGGCGGGCGGGCCAGGTTTTGAAGATTTCCAGTATCAGGAAGCCTACGCTCCCATCTACACATACATCACGGCGGACAAGCCAGAACTATGGCGGCGAAGCGTCTACCGATACATCGTGCGGACGACGCCCGATCAGTTCCTGGCGACTTTGGATTGCCCCGATCCGGCCAACATGACGCCCGCTCGTCTGACGACGACTACGCCGCTGCAATCGCTGGCGCTCTACAACAACGCCTTCATGTTGCAGCAGGCTCAGTACTTCGCGGATCGCCTCGTTTCAGAAGTGGGAGACGAGCCACCGAAACAGGTGCAGCGAGCGTTCCTTCTGGCGTTTGGACGACTGCCTGCAACTCAGGAAGAGCAACTGGCAGTGCGGTTCATCGAGCAGGAAGGACTGTTCGCGTTTTGTCGTTCCGTGTTCAATGCCAATGAGTTTGTGTATGTCGATTGAGCATTCTAATTCCGGTCAGGATCGGCGATCCTTGAACCGCCGCGACTTTCTGCAGGCTGCAGGCGGCGGACTGGGGGGACTTGCGCTGTCGACGATGTTGATGGAAGGCGGGCTCGCGTCGACGCATCATCCTGCGCGGGCACGTCGGGTCATTCAGATTTTCTGTCCGGGCGGACTGAGTCATCTCGATACGTTTGACTACAAGCCGGAACTTCAGCGTCGCGCGGGGCAACCTTTTGATCCCGACGGCACGCTGCAATTCTTCGCTTCCAAGCCGGGGAACTGTCAGCCGAGCCACTGGCCATTCCAGCAGCATGGGGAATCGGGCCTGTGGATGTCGGACCTGTTTCCGAAGCTGTCCACCTGCGTTGATGACATGGCGTTCATCTACTCCATGCAAAGCAAGACCGCGCTGCATGGACCGGCCTGCTTCATGATGAACACCGGATTCACGCTCCCCGGATTCCCCAGCATGGGGGCCTGGGTGACCTACGGACTGGGCAGTGAAGCCGAGAACCTGCCCGCTTTTGTTGTCCTGCCCGATCCTCGCGGCCTGCCGCCTGGCGGGATCATCAACTGGGGGGCCGGGTTCCTGCCCGCAGTGCATCAGGCGACGACGTTCAATACTTCGGCCGGGACTCAACCCATCGCCGATCTGTTTCCACCTGAGGAATACGCGAACGCATCCTCCGATCGCGCCGGGCTCGACTTCCTGCAGCAACTCAACCGGCTGCACCACGAAGAACGCCCCGCAAACAACGAACTGGAAGCCAGAATTCACGCCTACGAAATGGCGGCCAGACTGCAGGTCAGTGCTCCAGAGGTTACGGATCTCAGTGGAGAGTCACAGGCCATTCATGAGCTGTACAACATCGAGCATCCAGAGATTGGCCCCTTTGGGCGGCAGTGCCTGCAGGCGCGTCGGCTGGCTGAGCGGGGCGTGCGTTTCGTGCAACTTTACTGCGGTGCCGAGAATACAACGGCAAAGAAGATTCGTCCGAACTGGGACAGTCACGAAGACTTGGTACGCGATCACGGGTACTGGGGAGCCGTGCTCGACGCCGGCGCCTCGGCTCTGCTCAAGGATTTGAAGAGCCGCGGCATGCTCGACGACACGCTGGTCATCTGCACCACCGAGTTCGGTCGACAGCCCGGGGCTCAAGGCAAGGAAGGCAAAGGACGCGACCACAATGCCGGGGCGTTCACTGCATGGATGGCCGGCGGCGGAATTCGTGGTGGGGTGGGCTATGGAGCGACGGATGATCTCGGCTTCGCTGCCGTAGAACATCCAAGCTACTGCTACGACCTGCACGCCACCGCACTGCAATTGCTGGGGCTCGATCACACGAGACTGACGTACTACCACAATGGTATTCAACGTCGACTGACCGACGTGCATGGCCATGTTATCGAGGAGATCCTCGCGTGAGTTGTTATCAAAAATATTACGGTAATCTGTTCCTGAAGAGCCTGGCCGCCGTGACGCTGCTTGCCGCCCACGCGGTGGGGCAGGGAGCGGATGTGGTGTTCGAAAAGGACATTCTGCCGCTGCTCGAAAAGCACTGCATCGACTGTCACGGCCCGGACACGGCGGAATCCAATCTGCGTCTGGACTCAATGGTCCACGCGCTGCGAGGCGGCGACTCTGGTGAACCAGCCATCGTGCCCGGCAAGAGCGAGCAGAGCTATCTGCTGGTTCGCGTGCTGCACGAAGACACGTCCAAACGCATGCCACCCGATTCACCGCCATTGGCAGAAGAGGACGTCACGCTGCTGAAACGCTGGGTCAACAATGCCTCCGCCTGGTCGACAGCCCAGGCGGAAGTCGGGACCAAGACGCTCGATCACTGGTCATTTCAGCCGGTCGTGCGGCCTGAGCTTCCGGTGCCGGGGGAACATCCTGTCGATGCCTTCATCCTGGCGAAGTTGCGGGAATCAAATCTGACGCCATCGGAACCTGCTGAACGCCGCACGCTGATTCGCCGTCTCTATCTCGTCATGCTCGGTTTGCCGCCAACTCCCCAGCAGGTGGAGCGGTTCGTCAACGACAAACGCGACAACGCCTGGGAACTGCTCGTCGATGAGGTTCTGGCCAATCCGCACTACGGCGAACGCTGGGCAACGCACTGGCTGGATCTGGTGCGGTTTGGGGAAACGCACGGCTTCGAAACCAATCGCGAGCGTCCCAATGCGTGGCACTACCGCGACTGGGTGATTGATGCCTT
>JAGQPW010000061.1:16603-18498 GCA_020426515.1 Planctomycetaceae bacterium | reverse complement strand
TCAATTCCGACAAGCCGTACGACCAGTTTGTGCTGGAGCAGATTGCCGGGGATGCTGTGGGAGCCGACATCGGGACCGGGTTCCTGGTCGCGGGACCTTACGACCTCGTGAAAGGGGCAGACCCCAAGTTGCGCCAAATGCAGCGTCAGGATGAACTGGCGGACATGATCAATACAACGGGAACAGCGTTCCTCGGTCTCACGTTGGGATGTGCCCGCTGTCACAACCACAAGTTTGATCCGGTGTCGCAGTCCGATTACTACGCCATGCAGGCAGTCTTTGCGGGGGTGAATCATGCGGATCGTGCCCTGCCGCTGAGTGAGGAAGCGCAGCAGCAACTGGTTGTGCTCGACAAGCAGATTGCCGAATTGCGAGAGCAGTTATCGCAGTTCATTCCGCGAACGTCGCTGGCGGCTCATCTGTTCGATGATGACAAGCAGAGCAGTGCCAAGACGATCGAATACGTGACCGAGCCAGCCGGGCAGGGAAAGAACCCCGGCGGCACTGAGCGCGGGTTTGCCAGCGATGCCGGTTCGGAGTCGCATTCGGTAAATGTGAGCGGCGGGGCCTACACCTGGTGGAAGAATGTTCCCGGGCAGGTCGTCGCCGCGTACCGTCCGCAAGTGTCGGGACGATACCGAGTCTGGATTTCCTGGGGCTCCGGCCACGCCTCGCACACCAAAGATGCTCAGTACCTGCTCGATACCGATGGCCAGATCAACTCAACAGAGGACCGCACACAGCTTGCAGTGGTGGATCAGCAGCGGTTCTCAGATGGCTCAGGGGACGTTCCCGGCAAATCCCTGTGGAGCGGCTTTTTCAACGCGGGTGTTCATGAACTGAGCACCGAACAGGCGATTCTGGTGGCTGGTGGAAGTACCGGAAGTGCTGTGACGAGCGATGTCCTCCTGCTGGAGCCGGTGACCGATCAATCGCTGGCCGACGCAGAACCCTCCATGCCGCGGATTCGCGGGGCTGTGAACGCACGCGAAAACGTCGAATACGTTGCACCGATTGCGGTGCGTCAGGTTCGGTTTACCATCAACCGGACGAACCAGTCTCAGCCCTGTATTGATGAGCTTCAAATCTATTCTGGTGGCGAAAACGTGGCGCTGGCTTCGGCTGGTGCTGTTCCTTCCTCGTCGGGAGATTTTGTGCACGAAAAGCACAAGCTCAAACACATCAATGACGGCAAGGTGGGGAACTCCCATAGCTGGATTGCCAGCACGGATTCCAACTGCTGGGTGCAGATTGATTTGCCCGCGGTGACGACGATTGATCGCATTGTCTGGGGACGTGATCGGGAACAGCAGTTCAGCGATCGCCTCGCGATTGACTATCGGATCGAAGGTGCGGTCGATGGGGAAAACTGGGCCTTGCTCGCCAGTTCCACTGATCGAATGCCTTACCAGTCGGGAGGCAGTACGCCAGAGGCTCTGGTGTATGAGTTCGATTCGTTTCCTGAGCAGCAGGCGAGTGAAGGGCGCGAATGGCTGGCCCGGCTCAATAAGTTGACGGCTCAGCGCGACGCAATTGCCACGACGACTTCCGTCTATGCAGGAACCTTCAGTCAGCCCGGGCCGACTCATCGTCTGTATCGCGGTGAACCGGATGCACCGCGTGAGCAGGTTTCCCCTGCCGCCATCAAGTCGCTGACCGAACTCAGTCTGGCTGCCGATGCCCCGGAGCAGCAGCGGCGACTCAAGGTTGCCGAATGGATTGCCAGCAAAGACAACCCGTTGACCGCTCGTGTGATCGTCAATCGGCTGTGGCAGTTCCAGTTTGGAACGGGCATTGTGGATACCCCCAGCGACTTCGGAGGCAATGGAACACCACCGTCGCATCCCGAACTGCTGGACTGGCTGGCGTCCGAGTTGATGGAGCACGACTGGTCC
>JAGQPW010000061.1:13483-16505 GCA_020426515.1 Planctomycetaceae bacterium | reverse complement strand
CGGAGGCAATGGAACACCACCGTCGCATCCCGAACTGCTGGACTGGCTGGCGTCCGAGTTGATGGAGCACGACTGGTCCTTGAAGCACATTCATCGGGTGCTGCTCACCTCAAAGACATGGCAGCAGGACAGCCGACCCAATGCGGCAGGTCTCGCTGTGGATGCAGGCGCTCGTTTGCTGTGGCGATTCCCGCCTCGGCGACTCGAGGCCGAAGGAATTCGTGATTGCATGCTCGCCGCGACTGGAAAACTCAATCTGGAAATGGGCGGGCCCGGATTCAGTGCGTTTGAAGTGGAGGCGGAGAACGTTCGGCACTACCACCCGAAGAAAGACTTCGGCCCGGAAGACTGGCGACGAATGATCTACATGACCAAAGTTCGCCAGG
Source organism: Planctomycetaceae bacterium (assembly GCA_020426515.1). Lineage (GTDB taxonomy): Bacteria > Planctomycetota > Planctomycetia > Planctomycetales > Planctomycetaceae > JACKHO01. The sequence goes on along the minus strand of JAGQPW010000061.1, from coordinate 16,119 downwards.
AACGCGATGCTGTATTCGGCGTATTTGATTGCCCGGATTGCAGTCAGGTGGTGCCCAAACGCAGCCGGTCCACCACGCCGCTGCAGGCTCTCAACCTGCTCAACAGCCGATTCGTCATGCAGCAGGCTCAATTGCTGGTTGAGCGGTTGGATCGCGAAGCCGCCACCCCCGAGGCGAAAGTTGAACTCGCGTGGCAACTGTGCTTTGGTCGCCCGGCCGAAGCAGAAGAAGTCAAAGCCTCGCTGGCGTTTGTTCACGACGCAGACTGGCAGCAGTTCGCACGGGCGCTGCTCAACAGCAACGAATTTGTATTCATCCCTTAGAACGAAGTGATCGACCGACTCACGTAACAATAAGTCAGGGGACACCATGCACAATTTGTCACGACGAAGACTTCTGCTCGACACCGCCAATGGGCTGGGGGGCATTGCACTGGCAGCGATCATGCACGAGCAGGGACTGCTGGCGGCGGCCAAGTCGCCTTTGCGCCCCACGATTGATCCGGGGCAACCTTTTGCGGCCCGCGATGGCCACTTCCCGGCCAGGGCCAAGAATGTGGTGATGATCTTTTGCTCCGGGGCGTGCAGTCAGATCGACACCTTTGACTACAAGCCGGAACTCATCCGCCGCCATGGTCAGCCCATGCCCGGTGCCGAAAAGCTGGTGACGTTTCAGGGTGGCCAGGGGAACCTGACCAAGAGCCCCTGGGAGTTCAAGCCGCGTGGCGAGTCCGGAAAGATGGTCTCTGAACTCGTTCCAATGCTGGGCGAGATGGCCGACGACATGTGCTTCCTGCACGCGTTGACCGGCAAGACCAATACGCATGGACCGGGCGAAAACTTTATGTCGACCGGTTTCACTCTCGATGGATTTCCCAGCATGGGAGCCTGGGTGACATGGGCACTCGGAACCGAGAATCAGAACCTGCCCGCATATGTCGCCATTCCCGATCCCCGGGGAACACCGCAGTCGAGCGTGAACAACTGGGGGCCGGGATTCCTGCCTGCGGCTTTCCAGGGAACTGACTTCAACGCCTCAAATCCACTGCGCAATCTCGATCGTCCTGCGAGTGTAGATCCGGCAACCGATGAGCGCACACGCGAATTTCTACAGTCGATGAATCGTCGTCACCTGGAACGATTTCCCGGTGACAGCGAACTGGCCGCCCGCATCTCCAGTTACGAACTCGCTGCACGCATGCAGTTGAGCGTGCCTGAAGTCAGCGATCTCACGACGGAGTCGGAATCAACGCTGACGATGTACGGTGCCAATGACACCGAGAATTCCCTGAAGGCTGCTTATGCCCGCAATTGCATCCTGGCCCGCCGACTGGTGGAGCAGGGAGTGCGGTTCGTGCAGGTCTTCAACGGGGCCTATCAAACGGGTGGCGAAGGGGTCAGCAACTGGGATGGTCACAAGGTGCTGGCTCAGCAGTACGCCAAGCACGGCCCGGTTCTTGATCAGCCGACAGCCGCACTGTTAAGTGACCTGAAACAGCGAGGATTGCTGGAGGACACGCTCGTTGTCTGGTGCACGGAGTTTGGTCGCATGCCGACCTTCCAGGCGGGAGCCAGCGGACGTGACCACAATCCCGAAGGCTTCACCGCGTGGCTGGCCGGTGCTGGAGTGAAAGCTCCGTTCACTTACGGAGCGACCGACGAATTCGGCTACAAGGCGATCGAAAATGTGACGACCGTGTACGACTTCCACGCCACGATTCTGCACATTCTGGGGCTCGATCACGAACGCCTGACGTACTATCACAACGGACTCGATCGTCGATTGACCGACGTTCATGGTCATGTGATCAAGGAAATTCTCGCATGAGTTGTCGACCGGCGCAGGGCCTCGCCAGCCTGTCGATACCTCTTGCGTTGTTCGTTCTCACTGCGGCCCTCCAGGCGGATATGCCGTCTCCACCGGGGGATGTGCAGCGGCAGTTGAAGCAGGCCTGCTTCGACTGCCACGACAAAGACACGAGCGAAGGGGGACTCAACCTGACGCTTGTGCCTTGGGAACTGGAACGCCCCGAGAATCGTCAGCGCTGGATCAAGATTCACGATCGAATCGCCAAAGGCGAAATGCCACCTGATGGCGTCGGCCTGACTGACGCCGATCGCGCAACACTGTTGGACGCGCTGGCAGCTCCGATTCGCCAGATTGATCTGGCTGAGATTCGCCGCTCGGGACGGGGACCGTTGCGTCGGCTCACACGGGGAGAGTTCGAACAGGATCTCCGCGACTTACTCATGTTGCCGCATCTTGATATTCGCGACATGCTGCCGGAAGATCGCGAACGGGACCACTGCAACAAAGTGGCCACGGCCCTGGACTTTTCGCGCGTACAACTCGAGGCCTGTCTGCAGGCGACCGAAACGGCATTGGTCGCTGCTGCAGCCTCGGGTGTTGCCCCGCGTCCGGCGCAACATGACTTCCTGCCAGCCACCCGCATGTTTGTGGCTGCCAATACGTTTGGCGAACGCGAAGCGATGTTCTACGCGAAGGACTCGCAGATGGTGCCCCTGTCCGGGGGAGATCTGTCCCGGCTGCGTAAGGAAGGGACGCACGATCCAGAAATGGAACTGGCGATCTTCCGTTCCGCCTCGTGGCCCTATTATGGATATCCCGACACATTT
>JAGQPW010000061.1:0-13385 GCA_020426515.1 Planctomycetaceae bacterium | reverse complement strand
AGGGACGCACGATCCAGAAATGGAACTGGCGATCTTCCGTTCCGCCTCGTGGCCCTATTATGGATATCCCGACACATTTATTGCCCGAGAGCCAGGCGACTATCACATTCGGTTCTCGGCGAGAGCAGTGCTGCAACAGCCGGGATACCGTCTGGAACCTGCGCGTGAACCCATTCCGATGACGTTTCGAGCCCGCAAACGCTCGGACGCGGATGTTTCTGGCGATGTCCGCGCCACAGGCGGGGTGATGGATATTGAACCGGAAGCGGGGACTTACGAAACCACGATTCGGCTGAAACGGAATGAGACGTTCGAATACAGCCTGCTTGGTCTGCCAGTGCCGCGGGCCATCAATCCAGAGAATGGCCCGCTGTACTACAAGTTTCCTCCCATGCCACCGGAAGGGCATCCGGGGATAGCGTTCCAGTGGCTGGAGATCAGCGGGCCGATTGACTCCGAAGAATGGCCACCCGCATCGCACAAGGTGCTCTTTGGTGATTTGCCGATCCGGGCCAGTTCGGGCGGACAGCTTCGCGTCGAACTGGTCTCCACGAATCCCGAGCAGGACGCCATTCGCCTGCTCGACCGATTCATCGCCCGCGCTGAACGTTATCCCACCTCGGATGCCGCTCGCGAGATCTATCACGAACTCGTATTGCAAGAACTGCGCAGCGGAGTTCCGCTCGCCGAGGCTCTGATTTCGGCGTACAGCGCTGTGCTCTGTTCGGGTGAATTCCTCTTCCTTCGCGAACCCAGTGGCTCAACGCGTGCTGTGGCGCTGGCGAATCGGCTGTCGTTCTTTCTGTCCGAGTCCCGTCCTGATGCACAACTATCTCAACATGCCAGCGAAGGGACGCTGTTGCAGCCCGATGTCCTGCGATCGGAAACGGACCGGCTGATCGATGCGGAGACTTTTGCACGTTTCGTCAGCAACTTTTCAGACCACTGGTTTTCCCTCAAGGATATTCGCCGCGATGAACCGGATGTGAGGCTGTATCCCGAGTATCGATTCGACGATTACCTGATCGAGTCACTGGAGGCCGAAACAAAGGCTTACGTGTTGACGATGATACGCGAGAATCTGCCAGTGACATCGCTGGTCGATTCCGACTTCGTGCTGATCAACGATCATCTCGCCGACCACTACGGATTTGAGCCGATCAGCGGTTCCCGTTTGCGGCGAGTTCAGTTGCCGGAGGAAAGTCCTTATGGCGGGATGTTGACTCAGGGGGCGATCATGAAAGTGACGGCCAACGGAACGACGACATCGCCCGTCATTCGCGGCGCCTGGATTGCCGAACGGCTGCTGGGCAATCCGCCTCCTCCACCTCCTCCCGTTGTGCCCGCTTCTGAGCCGGACCTGCGCGGGGCGACTTCCGTTCGTGAACAACTGGCTCGCCACACCACGGACATCAGTTGCTCCGCCTGCCATGCCCGGTTCGATCCGTATGGATTCGCCCTGGAGAACTTCGACATCATGGGGGCCTGGCGAGATCGCTATCGCAGTCTGGCTGTGGGGGAGAAAGTCACCGGCATCGATCGGGCAGGGCACGATTTTGAGTACTACATTTCCGTGGATGTCGATGCCAGCAGCAAGTTGCTCGATGGGCGGTCATTCAATGACATTGAAGGGCTCAAGCAGTTGCTGATGGACAATCCGAGACGGATCGCACGCAGCCTGCTTGAGCAGTTCGTCGTCTATTCCACCGGAACGCCGATTCGATTTTCGGATCGGACGGAACTGGAATCGATCCTTGATGACTGTGCAGCGACCGGATACCGCACGCGCGATCTGATTCATGGTTTAGTGCAAAGCCGCATGTTTACCGGGACCGAACTTCCATGACGTCACGACAGCCACTGCCCCGTCTGATTGACAGGCTCTCTCGCCGCCGTTTCCTGCGCGGTGCGGGGGTGAGCTTGGCGTTGCCGTTTCTGGAATGCTGGCAACGCAGTCCTGCACAAGCTGCCGAGTCGGCCATGGCGCCGCAGCGGATGCTGCTGATCTCCAACAATCTGGGCGTGCTGCCGAAGCCATTTTTCCCGACAACATCCGGGACCAATTACGAGTTGTCTCCATATCTGGAAGAACTGCGACCGTTTCGGGACCAGTTCACGGTGATCAGCGGGTTGTCGCACCCGGCGTGTGAAGGAGGGCACTCGACGGAGAACTGCTTCCTGACCGGAGCGCGGCATCCGACGAGTAGCGGGTTTCGCAACACGATCTCCCTCGACCAGTTCGCCGCCGAACATCTGGGGCGACAGACGCGTTTCACGAGCCTGAATCTGGGTGTCAACATCGATAAAGCAAATCGCAGCCTCTCGTGGACGCGAGATGGTGTGCTGCTGCCCGCCGAAGACAGCCCATCGCGAGTGTTTCGTTCGCTGTTCGTTCAGGGGTCTCAGACTGAAGTGGCCAGGCGATTGCAGCAGCTGCAGCGGCGAGGCAGTATTCTGGATGCCGTGACAGAGTCAACGCGGCAATTTCAGCATCAACTCGGTCCGCAGGATCAGGCCCGGCTGGATCAGTACTTCACTTCCATTCGTGAACTGGAGCAGCAGATGCATGCGGCGGGGGAATGGGAACAGCGTCCACGCCCGGAGGTCAGCGAAGAAGCCCCGCAGGACATCGTCGATCGGGCGTTGTTGTTCGACAAATTTGAACAGATGCTGATGCTGGCGACTCTGGCTCTACGGACCGACTCCACCCGCATTGTGTCATTGATGGTGGATGCGTTTGCAACGCCGGTGTTCCAGCTGGAAGGAGAGGAATCGAGCACGACCGCTTATCACCCGCTGAGTCATCACGGCATGCGGCCCGATCATCTCGCCCAATTGGAGAAGGCGGACCATCGCCAGATGACGCTCCTGCGTAGACTGCTGGAAATCCTGGCCGGGACCTCCGGCGAAACGGAGCCGCTGCTGGACAGCACAATGGTGCTGTACGGCAGCAATATGGGTGACGCCAACACACACGACAACACCAACCTCCCCATCCTGCTGGCCGGTGGAGGATTTCGTCACGGGCAACATCTGGCGTTCAACCGCGAAAACAATGCCCCACTATGCAATCTCTACGTGAGCATGCTGCAACGGTTTGGCGTGGAAGCCGAGTCCTTTGGAAGCAGTGCCGGCACCTTGGCCGGGTTGGATCCGCGAAGCTGATGCCCGGCAAGGCTCGATGAACCACAGGCTATTCTTGTTGTGATGCTTCGCGGGCCAGAGGTCGGCTGATGAGCATCTTCAGCTTCGATTTGGGCCCCACCAGTTTCCCGGCGAGGATGTCCTCCTCGGTGAATCGCGCCATCAGAATTTCACCATCAGTCGAGCGATTGCGGTCGTACGAGATGTAAATGGTTCCTTCGGGAGCCTGAAATCCGTCGGGATAGGAAATGCCCTTTCGTTCATCGAGCATCAACCCTCCCTGCCACGTCTCCCCATCGTCGTCTGAGAGCCAGGCACTCAATTGGGAACGGCCATTGTGAGCATCAATCCTGTCGCCGTGCTTCACCAGCAGCAGTCGACCGGAAGCGAGTCGACGGATATGAAAGCGGGCAACCGGATGGTTGATCTTTGACGGGATCGGGGTGCTCCAGGTTCGTCCTCCGTCCGTGGAAATGGTTTCCATGATTCCCTTGCCGGTGCGGGCCAGCATCCACAGGCTGCCGTCCCGCTTCTCGACCAGCATGTGTTCATGCCAGTCTGGAGTGGGAAACACAGCCGCCCCCCGACGTTCCCAGGTGGCTCCCTGATCGGTCGATGCGAAGACATTCGCACCACGGAGAGGATCAAGCTCGGCAAAGCAGCCTTTGAACGCGCGAAATCCGGTCCGTTGATCGAGCGAAATGGGCAACAGCCACTCGCCGGTAGAAAGAACCGTTGGCTTGTTGAGGGTGACACCATGCCAGATGCGTCGGGGTTCGGACCATGTTGGCTTGTCGGCATCAGGGTTGTCGCAGATCGTGGCCCACACACCTGCGCGTCCGTCGAACATGTCCATCGACTGGTCGAAGATCAGCCACAGCCGCCCGAGTGGATCAGTCCACAGATTGCCCACGAGAATGCTGCGCTCGGCCGGGAGAGCCGGGTCGTGCGAGTCGAGGACCAGACAGGGATCGGACCAGTTCTCGCCATCGTCGTCGCTGTTGGCCAGTACGAAGAACGCCTTGGGGCTGTCTCCTCCAGCGACCCAACAGGCCCACAGACGCCCTTTGGGGGTTCGCTCAATGCCAATGGTCATTCCGTAGTCGAGTCGGTCGTAGCCGTATTCAGGAAGAGGGCTGGTGTTGAGCCTCGGGGGGATGAGCGCCAGGTCGGCGACCTTTTCCATGGCCCTGATGCGTTCGGCTTGTGGTTCGGCTGTCACTTTCGGTTCAGCCGCGGTCGCAGTGGACACAGCGACAAACAGACCGGCGATAATACACAAGTGCGGGAACAGTTGGTGAAGCATTCGGTATGAAATCATGCGACAGCGAGGCTCTGGGGCAAGATGGCTGAGGACGGGGCAAAGTGATGGTGACAGAATGCCAAGGCCTGTTTCAAGGAACCCAGTCTGTGAATCGCCGACTGTTTGCGAGTGCCCTTGGAGAGTCTGTTGTTTGCAGCGCTTCTTGTGCCCAGGGAGCCGTTGCATCTTCAGGACGCTTCTCGTGTTCAGAGTGGGGTGTCATAATTCGATTCGGTCGTCCCCGTGGGCCCCGGCCGCCATCTGTTTGAAGAGCCCGGAGGAAGTGTCTCGATCATGACTGGATTCCAGAACGACGATTCGAAGTATCAGTCGGGCGATCCTCCAAGTCCGGAGTCAGTCCCGGATGGAGTCATAATCAGTCCTGATACTCACCGCGACCAACGTGTGCCAGCCGGGCAGTCGCGAACGCGGAAGTGGCCGGTGCTGCACTATGGCCATGTGCCGACGATCGACCTCACGAAATGGCAATTCAAAGTGCAGGGGCTGGTCGATCGGCCGTTGAGTTTCACCTGGGAAGAATTTCAGGCGTTGCCCCGCGTGAAGGTATTTTCCGATTTTCACTGCGTGACCCGCTGGTCTCGGCTGGGGAATTACTGGGAAGGCGTGAGCGTTCGAGAGATCCTGAACCGAGCGGGAGTCCAGGCGAATGCTCGGTACGTGATCGCAGAGGGCTACGACTCCGGCTGGACGACGAATCTGCCGCTGAGCGACTTCGATGTCGAGGACGCACTCTTCGCTGATACGCACGATGGTGAGCCGATCAGCGCTGATCACGGTGGTCCACTGCGGCTGGTGATTCCACGGCTGTATGCATGGAAGAGCGCGAAGTGGGTGCGCGGCATTGAACTTACCGCCGAAGATCGAGCCGGATACTGGGAGCAGGGGGGCTATCACATGCACGGCGACCCCTGGGTGCAAAGTGAACGGAATCCCGATGGCGAACGTTTCCGCGACGACATGTGAGGTTGCAGTTGTCGGAGCTTCGCAGTGGCGATGATTTTCGCTCGTACAATCGGTCCGATCGGTCGAACGGCTATGCGCGGCAAGGGTTTCTTGCCCGGCACGACAGCCACTTTGCACCGCGTTTCGACGCGATTCCTGTAGAACATTCAAATTCGACTGGAGTTAACCACTCGCCCACGTAACATGGACCTGCGTACTCCATGACTACTCGTCGTTGTTGGGCCAGAACGAGGTTGATGCGAATGAAGCTGCTCCAGGAATTCAAGACGTTTGCCATGCGGGGCAACGTGGTCGACATGGCGGTCGGTATCATCATCGGCGGTGCATTCGGCAAGATTGTCTCTTCGCTGGTTGGCGATGTCATCATGCCTGCACTGGGGGCCGTGACAGGGGGCAAGACCTTCAACGACATGTATCTGTGGCTCGGCGAAGGTGCGAAACCGGCGACACTGGCTCTGGCCAAAGAGAGTGGTGAGGCCTACATCGGCTACGGGTCGTTTCTCCAGACCACGGTGGATTTTCTTATTGTGGCGTTCGCGATCTTCATCATGATCAAGTTGATGAACAAGGCGCAGGAACTGGCCCTGAAGAAAGAGGAAGAAGCACCCAAAGCTCCGCCCGAACCAACGGAAGACGTCAAACTGCTGCGAGAAATTCGGGACGCCCTCAAGTCGTCCTGATTCGCTCACTCTGGAATCATTTCCCGGTGGGAGGAGTGCGGCGCTGGCCCGGGAGTCCGACCCGGCCAGCGCCGCTCCCCCGAATACCGACTTGTGAGATCGGCTCAGTCGCCTACCATCGAAAAAAACACCGGATCAGCGATGCATTCCGGTTTGCGCACTGATCGACCTCAATTTCAGGAGTGGATTCCATGCCCCGCATTCTTGCTTTCGCCGGCAGCGCCCGCCAGCAGTCATTGAATTTCAAGCTGGTGCAGGTTGCCCTCAAAGGAGCCGAGTCGGCCGGGGCTCAGGTGACGCTGCTGAATCTGCGCGACTACCCGCTACCGCTGTTTGATCAGGATCTGGAAGCGGAAGGAACGCCGGAGAATGTGTTCAAACTGAAGGACCTGTTCAAGTCTCACGACGGCTTTCTGATCGCCTGTCCTGAGTACAACAGCTCGATCACGCCGCTGCTGAAGAACACGATTGACTGGGTGTCGCGACCTGCCCCGAATGAAACTCCACTGGAGTGTTTTAAAGGAAAAGTCGCTTCGCTGATGGCGGCCTCACCGGGGAAACTTGGCGGGCTGCGCGGCCTCGTTCATGTGCGGTCGATTCTCGGAAATATTGGCGTGATTGTGCTGCCGACTCAGGTCGCCGTTCCCGAAGCGACCGAAGCATTCTATCCACACGCCCAACTCAAAGACCCTCGACAGCAATCGGCCATCGAGGGTCTGGGAGCGGAATTGACCGGCGTGCTTGGAAAGCTGCGCGGTTGATCGTGGCTCGTTATTCCGAGATGCGGATGAGTTCTTCCCGCTGGATCGGAGTTTCGAGGTCGGCGGTGTCGAGGTGGACTTTTACACGGGCATCGGCGTTCACTTCGGCTGCGGTGAGCACGATGTCAAACTCCCGCTTCTGACCGACCGCAAGTTCCTCGATGGGCGAAAAGGCCACCATGCTGCCAATGGGGCTGAAGGCCACCGGGCCCTTGGCTGAGACAAAGTTCAGACCCTTGGGGATCTCGAAGGCCGCCTGTACGTTCTTGGCCGAAGCGGTGCCATCGTTGCGAATGGAGACCCGCATCGACACCTGTTCGCCGACGAGCACGGGTTGACCGGGCCGAGTGACATCAATCCCCAGATCGGCAAATCCCTTGACGGCCAGCGAGGTCTCCAGGTCGGCTCGATTTCCCTTGGCATCCTGAGCCGTCAATGCACCGATGTGGTCGCCAACCTGCTCGGCGACCACTTGAGAAGCGAGCTGAGTCGACTCACCCGCCTTGAGCTGCGGGATCGTCCAGGTGACTTTTCGAGACTTCGCGTCCCACTGTGCTTGAATACCTGCCTGAGGCGTCCACGCGACCCCCGGTGGAATGGTTTCGGTGACAGTCACGTTCGTCAGGTCCTCAGATGACGCGTTGGTCACGATGTTCTGATACACCGCGGGACGGCCAATGAATCGTTTGACCGGACCAGTGCGTTCGAGCGTCAGGCGTGACTCGATGACATTCAGATCGACGTTCTGCTTGTCTTTGACGTTGCCATCGATTGTCACCAGTCCTTCGGGGTGAATCAGTCCCGAGGCAATGGCCATCAGGCTGAGTTCGACATCCCGTGATTGCCCGGGCGGCAAGTTTCCAACCTCATATTCCAGGTCGTTTCCACCGGGGTGTTGTACACCGGCAGGCAGCAGCATTCGCAGGAATACCTTGCGGGCTTCGCCCTCGCCGGAATTGGTTACGGTGAAGCGATAGTTGATCTGCTCGCCCACGGCGACTTCGCCAGGTCCGCTGATTGCGAGACCGAGTTTGGGGGCCGTGACTCGCACGCTGGCCGAGACAGACGAAGCAAAACTGACGGTCGCGACACTGCCAATATCGCCCGCTTCGATTGGCGTAACACGCAATTGAAGCTTGCGTTCATCGCCGGGCTGCAAGGTTCCCAGTTCCCAGTACAACTTGTCGCCCGTCACAAAGGCCTGCGGGCTAGTACCCAGGTTCTGGGCATCCACACCCTTGGGAATGCGGTCCTCGACGACGACTTTCTGTGCCGGGCTGCCACCGATGTTTCGGACGATGATGGAATAGATCAGCGGCTCACCAAGGATGGCTTCCTTGGGAGCAATTTTCTCAATCTTCAGTTCCGGCTGCTGTGGCCCGCGCGGGGCATTGTCCGGAACAGTTCCAGTCCCGGTGATCATACGATTGGGCTCTACCACGTCCACCGGATCAACAACCAGTTGAGGCTCCGCGACGACCGCCGGAGCTGCCTTCTCCGGGATTGAGGAGAACGGTGCGGGTTCTTCGGGGACTGGGGTGGGGGTTGCTTCCGGAGTGGGATTCGGCCGAACTGGTGAGTTGGCAAACGGAATCATCACTGCAGGCGTGGGCGTCACTTCCTCTGCTTCGGCGGCGACCGGTTGCCGCTGCGGAATCGCTTCAGCACTGTCCGGAAATGGCATTCGGGGCGCAGCCACCTTGGGTTGAGACTCGCTCTCCTTTTCTGAAGGAGGGAACCGGAACAGCGATGGTTCCGGAACAACTTCCTTCTTGTCCTGCGGAGTCGCCGCAAAGGGATCGGCGTTGGAACCTTCTGCTGCGGGCTGAGGTTGACCAACCGGCCATGCTGGAGACGCTTCTGTCGGCGTGGATTCGGCTACCTCTGGAGCCTCCGGAGGAGCGCCAAACGCTGGCAGTGTACGTGGTGGTGCAGCACTGGTTTCGCTCAACGGAGCTGGTGTCGGAATTGGACTGAATTCCGCTGCTTTCCGTGGCGATGGGGCGCTGGTCGACAGGGGAATCAGCGGTAGAACTTCTTCAGGGTTTGCAGGAGTCAGAGTCGGAGCGGGTCGGGGTTGTTCAGCAACGGGGATTGTGTCTCCAGTGGCGGCAAACGGGTCCGCATTGCCTGGATTGTTCGAGCTTGTCGTCGGCGTGGATGCTGGCGCTTCCGTCTGTTCTGGAGCACCAAAAATTGGCAGTGAAGGAGCCGTTGATCCGGCGACTCGCTCGATGGCACCCGGCTGTTTTTCCTCGTTTGCCGTGACGGCGGCGTGACGGAGTTTGGCTTGGGGAGGAGACATCAGCACAGGGCCCGGATGTCCTTCCGGCAATGGCGTGAGGCCCGCGTCAGGCTCGACACCCCAGGGGATTTCCTGAGCTTGAACCGGCGCAGCGACTGGTGCTGGTTCTAATGCAGCAGTGCTGCCAAATGCCGGAAGAGGCAACTCTCGTGGGGCTCGGTCTGGAGAGGGTTCCGCTGGCAGAGGAGTCGCTGCGAACCCGCTCCCAAACGGTGTCGGAGACGGCTCGTTCGTCACTTTTTCATTGCTCGCCAGAGCGACGGGGAACTTGTCCGATGCTGCCGCTGCTGGTTGTGATGAACGAGCAGGCGGCCATCCTCCGGCAAATAGCGAACCCTCATCAGAATCAGCAGTTGCTGCTGCTGGCTTGGGGCTCGACTCGCGAGTCGGCTGGGGGGCTTTGGCGGGTTCGTCAGAGGCGAGCAGGCTGTGCCACTCCTGCAATTGTCCGTCGGCGGTCTGCGGCGATGCCGCCAATGGGGCGTCCGTCAACTCCTCCGAGCTGTCTGCAGGCACGCTGAAGGAGTCCTCAGAAGAATTCTTGGCGTTGACCTGCGCCTTCGAGATCTCCTTGTGCGCCTGGTAAACGACACCGCAGCTCGCACCAATGACACCGGTCAGAACCACGAATTTCCACAAAAGGTTCTGCATGGGGAGTCCTTTCCCGCACCTGGCATAATTCAAAATGGCTTCGGAGACCCTTCGCCGAAGACAACCAACAACACACATTCTACCGCATGATTCATGCCGGTTTCGCGTCAATGGCCACGCGAGATCAACAGCTGTCAGCCGGCAGAAGTTGCCGGTTTGTAACGCAGAATCACAAAGCAGGTAAAGGTGAGATTGACTGTACCGGCAATCAGACTCGACCGGCTGTGACTCCGGTTCATTGTGAAACTCCGCAAGTGCGAAGCCGCCAACGTGACGAAGCAATCGTCGTGACTCCGCTGTTCGGGGCATGCTGTCGTCAGGGATTCTCTCCGTCGGTCCGGATTCTTTGGTGGTGCAGGTGGAAGGGGCGCCTGTCTCGAGCCCGGATGGAACCGCGAGAACCGAGCCGCGCCTCAAGTGGCAAGGCCGACCTCGCGAGCAATTTCGGCAGACAGCTGGCCTGCGGCCGACAGACGAGGAAACCTAACGTTCGCGGAACGTCGAAATCGCGTCACCTCCCGACCGGGCGATCGAATTCACCGCACGTCAAGCATTTCGACATCACATGTATGGCCCTCACTCAGGCAATTTTCTGAGTCGCAGCCCGGCAATTTGAAGAATCGGCGAAATTCGCTTGCCAAACAGCTCATCGCCTTGATTGACAACACACAAGACCCCCAGTATCATCCTCCGTTCCCCGTTTCGGTGTGAGCCGGGGTTGTGTACGTAAGTTGTTGTATCGACAACTGTTGAGGCAAGGAAAGAGTTCCGTGGCTGCTAACAACCGCATTCGCATTCGGATGGAGGCTTTTGACCATACCGTCCTTGACCAGTCGGCGGCTGATATTGTCGACACTGCGAAGCGGACGGGGGCAATTGTCCATGGCCCAATTCCTTTGCCGACTCGGATTGAGCGGTATACGGTGTTGCGTAGTCCTCACGTGGACAAGAAGTCTCGTGAGCAATTTGAAATTCGCACGCACAAGCGTGTGATTGATATTATCGAGCCAACTGGCAAGACGATTGATGCGCTGAATAAGCTCTCGTTGCCTGCCGGTGTGGATATCAAGATCAAGGCTGCTTCCTGAGCTGAGTCCGGGAAGTAGTTGCTGATCCTGTCTGCCTGTTGCTGGCCGCTTTGGCTTCGTTGCAACAGGGACGTCAAGAAACCAAGTTGATTTGGGGTAGAGTCATGCCAGTGGGGCTGCTCGGAAAAAAGGTCGGGATGACGCAGGTCTATAACGAGGCCGGTGAATCCCTTGCGGTAACTGTTATTGAAGCTGGACCCTGTACTGTGCTGCAGGTTCGCAACAATGACACCGATGGCTACGCTGCTGTTCAGGTTGGCTTCGACGATAAGTTGAGCAACAAGGACAAGGAGCGGGCTGAAGAAGATCGTAACCGCAATCGGGCGACTCGCCCGGAACGTGGTCACGTCGCTCAGCTGAAGAGCAAGCGTCAAAAGCGACTTGCTGAAGCTGGTGTCGAGTCACGGCCCAAGGCCAACTGTGAGCCCAAGAAGTTCGTTCGCGAGTTTCGGCTCAACGAAGAAAATGCTGCTCACGAAGTGGGGCAGGAACTGACAGCAGCCGTCTTTGACGGTGTGGCTCGGGTCGATGTGATCGGGACCAGTAAGGGTCGTGGTACATCGGGAGCCATGAAGCGGCACAACTTTTCGGGGCAGGGTGCCTCGCACGGTGCCAAGAAGGTTCACCGTCGTGTTGGTGCGATCGGCGGACATGCGATGAACCGCGGTATGAGCGGATTCATCAAAAAAGGAAAGCGGATGGCAGGTCAGTACGGGAACACGCGAGTGACCGTGCGGAACCTGAAGGTTGTTCGCATTGACGCAGAAAACAACATGCTGCTCGTGCAGGGGGCTGTCCCAGGTCCGAACGGCGGATACCTGATCATTCGGGTTGCAAAATAAATAGGGTTGAGGAAGCGAGATGGTCTCTGCTCCAGTGAAGAATATGTCCGGCGCTGACGTCGGCACCTACGAGTTTGATGGTGCTGAGCTCGCTGATCGTATCAGCAAGCAGCTTCTGCATGACGTGGTTGTCATGTACGAAGCCAATCGTCGCCAGGGGACTGCGAAGACAAAGACTCGCGGCGAAGTCGCCGGTACGAGCAAGAAGCTGTTCCGTCAAAAGGGAACGGGTAACGCACGTATGGGGACCAAGCGGTCTCCGATCCGTCGTGGGGGTGGTCATACCTTCGCGAAGCGTACTCGTGACTGGGGTTACCGACTGCCCAAAAAGGCAATCAAGGTAGCGACACGGATGGCGTTGTTGAGCAAGTTTCAGGACGCTGAGGCGATTGTCCTCGACGGCCTCAATGTTACGGCCATTAAGACGAAGCCGATCTTTCAGATGATTCAGGATCTGGGAGTGGGCGGACAGTCGACGTTGTTCGTGACTAAGGATATGGATCAGAACCTGTGGCGGTCGGCACGGAATATTGACGGTGTGTGGGTTTCCCCCGCACGCAATCTCAATGCCTACGACCTGCTGCATCAGCGACGCCTGGTGATCACCCGGGAAGCGATCGACGCAATTCGCGATGGCTCCCTGTGGGCTTCCGACGCCGAGTAATCGAGCTGCATTGTCATTGTAGAAGAAATGATTGGGAGTACTGTCGTGACAGCCACATCCACCGGCATTGAACTCGCTCCGCACCAGGTGATTTATCGTCCCGTGGTGACCGAGAAGGGTATGCACCAGTCCGAGCGATACAACGCCTACACTTTTGAGGTGAATCCAACCGCCTCGAAGGAAGACATTAAGAAGGCTGTCGAAAGCTTGTGGGAAGTGCGCGTCACCGGCGTTCGTACTCAGACACGCAAGGGAAAACCGCGTCGGCACAAGACGCAGACCGGTTACACCAAGGATTGGAAGAAGGCGATTGTTCAGTTGCATGAAGAAGACCGGATCGCGTTCTTCTAAGCCTGTTCTCGCACCTTTCGATCGCACGAACTCAACACGACTGAATTACGGAAACAGATCATGGGCATTCGCTACTACAAGCCGACTACGCCGGGGCGCCGGGGAGCATCGGTCAGCGACTTCGCAGAGATCACGGATCGCAAAAAGAAGCCCGAGAAGAGCCTGGTCGTTCGCCTGAAGAAGCATGGCGGCCGGAATCATCACGGGAAGATTACGGTTCGTCATCGTGGCGGCGGACATCGCAAGATGTATCGCATCATCGACTTCAAGCGTCGCGTCGATGGTGTGCCGATGAACGTGACACACATTGAATACGATCCCAACCGGACGGCACGTATCGCTCTGTGCGAATACACCTGTCCGACCAGCAATAAGACCGTGAAGTGCTACATTCTGGCGCCGAACGGCCTGAAGGCTGGCGATGTCATTATGAACGGTCCTGCGGCCGAGCCCAAAGTGGGCAACTGCCTGCCACTGCGGTTTATTCCGCAGGGAACACAGATTCACAACGTCGAAATGCAGCCAGGTCGCGGCGGACAACTCGTTCGCAGTGCAGGCAACGCAGCGGTGTTGAATGCATCTGACAAGGGTTGGGCGCAGGTGACCTTGCCT
>JAGQPW010000060.1 GCA_020426515.1 Planctomycetaceae bacterium | reverse complement strand
AATGGACGACAGTAGATGTCGAACGCATGCGTGTGATCAGCGGGATCAATCTCGTGCGGAAACAGCGGGCGGTCGACACCGTAGGCCAGACCAATCACCACGACGAGCAACAGGGCAAACCAGACTCCTGAACGCTTCCAACCGTACTGCCGCACCATCCAGGCAACGAGGCCTAGATTCATCCCTGCTCCCAGCGTCAGTAGCACAAAAGCCGCGCCGGGAGAGTTCGCGTGCTGAAACATCATTCCCAATTGGCTCATCGCGAGCATTGGGGTGGCATACACGGGAATCGCCACAGCGGTCATGGTCAACGGGGCGACCGGATTGTCGCCGTTCATGGCATGCTGCATCACACCTACTGGAAGGATTACTCCCAGCGAAGCCACACCGACGAGCCCAATGAGAACATAGAGGGCAGAGATTCCTCCTGCCTCCCGCACTGCGGCAACTCCCACGGACAACATCCGCTTGATGCCATAGCCCACCGTCGGTAAATCTGGCTCGTTCGTGCCACTGTCCGGGAACCAGCGATCCCATATCCACCCGACGCCCGTCACGACCACAAGTGAGCAGAAGGCAAACGCCACAATCGCCAACGGCTCGGACAACGTCAGGCCGTACAGAACGGACAAGGGATTAAACAGCGGGGCAGACATCGCGAAGGCAAGAATCGTGCCTCCCTTCAATCCCATGCGTCGCATTTCGCGAATCACGGGTACGACTCCCAGCGAGCAGACCGGCAACAGCATCCCGATCAGCCAGGCTTGCATCAACGAGCGTTTGGAGTTGCCCCCAAACATTCGTGTCGTCAGCCCTCGACCAATCAGCCGCCGAAACACGCCGGCGATCGCTAACCCAGCCAGAATAAATGGCGCTGCGCTGATCAACGATTGCAGGAATCTGAGCAGGAAACCCCAGATCAATGTCTCAGTCACGTGATGTTTCCTCCACTGTAGTGAACAGCATTTGCAGTGACGCCTCCTGAGCAGTATCGCCCGTCAGCGGCCTCGAATTCTTGACGGCCGGTCCCCAGGTATTCGCCAGTGGGACGAGGTCATGCAACTCGGCCATATGTTTCGCCCAGTTGTCACGTGAGTCGCCCTCAGCCGGAGCGTGAAGCAGGGCCAGCAACTGGGGCACCTTACGCTGGACGGCCTCCCAGTGGGATCGCTTGAGATCGCTGTCGGCAGCCAACTCGGGCAACCAATTGATGACATCTTTCAACTCGACTACTTCAGTGTCAGCAACATCCCCACTGAAATACTTTGTGCCGCGCTGCTGAAGCTGTCCCACGCATTCCACGAAGTCCTTTGGTTTGTGGGCCGGTGAGATGTGTTCGAGACGCCCTCCTTCGTCCACCTGCAGTGCACATCCGCAAAGTTGTATCAGCAGTGCGATCGCCCTCAGGCGAGCCGGTCGAAACACTCGTGATTGCACATTCATTGAGGATACACTCCGTCTGCCTACGTGTTGTGGAGGTTTGGCAACGGCAAGGGACAGTCGATTGGTGCCACGCTGTTCTGTCCATCGAGTGGTGAATCGATGGCTGAGATGTTCCACACTCATGATCGACCTCCCTGAAACCCTTTGGGAACGGACACACTGTCGATGAGTAGCTGAATTACTGCGGATGGGTCTCCGTGTTCCATCCCCAGTCGAACGCCCAGGACTGCGTGCGCCGTTTCCTGAACATCGTCGGGAGTGACGAAGTCCCGCCCATCCAGGAACGCACGGGCCTGACAGACCCGCTGCCACGTCAGCAAACCGCGCGGACTGATACCAAGGTGAACTTGTGGATGCCTTCGAGTCTCGGTTCCGAGATCAAGCAGGTAATCCTGAATGCTCGGATCAACGTGAATCGTAGCGACGCACTGATGAGCCTGACGCAAGACATCGGGTTGGATCAGCGGCGTCCGCTCTTCTACATGGGATCGATCGTTCTGGATCGCCGCGGCAAGCATGTTGCGTTCGTCGTGACGAGCGGGATATCCGATGCTGAGTTTCATCGCGAAACGATCGAGCTGCGCTTCCGGCAACGGATATGTGCCGTGTTGATCAATCGGGTTCTGTGTTGCCATGACAAAGAACTGCGACGACAGCTGGTATCGTTTCGCATCGACCGTCACTTGACGTTCAGCCATGGCTTCGAGCAAGGCACTCTGCGTTCGCGGGGTGGCCCGATTGACTTCATCCGCGAGCAGAACATCAGCAAACACGGGGCCTTCGCGAAACTCGAACTCGTTTGCCCGCTGGTTAAAGATGCTGAAACCAGTAATATCGCCGGGGAGCAAATCGGGTGTACATTGCACGCGTGAAAACGTCCCGCCAATGGCATCGGCGAGCGCTTTAGCTAGCGTTGTTTTCCCAAGCCCCGGCTTGTCCTCCAGCAGCAGGTGTCCCTGGGCCAGCAGGCAGACCAATACCATCTCCACAACGTCCGGCTTCCCCTTGAGCACCTGGTTTAGGGATCGAGAGATCTGAGCGAACCCAGCACGCAATGCGTCTGGGTCGACGCCTAGTGAATGTTCCCGATCGGGATGCTCCATGGTCTTATCTCTGACCAGCGAACCTGGCATGATAGTCCTCAACAGTTCGGGGAGTGGCCGTGGCCAAAACAGTGTCGGAGTTCGCCACACGGAGCATGCGAAACCACCGTAGCGTGCAACTCCGCACGCAAGTTCGGCAAACCGGGACCAGTTCCAACATGGAAGAAGCGGAACGCCCACCGTAGGCCGCCAGATCCACGCTTCGTCGCAGTTCATACAGTGGACGAGCCATCGAGGGATTACCGCTGAGCGCCATGAGTTCTCCCAGCCAGCGGCGATACGTTGCGGAAGGTGCCCGGCGGTTTCCCGACAGCGCCGCTCGATACTGAAGAAGTTGCAACGTCTCAACCACTGCGTCGTCGGGCATTAACCAGAGCACCCAGCGCCAGCGAATCGTGGCGAAGACATCAGCCAGCGCCAGCCGATACTGGACTAGCAACACGCCTGCAATACAGGCGACAGCGCACAGCATCCAATGTTGAAGACACCAACTCGCCAGGCTCGCAATGGCATTCCTGCATTGCTGCCACACTCCTGGCGGAGGACCAAGCACGTCGTAGCCAGGGGACGGTTCCAGTGTCACCCAATCGCTCCCGCCGATCCGCACTTCGGTCCAGAAATGCACATCTTGGGCCGTAATTGGAGTATGCCGTGACGCATGATCGTATTTCCGCGCATCCGCGTAAAATCCACTCACCACGCGGGTCGTGTATCCCAAACTCCGCAGCAGCAACGCTGCTGCAGTTGCGAATTGATAGTCAGGGCCGCGATGAGATGAGAACAGGAACTCTTGGACAGGCGAGACCTCCCCATGCGTGGGACGCCAGTCCGGGTCGAGCGTGAAGTGATCGTGCAAGTGACGCCTGACCGCGTCAATCTGTGCCCACCCCGGTTCCATCCCCTCGCTCCATTCTGTTGCCAGCCGCTTGAGCTCTCGTGCGTCAATGGTGTTCGGAATGACCGATGTCGCACGCTCGGAACGGAGCCGCCGAAATGACGGCGATTCCGACGGCAGCTTCTCCCAGTCGATCGAACGTGTCGCCAGATGAATGGGCACAAGTGACGGCAACGTCTTGCTCACCAGACCCACCAATCCCTCCGGGCCATGCCGAAACATCTCTGGACGATCAACGAGATCGATATGCACGCCATGAAGATAAAGCGGGGCTGGGATAATGTTTGTGTCGATATTCACTACTTTGATGGCGTGAGTTTCTGCTGGTCCCAGATACTCGCGATCTTCACCCAGATCTTTGAGTTGGAGCCACGGCTTGTTGTTCGAGTTGCGAATGACGAGTGGGCTCTGCGTCCCGGTCAACTCTTCTGGATACCAGCTCACACCATCAAACAAGTCGTAGACGTGCAGCCTGAGGTGCAGCGGAACGCGGCCCGCGACATAGAACAGAGCGTTACTGCGGATGTCCTCAACAGAGCGACGCGCTGGGGACTTCGGCTTCTTGCGTAACGTCGAGAATTCACGTTGTGCCTTCTCGGTGCGATTGTGCACATGCTCGCGGGCTCGACTTGCCAGTTCAGGGGGCAATGGGACCGCGCGATCGGTCTGTGGCTTCCGAACTTCTTCCTCATATGTGTCGTCAAACAGGTCGTACAGGCTGGGCTGATCGTCCTGCATGAACGGGGCATCCTCGATGGGCGCGAAGCTCTGAATGTTCTCCGTCCCTGCAATCAGCATCTCACCATCTCCCACACCTCCACGAGCGTAGGGATCACTCGCACCGGTCCCGCCCGAACTGGGCATAAATCCCCGGAGCGTGGTCATCACCTTGCCATTACTGCCGGTGAACAGGACGCCGAAGAGTAGAACGACGAGCAATGGCGTGAACAAAATCCACCGTGGCCCTCGAGACTGCTCTCGACCATGCAGTCGTCGCCGGATGTTCTCCCAGTGTGAGACCACCATCCAGCACACCGCCCCAAGGGCGAACAATCCCATTGGCCAATGCGCCATCGCGTTGCGACTGGCCGTCATGCCAAACATCGCCAAGAACAGACTCAGCACGATGCACAATCGCTGGTAGACTGGCCACGCACTCACGATCGCCAAGGCGAGTACCAGATTGCGAACGACGCTCATCGTGAGCAATTCAAACGGCAGTCCGGAGTCCAGCCAGCATCGACTCGCGGTCTCCCAAGCCAGTGCCAACAGTCCTGCCAGCACAATCAGCGGCGACACGACCAGTGTGTCACCCAGTGTCACGGCCCGACGACGCAACCACCACGCCGCTCCACCGACAGTAACGCCCTGACATGCAATCCACGCCAGCCAACGAGTTCGTGGATCGCCATCAGCAATTACCAGCGAAAACACAGCGGACGACAGCAACGCCAAGGCAATCGTAGTGCACTGTGATGCCGGATCGGCAATCGAACCGGCGCCGGCACTGGGGCCTTTTTTCAAATTGCCATCACGCTGACCATGTACCGCGCGCTGGGCCATCAATGGAGCATGCTTACGCGACACGGCATGCCCTCCGCCACCGCTGCGGCAGCGCGTCACGCCATGAATCGGCGGAATCAATTTCTATCCAGGCAGAACAATCACAGCCGGGGCGAACGGGTAATGTGGCCGCCCCTTCTGCAGTGCGCACCACGATGTATCTCTCTCCAAAGCTCACATGACCATGTCCCCGGTGATGCGTCAACGCATAGTCCGTTGTAATTGCAATCGTCGGCAATTGCCGAGAAGGCCGATCAAAGTGACATTGGTTCCCAGCATCGATGCCTGCTGCGGGAACCCGCGCCAATGCGTCCAACGCTTGCCAGAGTTGGGCGCGCGACTCCCCCACCGCAAACTTCTGATCAGCAATGACCAATTCAACGAACGCGTGCTGCCGGTGTAGTGATTCCAGCACGCTCGCGCCGATCTCTAATGCAAGCTCAATAGAGTGAGATGAACCCGTCGACTGATGCGAACTGGCGAACACATCAATCACCTGACGGACCGCACAGGTTGCCGGAGACTGCCGTTCGACGACAATCATGCGGCCCTGTCGAGCGGTCTGAAGCCAATGCACCCGCCGCAGCGAATCTCCCTCACGGAAGGGACGCGTTCCGATCATGTCACCGCAGTGACCTGCCCGGCGATCAGTGAGCTGATCTTCCCGCGTCTGGATCTCGACAGCGTCCGGCATCGCATCCAGCGGGACCGATGCCGGCCAAACGACGAGTTCGTTTCGCATCGCGATCGGGATCGATGCATGCAGCAGTCCAAACGGAAATCCGGTGTCGCCCCGAGGTGGTTCAATGGGATACACGCCTCGTCGCCCCGGTTGAAAATGCCACTCAAACTCCGTCTCCGCCCACCCGTTCAAACGGGCCAGAGCGATACCAGAGGATTCATCGGCAATGGCACTGGCATCGTGAAATCCATGGCGAATCGACAGCCCCCACACCGGCCACGGCGCATGGTTTCGAAAGCGGAGTCGCACCGTGGTGACCTGTCCTGGTCGGCACCGGGCCGTTACAAATTCCGCCTCTCCAGATAACCCCTGCACGGCAATCCACGGCCAGATCGCCCCCAAACCGCCCACCAGCAGGATTCCAACCAGTACCGCATACGCCACCGGATTCACATACATACCGCAACACACCGCCACCACCGCCGCTGCCCCTAGGCACGCCAGGGGATGCCGCATCCAGTACACCCAATAATTCGCCCAAGGACAAAAGTCGTAGTGCAGCAAGTCTTGAGCGTGCCGTAGTGAAATCAAGTTTCTCACGGTGAGGTCCCAGAACAGAGGAGAGTCGAATGAACTCACCAACTCCGTGCACACTAACACGGTATGCACACGTTATGCAACTGGGTCAACGCAATTATTTACAGGATCTCCGTCCTCATCCACCCACAGTTCCTTGAAGCGGATGAGACACCGCGGAGGTCCCGAATTTTTCACGAACGGCTGCTACAAGATGAAGGCCGCTTGAATCCGAAGGATGTTCTTACCGCATCTTGACGGAACTTCACTTCCTGGCATTCGGAGTAAACAATCCGTGTCGCTGACCTGTGAATGGGGAGTATTCCGAGGCACAAGCGGCGAGATCTGGCGGTACTTGAAGAGACTCCGCGAGTGAACTTCAGTCGGCATTTGTGTGCGGCATCGGATCAACTTGTTTCCGATTCTCACACGCAGGCCACCACGCACCACTTGCACATAGCATGCACCACGAACAGGCAATCCGGTCCTCCAGCGGAGGTCATCCGTCCTCTGCCGGCTGGCATGGAGCCGTAGGACAGTGTGCGGGGCAGATTGCCGTAGTCTACGTGGCCTTTCTGGCTATCGGCTGGATTGCCGCTGAATGGAGAAATCCACTGGCGTGGCTGGTCGTTCTATCAGGTGCTTGGGCAGCGTGCCGAGCTGTAGGACTGTTGCGAGGTCGAATCGCGAATGTGTTGATCTCACTGACAACGTTGATGTGGCTTCTATGGCTGCGGCGAGTAGGACAAGAACCGCGTCCGTTGTGGCTCACATACGGCCCTTTCTCCGCATCAGCCCAGTGTGGGCTTCTCGGTGTGATTTTCCTGAAAGACCTGACGGAATTCTTCCAATTCCGAATGATACCTCTAAAGACATGGGCTGATTGTCGACTGAAGTGGGGACAGCCTCACCGTGGATCGCTGATGCTATAGGGATTGGCTGTACTACTGGGGATTTACTTGATCGCCATTCCCGGCATCGATGCAATTCTTGAACAGTTTCGACAACCGGACTATCGGGCGCGTTTGCAGGAGGAAATGACGGTTGCGGAAAGCATTCAGGTGCGTACGACGGAAGTTGTGGTTTCCGCCTGCTTCATTGTGCTCGGGGCAACGATTGGAAGCTATCTCAATGTGGTGGTCTACCGTGTACCGCGCGTCATCTCCTTGGTTCACCAGCGTTCGGCCTGTCCCGAATGCGCCACACCCATTGACGGCCGCGACAATATCCCCATCTTGGGATGGCTGCTCCTCAAAGGGGCCTGCCGGAATTGCCGATTGCCCATCGCGGCCCGGTATCCCCTCGTGGAAGGAGTGGCGGGTGGGATCTTCATGCTGCTCTATTTCCTGGAATTGATTTCCGGCGGTGCCAATCTCCCCGTGCGCCCCCCCCTAACAGCCACGCCGGGGTGGTGTGGGTTATCTTTTACATCAAATGGGACCTCGTCGGCCTCTATCTGTTCCATTGCCTGTTGTTGCTCTCGCTGTTGACCTGGGCACTCATTCGCTACGACGGACACCAAGTTCCGTGGAGATCGATTGCCACCACGTTCTTCCTGTTCCTGATCCCACTGGCCATCTGGCCGCAGTTGCAACTGGTGTCCGCGTGGCCGATAAGCGTTGACTCGGCATCTCCCTCGATGGCGAATGTGCTCACGGGAGCAGCAATGAGCGCAGCGTTCGGTGGGTGTCTCGGGTGGCTCATCGACCTCTTCTTGTGGCGATGTGACCGGAGAAGCATCTCCAGACCATCGGCACCACCTGTTGACCCTCTGGCATGCAGCCACACGAGCCAAGAATCCCGGCGGCATGCTCGCCTCTGGACCCGGCTTGCGCAGAAGGGAATTGGGGGCATTGACCCCGGCCTGTCTGGAATTGCAGATTGATCCTCCCGCGCTGGTCCTGGCTCCAGACGATGTGAAGAACCGGAAACCGACTGTTCAGGTGATACGTCCCGAACTCGCGAAAGAACTGAGGGAATGGATCGAGACCGCACAGATTGGCTCAGAATCACCGCTGTGGCCCAAGCTGACGCAACACACCGCCAAGATGCTGAAAGCCGACCTAGAGGCCACTGGGATTCCCTACGTGGACTCTGCCGGCCTGTTTGCAGACTTCCATTGCTTGCGGCATTCCTTCATCAGCCTGATTACCAGAGGGGGAGTGCATCCCAAGCTCGCCCAACGGCTCGCCCGGCATTCGACCGTAGAATTGACGCTGGCAGACGAGGCCCTAGCCCTGAATGCTCTCCCCACCCTTCCATCAATCTTTGATGAGGCGACTCCAGAGAGCCAGCAATTGAGAGCGACCGGGACAGAGGGGGAAAATGTCTTACCCACCAGCTTACCCAAAACCGGGACAAAACCATGCAATTCGGTGCATCCCGGTGCAATGAGCGACGAACCGGCAACCATCCCTTTTGAGGTTGGCTCGGAACAGAAAAAAGCCCGGAAAACACGGAAAAAACCATGTTCCGGGCCTTTGCAATCATAAGCGGAGAGGGGGAGATTCGAACTCCCGGTACCTTGCGGTACGCCGGTTTTCAAGACCGGTGCAATCGGCCACTCTGCCACCTCTCCGGACGCGCAGTGCGGGCGAGGGCATTCTGGCAGGCGTGGAGGGATTGTCAACTTCCAGTTGGTTGCTCGTGGGGAATTGTGGGCATCTCGATCACATTTGGGCGTGGGGGAGATGTTGAACGATGGCATTCACGCGTGCAGGTTCGATCAAGTTGAGCGTCGGTGCGGAGGAGGGGGAGCGGTGGTTAAGGCGACAGGAGACGAGAAGGGTGGGGAGTCGAAATCCGAGACGGTATCTCCATGGCCAATTGCCTCTTGTGACGATTCGGGCTCGTCTGGTAGATTCCCGAATGTGGCTCATTCTTGAATGGGCAGGGAACTGATTGCAGGAAGACTTCGCATGGACGCGTGGACGAAGCCCGGACGAGGGCGGACCATCTGGCTAACGCTGGTTTTGGCCTTGGGGCCAGGCCTGTTGGCTGTGTGGGGGACGGAACGCACACCGCAGCCACGTCCCGTCGAACCAGCAACACAGCGGAGTCTGACTTTTGCGCAGTATGGCCTCAACGTCCGCACCGTGCCTCCCGTAGGGACGTTTGACGTTCACTTTGACTTCGTCAACTCTGGCGATCGACCGCTGCGGATTGAAGAACTGAAGCCGAGTTGCGGCTGCCTGCGGCCTCGTTTGTATGACGATCAGCGGGAATTCAAGCCCGGAGAGCAGGGGCGGTTTTACGTGGGCGTGCGTACGGCGACCGAAGAACCTGGTCCTCATCGTTATTCGGTCACAGTGAATTACAACGATGGCGCACCTCAGTCAGAGGAGGTTCAATTCCGACTTGTGGTGCCGGAGCGAAAGGTGCTGGTCGAGCCTGCCCAGCTGCTGTTCTACCAACTGTCTGGAACGCCCGACTCCCGACGGGTGCTGGTGACCGATGCCCGGGGCCACGACCTGCAAATTCAATCAGTGGAACTTTCGACCCCGATCAAGGGAGTGACCGCGACAGTGGAGCCGCGAGTTCGGGATGATGCGGGTTACTGGCAGACACCAATCCGCGTTGACGTAGCGGCCGAGTTTCCTCCGGAACGCCAGATCGCCTTCCTGAACCTGACGACCAACGACTCCGAATACCCGACGATCAAGGTCGCCCTGATGGTGCAGGGACGTCCCGTGGAAGACTCCGATCCGAATCCGTCGCCCAAACGGGAATCACCATGAATTGCCGAAATCGTCTCGCTGGTTCTCGTCCAGCTGAGAACGCAATTCGTTGCGTTCTTCGCGGGTGACTTCCAGATCAAACATCAGGTACTTGATATCGAGCCGCAACTGAGAAAGGGCTTCTTGAACCAGTGTCAAAATTCGTCGTCGCCGTTTTACGCAATCCACAACCTGCGTGTAGGACTCACCCAGCTCCTTTGCGTGGGACTGAGGGAGTGCCGCAATTCGCCGACCAAGTTCCACCAGTTCGCGAGGAAGGTCTTCGCCTGGTGCGTCGGGAAATCGCGTTGATGGTCGCATGGATAGGCAGGGGTGCGGGGCTGGCGGGGCATTCATCCGGACAGTCGGAACAGCGTTACCGAACCATGTTGCCAAATCGCATCGACTCAATGCAAGCCTCTTGAGGAAAAGATTGCCTCGTGCTCAGTTCACCTGGTTTTAGTGCCCTGCTGTATCGACTGTCTGGCCTGGCGTGGCTGGGGAGGTTTTTCGGCCCGTTGCCATATGGCATCATCGGGGCGGTCGTATCGTGCATCTGGGTCATGGGCAGCGGGCTCTCTGTGGGGGGAGAACCTCAGCGTTTACGCCATGAATTCGAAGCTGAGCAGCCATCCTGGAAGGTGATTGACGCAACAACCAAAGCTGCGATGACTTTGCAGTTTCGGGCGGGAATCGATCCTCACGGCGGCCAGTTTTGTGAGCAGTTGGAGTTTCATCCTCCTCAAACGCTCGCCGACTGCCAGGTGTCCCATCCTCTGCCCAGGGCTCGCGTCTTTGACGAGTTGACACTGTCCTTATGGGTCCGGAGCAACTGTCCAAACTTGCGACTGGCGTTGCGGGTCCTGTTTCCGCACCAGATCGACCCCAGAACGCGAGAGCCTCTCGTTCTCGATATTGCGGGGGAACGCTATACGACCCCCAAAGAATGGCAGCAGCTGACATGTCGCCCAACGGAGGAAATCTTGCAGCGTCGGCTCATTCGTGCCCGCGAAGAATTGTCCGATGGTGTGCGTCCGGTTCAGATTGACAGCCGCGATCTCATTGTGACGGATGCCGTGCTGTACTTTGATGTCCCTGCGCAGCCAGCAGCAATACTCATTGACGACATGGAACTGGGGCCAATCGTAGCGGCCCGCGAAAAGGTTGCTGGCGTCACTCCGGCAGCAACGGAGACGCCCGAATTTGCTCCCGTACGGCTGGAGATCGGGGACCGGATTTTCAAAGAGGGAAGTCCCTTCTTCCCGCTGTTCACAATTCATCAGCGAGAAGATATCCCGCGAATCGCCTCACTGGGCGTCAATATGCTGTGGGTTCCGGACTACTCCGACACGAAACTGCTGGGGGAACTGACGGCGAATCACCTGGGGGCAATCGCCGTTCCGCCGCACCCGTCTCGCGATGAGGCTTCGTTGAAGTCTGCATCGCTACCGGGATTCTCTCCGGCGACCACGCCCATCTGGGCCTGGATGCTGGGGACACAAATTCCCTCGCGAGAGCTGGCTTTCGTTGAAGAATGGGCCGATCAGATTCAAAGCGCGGACCACGTGTACCGGCGGCCGCTCATGGGGGAGGTCTTGCAGGATCAGCGGGCATTCCACCGGAAGTTGACGTTTCTGGGGAGTTCACGCATTCCCATGCAAACAGCACTGGCACCGCTGACCGCCATGCAACGGGCCCAGCGACACCGCGCCCTCGCGTTGCCGGGGAAGGCCACGTTTACATTCGTGGCGACCGAACCGCTTCCCGATATCGTGGACAGCCAGCCAGGGTCTCGTCCGTTTCCGGCACTGGAACCGGAGCAGATTCTCATGCAGTCTTCGGCCGCGATTGCCGCGGGGTACCGCGGACTGGGATTCTGGAAACAGTACTCTCTCGACAGTGACTTGCCGGGCATGGTCGAACGTGAGCATGCAATCCGGCTGGTGTGCATGCAGGCACGGCTGCTGGAACCATTTCTTGCCAGTGGTCGTGTCGTTGATGAGGTCTCGATCCAGATTGGTGGGGAGGTTGCATCAACTCAGGGAGGAACACTGGGGGGCAACAATCCGTTTGCCAGCCGCTGGGATCCCAAGATCTTGCCCTCCGGCGAGCTGAAGAATCCCACCGCCGAGATCACCGAACTGAAGGCCTACGTGCTTCACAGCGATGTCGGCGTGTTAATCCTCCCGGTGTGGCTGGAAGAGCATGCGCAATTTGTTCCCGGCTCCCGCATTGCCAAAGATGTTCGGCTGCTGTTCAAAGGGGACGCCACGCAGGCCTGGGAGGTGACAACGACCGGCATTGGAACTCAACTGGCCTTGCGGCGTATCGCGGGAGGGACAGAGGTTCACTTGAAGGAATTGGATCTCCATTCGGCGATTATTGTCACGCACAGTCAGCGTGCTCTGGACGAACTGAAGACCAAGTCTCGTCTGTATCGCGCAGAGGCGGCTCGCTCTTGGTTGTTGCTCGCGGAGGCCAAGCTGGAAAGGACAGCACGCGTTCACGAGGAACTGGAACAGCTGGATTCCCCCAAGGTTTCGGACGCCAATCGATTGCTGCAGAGCAGTCGAGCCCTGCTGGAGCGAGCCCGGATCGAACTGGAGCGAGAGGACTACGACATTGCTCGCCAGGATTGCCTGAGGGCATTGCAATACTTGCGAGTCCTCCAGCGAAAGCATTGGGATCACGCCGTGGCGGCACTCTCGGGACCGCAGGCATCACCGTACACCTGTTGCTTCCAAAGCCTGCCTGCTCACTGGTTGCTGCTGGCTGAAATTGGACGGAGATCTCAGTTCAGTCAAAACCTGCTGCCTTCGGGGAGCTTCGAAGATCAGGGAGAGTTTGTCAGGGCGAATTGGCAAACGACGGCCCCGGTGCCGATGGCTGGAGCAACGGTCGGACGCCTGTCGATCGACCCGGTTGGCATAGTCGGGCAATCGGCCCTCGCATTCGAAATCCCTTATGCCGACCAGCGCAGCAATTCCCGCGGCAGAGCGATTCCCAATCCCATTCCGTCACCGCTGGCGGTCAGGTCGCCCGGCGTTCCGGTGTTTGCTGGCGACATCGTGCTCATAAGCGGGCAGATTCGGATCACCCGCGATCTCGATGCTCCCGAGCAGGGATTTCTGATGTACGATTCATTGCGTGGCGAAGCAGGCGCCCTGGAGTGGACGAAGGTCAGTTCCGGCTGGCAGCCGTTTCGTATGATTCGCGAAATCCCGCGAGACATGCAGCTCGATCTCTCACTTGAACTGAGAGGTCGGGGACGCGTGGAGGTGGACGACCTGCAACTCATTCGTTTGCCACCCGTGGAAGCCCCCTCGGTTCGTCAGGCGTCGGGAAATCGCTAGCCCGCGTTACGACCACCTCTTACCAACACGCAGCACAGGTACGAGGAGGTCGCTTGCTGTCCCTCGCCGGGATGATGCTCATGTCGGTCGATGTCACAAGACCGGTTTTGTGTGAACCTTTGGCGTGCCTGTTGAGTCTTGAAGAGTCCCGATAGACTGCTCAGGCCAGCCTGTCACAGTTTCCCCGACTGAATTCCACCTAAGTATCCACCGGCATGTCCTCTTCGAATCCGCTGCTGACGAAGCCGATCCGACGGACGATGTTCTTGTTGGCGTTGCCGGTGTTGAGTGAGCAGTTGCTCAATTTCCTGGTCGGGACAGTCGATGTGTACCTCGCAGGAAACCTGACGGATGGCACCAGCAGGGCAGCTGTTTCTGCCGTCGGAGTCGCGGCGTATGTTGGCTGGTTTGCTTCGCTGATTTTCTCGCTCGTTGGAACCGGGACCACGGCACTCGCGTCGCGGGCCTGGGGGGCAGGGGATCGTGCACATGCCAATGTTGTGTTGAATCGCTCCGTGGCACTTGCGTGGCTGATTGGGCTGGCGTTTCTACTGGCCATCGTTCCGGCAGCCCCCATGGTCTGCAGACTCATGGGGTTGCAGGCCAACGAACTGCCCATTGCCGTTCGCTACCTGCGGACGGATGCTGTCGGCCTGGTGTTTGCCAGCGTGACGCTGGTGGCCTCGGCAGCCTTGAGAGGCTGCGGTGACATGCGGACGCCCATGTGGATTCTCGGGGCGGTGAATGTCTTGAACATTGTGCTCTCGACGGCTCTGGTCTATGGCTGGGGACCGTTGGAACCGATGGGCGTGGATGGCATCGTCACCGGAACGGCCTGCTCTCGAACGATTGGCGGTCTGGCGCTGCTGCTGTACCTGTTCGTCGGAGGAAGTGGCCTGCAATTGAAGCTGCGTGAATGGCAAGTGAAGGGCCAAACGGTACAGCGAATCCTATCGATCGGCGGCCCCGCAGCGGGAGAGGGGGTTGTTACGTGGATTGGACACGTGATCTTCCTGCGGATGATTGCCGAACAGGGGGACGTGGCTTTCAATGCCCACATCATCGGCGTGCGCGTCGAAGCCATCTCGTATCTTCCTGCGGTCGCGTGGGGGGCCGCTGCGGCAACGCTGGTGGGGCAGTCGCTGGGGGCTCAAGACAAACAGCGAGCCTGGCTTGCCGGTCACGAAGGGGCTCTCCAGTGCGGGTTGTTCGGCGTGCTGACCTCGCTGGTTTTCATGTTACAGGCAGGGCCGATCTATTCCTTGATGCACGAAGACCCGGCCGTGCGTGTCCTGGGCGCCCCAGCGCTCTCTCTGCTGGGGGCATTTCAGGTACCGCTCCTGCTCGCCATCGTGTACGCCTCGGCTCTGCGAGGGGCCGGAGACACTCGATTTCCACTCGTCATTGCATTGGTGACCACGTACCTCATACGTATTCCCGTTGGCTACCTGTTCGGCATTTACTGGGGCATGGGCATGTACGGTATGTGGATTGGAATGTGTGTTGATATTTCCGGACGCTGCCTGTTGAACGCGTATCGCTACTGGTCGAAGCACTGGATGCATGTCACGGTTGAATGACGGACTCGGCGGAGGCAAAAAAAATGCCACCCCGCTTTGGAGTGGCATTTCGTTCATTGACTGATCACGTCTTCTGACGTTGATTACTGAAACTTCGCAGGAGCGACCTTCAGTGAGATCGGGGCGTTGTCCCCTTCTTTCACGTCCACGGTGAATTTCTTCTCAACGTATCCAGCCTTTTCGTGCCAGATAATGAAGTCGTGCTTGCCGACGGGCAGATTGTCGATGTGGAACTTCCCATCGGCATCCGTGATCGCAGCGTAGGGGTGATCCACGACAACCCACCAGCCGGTCATGTAAGTGTGGATATCACAGGAGACTTTCACCGGACGGCTTTCGCCCAACTTCATGGAGACGGCTTTGCCTGTGGTATCGTTGGGAGCAACGATAAAGTTCTCCGCGGAGTTTGAGAACGGAGCAGTGCGCACGTT
Source organism: Planctomycetaceae bacterium (assembly GCA_020426515.1). GTDB lineage: Bacteria > Planctomycetota > Planctomycetia > Planctomycetales > Planctomycetaceae > JACKHO01. The sequence goes on along the minus strand of JAGQPW010000060.1, from coordinate 16,926 downwards.
GTGAGCAACGGCATCGCTGTTCTTGCAGAGCACGGACTGGTCAGTCCGGCAGATGAGTGCGTGGGGAGTGAAGACACAACCCTTCTGGTCCAAGACCACTTCCGCTTCGCTGCTCTTGGCCAGATCCGGGTGAATGTCCTTCGGAGCCTTGCGGAGATACACGACGACGTATTCGATCCCCTTGTTCTCAGCATTCACAACCAGTGAATCATCAGGGACATCCTGGGCGGCGCAAACAGCGGCATCCTTGGCAGCGGGATCACCCTTCTTGACCTTAGGAGCCAGTGTCGGGGCTTTTCCGTCGTAGGTGATCTGTCCGGAAATCGATCCCCAGCCAGCAGCCTGCGCGGTGTGCGTAGCCGCACAGAGTGCGACAGCCACGGCCACGGTCAACGCAGCCTTCCAATGTGTCTTCAACATGTTGAAATCTCCTGTTGTTCAGCGGATTTGAGGTGGGAGGGACGGGAAACCATCCTGCCCCCGCCCCATTCATCAGGTGGGACGTCACTTCTCAACTGCGGAGGGGCATAGCCACGCCATACATCTCCAACGCTATTCTATGCAAATGCTGTGCGGGCAACGAGCGTGCAATAGAAAATGTGGGCTAACAGCTTCATTTCCTTGCACTCGAGACACACGATTCCAAGAAATTGGCAGTCTGCTGAATTGCAGAACCTGCAATTCAGCAGACTCAGGAGTTCGCGTCTTTGTGGGGCGGAGTTGACGGGAGCCACGTTCGAGAGGGAGGTTGTGCCGTTCCTCGCCAGAAGCCCCAGGCCAGCGGCAGCAGCCAAAGAACTGCGGTCACTCGTCCCAGCCACGAAATGAGCATCAGCAGGCGGCATCCCCAGTCCAGTCCATCCGCCGGATTCGATGCGTTTTGAATGAGATCGTCCAGCCACAACCCTCCTACCAACCCAGCAATTCCTGCCAGCAGTCCGCCAATCTGTCGGAACAGAGCGAGGTGCATCAGGTTGTCCTTCTCCGGAGCCAGCTTCAGTGCGATCGTGAAGTTGCAGACATTCACCATGCCAAACACGCCAAACAATGCATGAGCCAGGAACAGCAGCCACCAGGTTGAGGCTGTTGCGGAGAGGTAGACCAGCATCGCCGCGCTGACGACCAGCAGGCTCCAGAGATAGGCATCCCAGTCACGCCCGCGGTCGCACAGTCGACCGGCCCACAAGCTCAATGGAATCTGCAGGGCATACATCAGAGCGTTGAGTAACAAGAAGGTCTCCAGCGAGATCCCCAGGACGCGTACTCGGAACTTGAACAACACGGCCTGCGTGAGTCCCTGGAACAGGCTGAGCCACCAGCCATGTGCGAGCAGCAGCAAAAATGCCCTGCTGCTCATGAGACTGCTGAGCAGGGACGTGGCAACTGCCGAGTCATTTCCGGATGGCGGTACGGAATCTGGCAGCCGCAGCAACGGCAGCATCGATGTCAGGCACAGCCCACTGCCCAGCGTGAAGATGACCGCGTAGCTGATGACCTCCAGGTCGTGTGGCGAAGCATCCAGAACTTTTCGTCGCAGCAGGGCAATGCCAATGGGCACCACCAACCGAATCATCAACTCGGCAATGTTGCGACGGGCAAAGAATCGCCCCCACCCCACCTCCGGAACCAGTTCCGAGAGCCACGAGAGATACGTGACAAACGCAATTCCCTGAAACACATGCCACAACACGACACAGCTGAGAATGTAGATCTGCGGCTGCGTATGCAGCGACGTGAACTCCCAGAACAGCGAGAATGGAATCAGCAAAGCAGAGAGCCGTGCCAGGAGAAACGTGATGGCCCAGGTCTTCTTGTGACCGCCCGCACGGCGATTGATCCAGCGGGCCGTCAGTCCCGAAGCTTCAGAAGCATCGGGGAGGATCTGCAGCAGCGCCAAAGCGAAGGCACTGGGACCAAACTCTTCGAAGAAGTAACTCAGGAAGCCCCCGGTTGTCAGCGAATGTCCCGCGACGAACAGCATCTGGCTGTAGACGACGGCGCGCGTGACGTGCTTCACGTTGGGTTTGGTGCCCGGCAAACAACGTCTCCTGAAGATTTGATGGTCGCGGCGAGTATAGGGAATCGCAGCCTCGCTCGGCACGCCCGCAAGATTCTCCGAGCGCACCATGCAACGTCTGAGACCAAACGCAATGATTGGCCCCCCGACGGTCTTCACGGGCGTGGACGGCATTGCGTCCGTTCCGCGAAGTCGGTTGAATAACTCGAGACAGCCTCAATGAGGCAGACCAATTCTCGCACTTGCCGAAGAGACGACGACGATGCATTCCGTTCCACCTGGCCGCTACCGACACTACAAAGGGCAGGAATACACCGTGATCGGCATCGCACGACACAGCGAGACAGACGAGCGAGTCGTCGTCTATCGACAGGAATACGGCGAACGCGGCCTGTGGGTGCGGCCAGCCGCGATGTTTCAGGAACACGTTGAGGTTAACGGCCAGTCCGTTCCCCGATTCGCCTACCTCGGAGAATCATGACGTTGCGTCAACGGGCCCGAAGCACGTCCACCGTCTCCGCAAAGTCGGGGGGGAGCTGCGTTTCAAAGCTCAGCCAGCGCTCGGTGATGGGATGAGCCAGTTCAAGGCGGCTGGCATGCAATGCGTGACGACGCAGTGGCAGGCCCGTTTCGACGTCGCGTGGCTCGAATCGCGTATCGACCTCGTCGTCGTAAAATGGCTTGAATTTGCCATGCGGCAGGTAGAACTCGTCGCCCACGAGGGGATGGCCAAGTGCGGCGAGATGGACGCGAATCTGATGATTGCGGCCCGTCATGGGTCGACAGCGAACAAGGGTATGTGCCTCAAATCGTTCGACGACGTCGTAGCGTGTCTTGGCGGGCTTGCGGTCGCGGGCATCGGCTCGGCAGGACATCAGCGTGTGCCGTCCGGTAGGAGCGCGACCGATCGGCAGGTCGATCACGCCACTCTCGGTCCGCATCTGACCTTCGACGAGGGCCAGATATGTCTTGGAAACTCGGGAATTCTCGAATCCGGCGGAGATTACCGCGTGTGACTGATGGGTGAGGGCGATGGCCATCAGTCCGCTGGTCTGACGATCCAGTCGATGGACAATGCCCGGCCTCAGCAGCCCCTTGAACTGCGTTCGCTGATCGAGCCAGTGTTGCAGTACATTCGCCAGCGTGACCTGCTGAATTTCTCCCGTGGGATGGGCAATCAGCCCGGCAGGCTTGTCGACCACCAGCATCCACGGGTCGTCATAGACAACATTCACATCGTCCGGCTGTGGATCGAGCAGTTTGTCCGGAGGCTCCAGGAGGCGGATTGTGATACGTTGTCCGGCAAACACGCGGTCTGTCTGCAATGCCGGCCCCCAGTCAATCGTCGCTCCCCCGGCCCGCACAATCCGCTGCATCTTCCAACTGGTGTAATTGCGAAACTGCCGGACCAGAAACGAATCGATCCGAATACCACTGGAGGCTTTATCGACCAGCAGTTCCAACTCCGGCGGGTAATCGCAGCGCGCAATCGTTCCGGCAGATGGGTTCGGCAGACTGGATTCCGAGTCAGACGCCATGGCCACAGGGGAACTGGAAACAGGAAAATGCAAAGGGGGGAGTGTAGTGCGTCAATTCAGTGAATCACGAGCGGCTCGGGGACGACTTTTCAGAGGATTCGACAGGCCAGCAGACTGCAGTTGAAAGGAGTGGGACGCTCTGCAAGAATCCCTCCCCTTGATGGCCCGCTGCTTCAGCGGGCTCACCGTCTTGAATACACACTGAACAGACATGAACCACGCGACGATTGAACGACTGCTGGAACAGGCAAAGCAGACGCAACAGCAGTTGGAGTCTCAACTTGGGGGAGCGGCTCGCAAGAACGCTCAGTGGCGGACCGTTGATGCGGACCGTCGCCAGCTGGTCCGCCGCCTGAATGCAGTGAAGGCTGTCGAAGCCATCGATGCCGGGCTGAAGGCCAACAAAGAAGCTGCCGACGAGTAATCGCGGCTTCCAGCAACCAGAAAATTTCGAAACGGCTGATGCCTGAACTGGCATCAGCCGTTTTGTGTCGTGGAATGACGCTGATCCGGGCGAGGTTTCCTCATCCGAGGCCTCGTGGCTAGATCGTTTCCTTCACAAGTCCGCCGAACCGACGTTCCCGTCCGGCGTAGTCGCGGAACGCCTCAAACAGCAGTGGTGCGCCAAAGTCGGGCCAGCAGGTTTGAGTCACAAACAGCTCGGCGTAGCTGATTTGCCACAGCAGAAAGTTGCTGATCCTCATTTCACCAGCAGTGCGGATCATCAGGTCCGGGTCCGGCATCCCGGCCGTGTACAGATTGTCCGAGATGGTCTGTTCGTCAATCTCATCGGGACGCAAAGTCCCCTGCTGAACTGCGCGGGCGATATTCTGAACCGCGTGTACCAACTCCTGCCGGGCACCGTAATCCAGCGCCAGGCAGAGCCGCATTCCCGGATTGTTGCGGCTCATTTCAATCGTGGTGTTCACTTCCTTGTAAATGCGCGGTCCAATACGGTCGGTGCGGCCAATCGTGCAGAAGCGGATGTCCTGCCGCATGATCTCGTTGCGTTCCGCGACCACGTATTGCTGCAACAGACTCATCAGCAGGTCGAGCTCCAGCCGCGGGCGTTTCCAGTTTTCGCTGCTGAAACAATACAACGTAAGCTGTTCCAACCCCATGCGGGCACATTCTTCGACAACCGTTCGTACACTCTGCACGCCACGGCGATGCCCTTCGATACGGGGCAGGCCGCGCTGTCGCGCCCAGCGACCGTTGCCATCCATAATGATGGCAACATGCCGGGGCAGTCGCTCCTGCTGGAGTCCCAGTGCTTCAAGGTCGGCAGATGTGTAAGGCGATTCGACAGCCACGATGAACAGTTGCCTCGTCAGTAACGCGCGGCCTTCAATCTGAGGGCCGGATGCATTCAGGAAATCAGCGTTCGATATGAATCAGGACCGGGTTGCTGGCCTGGCCGCCTTCGGTATCGGCATTCAAATGGAACAGCCGGGATTGGGCCGGAACCCAGGGGGCTGCGGTGATGAAGAACTCGCGTTCGTTCTGTCCGGAGAGCAGCATCAGTCCGTTCAGACCGATGTTATCAACAAACGTCCCGTGAGGCAGGTTTCGGCCCGAAAATTCGTTGCCAAATTTCACTTCGCCATCGAAATCATGGCGGTCCACGCGCACCTTGAGTCGAATGGTTTCCCCCGGCTTGAGTGTCACTTCCAGAGGTCCCTCGGCAGGCATGTCTCCTTCCAGCGGACGGATCTGAGCCACCACCTTGGGCGCCGGGGCCAGTTCGATGGTTCCCAGGTTATTGACCGGATGGGTCACCTGCTCGCCACGAATTTCCGCAGTGGCCGTCACTTGAATCTGCTTGCCTGCCTCGGCTGCAGGCTGAGGAGCATCGGCTCTCGCGGAGAGTACGCCATAGGCCGTCTCATGGCCCGCTTCCAGAACAATGGGAGTTGTGACAGTAAATCCTTCGGGGAGTTCACCGCTGATGTCAACACGAATGGGCCCATCGTATTCATCCAGACGTTCGACCGTGACTTTGAATTCCTTTGCGCTGCCAGCGGGTACCTTGGGATTCGTGTTGTGCAGGGTGACCTTAAAATCCGGCTGACGCGGACGAATGGAAAGCGAGTAGGTATATCCCGTCCCCTGAAATCCGCGTACATCTTTGATCTTCACGAGATACTCACCCGATTCCGGAGCCGTAAAGAAAACGCGGGAATCCTTTCCAAGACTGTGTCGGCATTCGTCATCGTTCTCGTAGTACAGCCGGAAGACCGGCAGGCCGTTCGGAATGAGTTGCTCGTCAGGGGCATGTGGCTCCACGACATATGCCGGTTCTCCCAGTGCGTGTGAGACCGAATTCGTATCGAAGTAGGCCCAACGGTCTCCCTGTCCCGGATAGACATTGAACCCTGAATCGGGGCCACGAGGATACAGCCACAGGCGATTCACTTCGCCATTCGCATACAGGTACTGATTCAGTTCCATTTCTTCCCAGGCAAACAGTCGAAAGTCTCCAGACTGCTTGCCGTCTTTTCCGCGAAACGTGAAGTACGACTCGCGCACTGCCTGAAGCTGCAGCCGTTCGATCCGTGAACCATCGGCATGGAGAACTTCCACGAAGGAATCCAGCGGGGACTTCGAACGGGCGGCATTGACCTCGATCATCCATTCTTCTCCCGCATGAGCGGAAAAACGGAAGATGTCGACATCGGGCTGTCCGTCCACAACTCCATCAATGGTCCCCTTAATGGTAGCGGGAGCACGGACAGTTTGAGCTTGTGCCAATTGTGAATTGGGCTCCTGTTCGGTAACCGTGGCCATCTCAGTGGCAGACACCGCGATGCTGGCCAGCTGCTGGCCTCCGCCGGTAGAGCGATGCTGCAGTTCGGAAAGGGACTCCCAGCTGAGGCTGCCATCCAGCCGCCCCACAATGAATCGCCTTCCGCTGGGATCGATCGCGAGTGAGGAGACCACTTCGGGTTCCTTCTCCCACAATTGCAACTCGGTGAACTGCTCCGTTTCCCACACTTTGATGGTACGGTCTTCAGCCACGGTAATCAGGCGGGAGCCGTCCCGGGTGAACTCCATATTGACCACGGCCCCCTCGTGCGCGAACCGCGCGAACTGCATCGGGTTGATCCGGGGATTGTCGCGGGAGACGAACTTCCAGACCCGCAAGGTGCGATCGGCCCCGCTGGCCACAATCCATTTCCCGTCTGGACTGAAACGCACGCAGTATTCTTCTTTGAGAGGCTGCCCCAGCGTATCGAGCCGTTCGCCGTTTTCGACCCGCCACACCTTGCAGGTATCATCGGCACTGGCACTCACGAGATACTGTCCATCAGGACTGAAGGCGACGTCATAGACGGGCCCGTTGTGTCCGCTCAGTTCGCGGAGGATTTCGCCAGTTTCCGCGTTCCAGAGAATTATCTGCTGGTCGTAACTGCAGGTCGCGAGGGTGCGGCCATCGGGAGAGAGTTCGGCATCGTAGATGATATCGCGATGCCCCTTGAATTCACGAACCTTCTGTCCGAGCGACCATTCCCAGATCGTGGCGACAGCCCCGCGTCCTGTGACGCCAGAGGCGGTCAACAACCGCTCTCCACCCGCAGTGAAGTGCACCGCAGTCACTTTGCCGGGAAACTCGGTCAACTTCTGAACCTCACCCCACTCCTGCTGCCCCTTGCCGGGCGACTTGCGGTACAGCGTGACCTCGGCGTATCGGGCCACGGCGAGAGCATCTCCATTGGGAGACAAGGCAACTGCCGAGATCGGCCGGATATCCGTGTGGGATGCAACCTCAGGTACGACCAGATGTAGTCGATCGGGCATCACCCCCTTCGGCCCAACGGCCCCCGCCTCGATCCAGTTTCGTACCAGCGCGATCTCAGCGTCGGTGGGGCGTTTCTCTCCTTCCGGAGGCATCACAGGCTCTGCGGTTCCGGTCATCAGGCGAATGAGTCGACTGCTGTCCGGTTCACCGGCCAGCAACACGGGACCTTTCGGAGATCCCTGCTGCAACGAGGCGAAGCTTTCGAGGGAGACGTCCCCTTCGTGATCCTGGTCGTTGTGACAGCCGATGCAGTACTTCTGAAAGACCGGTTGCACATCGTTCAGATATGTGGGCGCCTCTCCGCGTGTTCCCGTGGCAAGGAGCGACAACTGTAGGCAGACGGCGGCAGTGACAACATTTCGCACGAAAAATCTCCTCCTGGACAGCCACGCAACGGAACAGCGGATTCTAATGCATTCGCGGTCAGGACAGCCAATGCGAAGCCGGGAAATCTCGTTGACAGGCAACTGCCGATGGTGGCCCGTGGCCACTCCGTCCGGCGATGCTCTGGACAGAAGGGCTCGCTTTACTATGTTGCAGTGCCCCCGTGACCGCCCTCAGAAGGATCCTCGTGATGAATTTCTGGACTGCTTTCACCTTGCTCGCGTGCTTCCTGTTCGTACCAGACCTGACACAGGCCCAACAATCTGCCGAGGACGCTGTGGAGCGTCCGCGGCGGATCTATCTCGATGAATTCCGTCCGCAACAGTCGTTAACGGTGGAGGAACACCTGCTGACGCGGGCCAGGTTTCCGTGCGTCAATGTGCATACGCATCCGCGAAAGCTGTCCGACGAAGAACTCGCCGAGATGGTCCAGACCATGGATGACGCGAACATCGCCGTGAGCGTCAGTCTGGATGGCCAGGCGGGGCCGCGATTCCCCGATCACTACCAGAGGTTGCATCAGAAGTACCCCGGGCGGTTTGTCGTGTTTGTTCGCATGGATTACATCGGCGAGGGACGCGAAGATGATCCATCGACCTGGGACGTGAACAAGCCGGGCTACGGACTGAAAATGGCGGACTGGCTGACGGAAGCGGTCCGTCAGGGAGCCTCCGGGCTCAAGCTGCTGAAGGATCTGGGACTCTATGTGCGCGACGCCAACGGAAAGCTGCTGCGTCCTGACGATCCGCGTTTTGATCCCGTCTGGGCTCGTGCCGCCGAGTTGAAGGTGCCCGTGCTGTGGCATTGCGCTGATCCAATCGCCTTCTTTCGGCCAACCGACGAACGCAATGAACGCTGGGAGGAACTGTACCGACATCCGGAATGGAGCTTTTACGGGAAGGATTTCCCGAGCCATCAGGAGCTGATTGATGCCCGCAATCGCGTCATTGCCCGGCATCCCCAGACGACATTCATCAGTGCGCACATGGCCGATATCCCCGAGGACCTTCACAAACTGGGAAGCTACCTGGACACCTGGCCGAACATGAATGTCGAGATTGCCGCGAGGGTTTCCGAACTGGGACGGCAACCCTACACGGCCCGCAAATTTTTCCTGAAGTACAGCGATCGAATTCTGTTTGGCACCGATGGTGTGCCGCCCATGTCGGAGCTGATTCCACACTTTCGGTTCCTGGAAACGTGGGACGAATCGTTCCCCTATGAAGACAATCCTTTTCCGCCTCAGGGACTGTGGAACATTTACGGACTGGGCTTGCCGGATGAGGTGCTCAAGAAGGTTTACTACCAGAATGCCGAACGGCTGATTCCGGGTGTCCGGGTTTCAGTTACCGCGGACAAGTAAGGCGCTGCTCAGATTCGGCGAGCACGAGGAAAGACGATGCGCGGCCAGTAACGGCCATTGCGTTCGGAAAGCAGCGCGAGCAGTTCGCCATCCCCTTCAATCGCGGCGATGTAGTTGCTGTCGCGGTCTCCGACTCGAATGTTGGCGTCCGTCAGCAGAGGAGGCTGAATCTCTGGCAACGGATAGAGTTCAGGAGCGATTGTCAGCGGCTGGCCGCGCTGGGCGCGGTCGGCTGCTTCGCCTTCCAGGGGAATTCGAGGCAGGTGCGGCAGTGCAGACAGGAGAGGTTGTGCGCAGTCTCGCCAGTTCTCGGCGGTGAGTTCATCAAGCTCGACGGCATCCTCAATACGGAACAGCCCGGTTGATGTTCGCGCCAATTCCGACATCACCGCGCAAGACCCCAGATCCACGGCGAGGTCGCGTCCCAGTGAGCGGATATATGTTCCCGTGCCACATTCAACTTCCAGTGAGAACGAATCCTCCTGGACGTCGAGCAACTGGAGGTGATGAATCGAAACCGTGCGAGGCTGAATTTCCACCTCCTGGCCGGTGCGGGCCAGTGTGTAGGCTCGTTTCCCCTGAACCTTCACTGCCGAGTAACGTGGCGGCACCTGCATGATGTCGCCCAGATACTGCGGCAACAATTCCTGGAGCCCTGCGCGGGTCACAGCAGGCGTTTCGTGAAGTTGTTCGATGTCGCCTTCCACATCGTCCGTATCGCTACGACAGCCAGTGAGGAACGTCGCCCGGTAGGTCTTGGGGAGTTCGTGCAGGAACGGAACCAGCCGCGTAGCGGAGTCAATGCAGACGACAAGCACTCCGGTCGCCAGCGGATCGAGCGTTCCGGCGTGACCACAGCGCAGCGGATACACCAGTCTCTGGATTTCATCAACGACATCACGCGAAGTGCGTCCGGACGGCTTGTGTATGTTCAGCAGCATCGTCGAAATTGTGGCCAGCGCTGGCCACATCAAATCAAGAAGGGGCTATTGCCCAAAGATCGCCACGCCACGTCGCGCCTGCTTGCTGAGGCGATTGTGACCGTACAGGCCATCGAGAATCAGTTCCGCCAGCGCGACATGATACTCCGGCAACTGCTCGCTGGAAGGAGGATCGGTGGCCAGTTGTGTGGCCAGGGCCTCAACCTGCTGACGCAATCCGCCAATCAGGTATAACTGATCCAGCGATTCCTGCGGAGGCAGATCGGGGTCCAGCTGCAACTTCCGGCCTGAGGAAAAGTACTCAACAACATTGCCGAATTTCTTCGGGGAGAGGTACTGGTCGAACAGATTCTTGACGGCTTCATCAATCATCCGTCGAATCAGCAGGTCTTCCTCACCGGACTCTTCCGACATGGCGAGTTCCACCTTGCCGCGTGAACTGCTCGTCAACCAGTGGAGGTCGGAAATGGTCGCAACCACCTGCGACCGCCCCTGCATCAGCGCCCGACGCTCTGCATTGGAAATCAGATTCTCGTAGTTCGCCAGCGACATCCGCACGCTGACGCCCGATGCATGATTGACGTGCGGGCTGGAACGGGCCAGACGACTGATTTCTTCGACAATTTCCTGCAGAATCGGGGGAACGAAGACATCAACGGTTCCACGATCAACCCAGGCCTGCTCCTTGAGAATGTGAACCCCCAGTTCTCGTGAAACGGGATAGTGCGTGCGGACTACCGTTCCAATGCGGTCCTTCAACGGCGTGACAATACAACCACGATTGGTGTAGTCCTCCGGGTTGGCCGAGAAGACCAGACACAGATCAAGAGGCAGCCTCACGGTGAATCCGCGAATCTGAATGTCTCGCTCTTCCAGGACATTGAACAAACCGACCTGAATCTTGGGAGCCAGGTCGGGAAGTTCATTCATGCAGAAGATGCCGCGATGACTGCGGGGAATCAGCCCGAAGTGCATTACATCTTCGCTGGAGAGGTGACGTCCCTCGGCATGCTTGATCAGGTCGACTTCCCCAATCAGGTCGGCAATGGAGACGTCCGGTGTGGCCAGTTTTTCGTGATACCGCCGGTCGGCCCCGATCCATTCAATGGGGGTGGAATCTCCCTGCGAGGCGATCACATCGCGGGCAAATCGCGAAATGGGGGCCATGGGATCATCATTGATCTCGGAGCCACTCACGATGGGAATGGCGTCGTCGAGAAAACGTGTCAGCATTCGCAGCATGCGGGTCTTCCCCTGACCACGCAAACCAAGAAACAACAAATCGTGCTCGGACAGTAGTCCGTTCACAACCTGTGGCAGCACCGTTTCATCGTACCCCACAATGCCGGGAAACAATGTCTCCCGGTTGCGAAGCTTGGCGATCAGATTACGACGCATCTCTGACTTCACCGACTCGGGGCGATAGCCGGACTCGCGAAGTTGGCCCAACGTGGCCGGTCGATCGTGCATGGGAATCACTGTGTGGGCGTGGCTCAGGGGGTGTACCGAAAGATAGTAGCCTTCGCCCTCTTGAGGGCCAACACACGAAACGCGAAAACGTGCCGCCTTTTGCTCGATTCCTTGACTGGCGATGTCGCAAGCAAGCGGCAGCAAAAGGGGCTCTGGGGCCGCATTAGAAGAAATCGGCAAACGTCCCCTTGATGCTGCGGATCCCGGCGTTGAACGTGCGGACATCGTTGGTGGGGGACAGCATGCGGCAGCCCTTTTCGACGAGAACGGCGGCGTGGTCGGGAGCCATGGTGACGGCTCCCCAGGTCTTGCCGTGCCGGGCGGCCGCGACCGCGACGTGGTCCAGAGCTTCAATGCACTTGGGGTGCAGGAAGTCACCGGTCACGCCCAGAGCCTGACTCAGGTCCGAAGGGCCCACAAACAGCAGGTCGACACCATCAATTGCAGCAATGGCGTCGGCGTCTTCCAGAGCCGTGAGAGTTTCAATCTGGATAGCGACGAACGAGTTCTCGTTGGCCTGCTCACAGAACTTGGCGGCGGAAAGATTCCCGTACCGGCCATCGTACCCGCCGCCATTGAGTCCCCGTCGGCCTCGGGGAGCGAACTTGGCCCACTGCACGAACTCTTCGGCGTGCTCGGCAGAGTTAATCTGAGCGGCCATCACCCCACCAGCTCCTGCTTCGAGGCAGCGCGTCACCAGGGCGTAATCTGTGGGAGCGATGCGTACAAAGCTGTCGAGTCCCGCCGCCCGTCCAGCTGTCGCCGCGGCTTCGATGTCCGCGTTCGTGAAGCCGACATGCTCGTGATCGATCCAGAAGCCATGAAAGCCTCCGTGAATGGAGAACATCTCAATCATATTGGGATGGAACAGTCGGCTGACCGCGAAGACAACAACCTGTTCGCCGTTCGCGAGGCGGGACTTCAGAGACATCATGAGAGGGCTTTCCGCTTTGTAAGGGTGCGAGAAATACACAGTGCGTATTGTCGCTGCCCGATCGAACTGCCGCCAGTCTGAGGAGTCACTGGTGTTTGCGAGTTCTTCTGGAGAACCTGGAACAGGCTGCAAAAAGAGGAACGCGATGACCAGCGAGTTTGAGCCTCGCGTCCCGTTAGGTATGCTCCTGATGAGTTTCTCGTCTCTTTTGCGGAATGCGTCCATGATCATCGATGCACATCAACATTTCTGGGAACTCGGTCGCTTCGACACGAGCTGGCTGGATACTCCCGAACACAAGCCGATTCGGCGGAACTACCTGCCGAGTGATCTCAAGCAGTTGATTGACCGCGCCGGCGTCGACAAGACGGTCTTTGTGCAGACGCAGCACAATCTCGATGAGAATCGCTGGGTACTGGAATTCGCCCGGGAGAACGACTGGCTCGCAGGGGTCGTCGGCTGGGTCGATCTTGCGAGCCCACAGTGTGAAGAGCAGGTGCTGGAGTTCAAGGAGTTCCCCAAGTTCGTGGGAGTCCGGCACATCACCCAGGGAGAACCGGATGACGACTTCATCGTGCAGCCTGATGTTCTGCGAGGCCTGCATACGCTCGAACGACACGGCGTTCCGTTCGACCTGTTGTTCTACGTCAAGCACCTGCATCACGCGGCCCGGCTGGGGCACGAACTGCCAGGTCTGAAAATGGTGATCGACCATCTCTCCAAACCGGAAATCAAACTCGGGAAGCTCGACAACTGGGAGAACAATCTGCGGGCGGCGGCCAAATGCCCGAACATCTACTGCAAACTGTCGGGAATGATCACCGAGGCCGACTGGAAGAACTGGAAGCCGCAGGACCTGCAGCCGTATGTTGATGTTGCCCTGGAGGCGTTTGGTCCCAAACGTCTGATGTTCGGCAGCGACTGGCCCGTGTGCGAGTTGGCGGGGACTTATGAACAGGTTCTGGGAGCGCTGCGGACGTGTCTGCAGTCACTCTCGGCGAGTGAGCAGGACCAGATTTTCTGCAAAACAGCAACGGACTTCTATCAGCTGAAAGGTTGATTGTGACAGGCAATTCATGCGGCATTCGATGGTGGTGCTATTTGCTGGCGGCATTGAGCTGGGGCCAAATTCATTCGCGAATCGCCTCTGCTGAATCACCTCGGTACAACGTCCTGTTCATCGCGGCCGATGATTTGCGTTGCGATCTCGGCTGCATGGGCCATCCCCTGGTCAAGACGCCTCATCTGAATGCCCTTGCAGCGCGCGGACGTCTCTTCACTCATGCCTATTGCCAGCAGGCCCTGTGCAATCCCTCGCGTGCCTCACTGTTGTCTGGACGGCGTCCGGACTCGCTCCGCATCTGGGACTTACCGACGCACTTTCGAGAAGTGGATCCGCAGCTGGTCACGCTGCCCGAATACTTCCGGCAGCAGGGGTACTTCACTCAGGATCTCGGAAAGATCTTTCACAACTGGCGGCAGAAGATTGAAGGTGACCCGCAGTCGTGGAGTGTTCCCGCTCAACTGCACTATGCGTCCCATGGCAGCGATCTGCCGGTGCTGATGGATGGCGAAGAAATCCCCCGCGACTTTGCAGCAACTCCTCGAACGGAGTGTCGCGATGTTCCCGACGAAGCCTACTTCGATGGGCGCATCGCCGCACTTGCTGTTGAAGCCCTGCATGAGTGCAGCAGGAAGCCGGAACCATTCTTTCTGGCTGTTGGTTTCTGGAAGCCGCATCTGCCGTTCAATCCGCCAAAACGGTACTGGGATCTCTACGATCGAAAGGACTTTGCACCCGCCAGTCCCGGAGTGCCGCCCGTGGACTGCCCGCCCATTGCGCTGCACGATGGACGGGAGTTGCTCCGCTCGAAGATGAAGATGGACTTTGCCGACGTGACTGAATTGCAACATGGCTATCTGGCCGGGATCAGCTTTCTCGATGCGCAGATCGGCAAGCTGTTGGCCAAACTGGACGAGCTTGATCTAACTCGTCGCACGATTGTCGTCTTCTGGTCCGATCATGGGTTTCATCTGGGAGAGCACGGACTGTGGTGCAAGACGTCCAACTTTGAACTTGATGCCCGAGTTCCCCTGATTATTGCATGCCCCGAAATGGCTGCGGCGGGCCAATCAACCGATTCACTCGTTGAGCTGCTGGATCTGTATCCGACACTGGTCGATTTGTGCGACTTACCGCCGCGTACCGACCTGGAAGGAGTGAGTCTGCGCCCTATTCTCGACGATCCGGCAGTCGCAGTGAAAGCGATTGCGTGTACTCAGCATCCACGACCGGCCTACTACCAGAAGCAGCCTCAGGTGATGGGCGTTTCCATTCGCAACAGCCGCTTTCGATACACCGAGTGGCGGCGATTCGAATCAGGCGCACTGGAGTCGGCGGAATTGTATGATCACGACGTTGACCCTGCGGAGACACAAAACGTTGTTGCAGCCCCTGAACACGCTGCGGCACTTCTGGATTTGCGAGAGCAGATTCAAGAGCGTTTTCCCCGCGAGGGCCTTCAGGTTCCACAACTTTCGGCGGATTGACGGTTCTTCATGCAGCAAACGGTTGGCAAGGTGTATCTGGTTGGAGGCGGTCCCGGTGATCCAGGCCTCCTGACACTCAAAGGGCAGCGCTGCCTCACTGAGGCGGACGTCGTGTTGTACGATGGGCTCGTCAATCCCCTGTTGCTCCGGCATACGCAGGCCCGCGCTGTGCGGACATGCCGTGTCGATGAGGGAGCAGGGCGTCGACTCGATCAGGCGGAGATCAACGCCCAGTTGATTCAGGAAGCCAAAGCCGGTCGATGCGTGGTGCGGCTGAAAGGGGGCGATCCGTTCATCTTTGGTCGCGGCAGTGAAGAAGCCGCAGCGCTGGCTGCGGAGGGAATCCCCTTTGAAGTCGTCCCGGGAATCACAGCGGCGACAGCCTCGGCTGCGTACGCGGGAATTTCACTGACTCATCGCGACCACGCCTCGGCCGTTGCCTTTGTGACCGGGCACGAAGACCCCACAAAGCCATCTTCGGCATTGGACTACGACGCACTGGCTCGATTCCCCGGGACCTTGGTGTTTTACATGGGCATGCACCGCCTGCCATCGATTGCCTCATCGCTGGTTGCGGCAGGGAAGTCGAAAGACACGCCTGTCGCGGTCATCTGCCGTGGTTCTCAGCCGATGCAACGAACCGTCACCGGTACGCTGCACGACATTGTGGAGCGGGTTCAGGATGCTGGACTGCGTCCCCCGTCGTTGATCATTGTGGGAAACTGCGTGTTGCAGCGAGACGCGATCGACTGGTTCGAACGGACACCGCTGTTTGGGCAACGAATTGGAATCACCAGGCCCGAGGCACAGGCGGATTCCGTTATCGACCTCGCCATATCGCTGGGCGCTGAGCCTGTGCTGATGCCCACAATTCGCATCCGGCCAGTCTCAGACTGGTCGGATGTTGATGCCACTCTCGATCGGCTGGCCGACTTTGACTGGCTGGTGTTTACCAGCGTGAACGGGGTGGATGCCTTTCTGGGGAGACTCTGGGATCGAGGCGGAGATGCTCGGAAACTTTCCGGAATTCGCATCGCCTGCATCGGCGATGCGACCCGCGTCCACCTCGAGCAGTATCGGCTGCGCGCGGATCTCGTGCCCGAATCGTTTCGAGCTGAGGCTCTGGCCGAGGCATTGGCTCCGCATGTTTCCGGACAGCGCGTGCTCTGGGCGCGGGCGAATCGCGGACGGGAAGTCCTCCCGGAGGCGCTTCGCGCGGCTGGGGCAGACTATGAACAGGTTGTCGTCTATGAGCATGAGGACGCGACCAGTCTGCCCGCCCATGTCGCTTCACAGATTGAGCGGGGAGAATTGCATTGGATTGCATTGAGCAGTCCCTCCATCGCCAGGAATCTGGCCGCACAACTCAGCCCTGAGGCTCGCGGTCGATTGGGCAACACGACGCGACTGGCGGCGATCAGTCCCGTCACCCTGGCAGCAGCTCAGGATTGCGGGTTACCTGTCGCGGCGGTAGCAACAACACATACCTGGCCTGGAATCTTCGAAGCGATTCAAGCGGTCATGTCCGAAAGCAGCCGCTGATTGTCGTACCTGACACCAGCAACCTGCTCAAACGCATGGACAAACTGAGTGCCCGTTGGCTTGAAACCCGGCAACGTTGAATCCGGTCAATCAGTATCCAGCGAAATCGATGCGCGAGAAGCTTCAGACGCTCTCGAAGCTTGAGATGCCCTCGAAGCTTCAGACGCCTTCGAAGCTTCAGACGCCTTCGAAGCTTCAGACGCCTTAGAAGCTTGAGACGCCTTAGAAGCTTGAGACGCCTTAGAAGCCTTCGAAGCTTCCGATTCGTCCAGTACGTCGTATGGTAGGGGCTGGGGCTGGAACGAGGAAACCAAAGTCGCAGGGCCGTCGTTTGCAGGTGGTGAAACCATCAGGGGGGCCAATGGGGCAGTCCCCAAGCGGCTCATGT
>JAGQPW010000005.1:58082-90919 GCA_020426515.1 Planctomycetaceae bacterium | reverse complement strand
GATGCCGGGGCTGCGATATCTCGGAACAGGAACGCAGCGGCTGGAAGCGGAAGTCCGCACCAAGTTTCCCGACTACCGCGTCCTGCGAATGGACAGCGATGCCATGAAGAAGCCGGGGAGTCACGATGAAGCGCTCACCAAGTTTCAGCATGGTGAAGTCGACATTCTGCTGGGCACGCAGATGATCGCGAAAGGGCTCGACTTCCCGAACGTGACCCTCGTGGGAGTGATTGATGCCGACACGCTGCTGCATCAGCCAGACCTGCGGGCTTCGGAGCGGACGTTCCAGTTGATCGCCCAGGTGGCGGGGCGAACTGGGCGTGGTGAGAAGGCGGGGCGTGTGCTGGTGCAGACGATGTCGCCGGATGAACCTGTTATTCAGTTTGCCGCGAAGCATGACTATCTCGGGTTCGCGAAGTACGAGCTGGAGAACCGGGAAGCGATTCAGGCGCCGCCATTTTCGGTGATGGCGCGCGTCGTGATCCGCGGGCTCGACGATGCATTAACACAATCGGAAACGCGTCGACTGGCGGAGATCATCAAGCAGGCAGGTGCTGCGCAGCAGCCTCCCATTCGTCTGCTCGGTCCGGCTCCCGCTCCGGTGATGAAGCTGAAGAAGCACTATCGCTATCACTTCCTGTTGTACGCCCCGAGTGTGGAGGCGATTCAGCAGTTGTGGCGCGAAGTGATGCCGAAGCTGCAGGTTCCGGCTGATGTCGAGTTCATGATCGATGTCGATCCGAGCGACATGCGATAACGCGGTCAGGATGCGGATGGTCGCAACCAGCGATCGAGCCGCTGTTCCAGTCGCAGCCACCAGCGGGAAACGAGGCAGTCGCGAACATACATCTGGGCCGTGAGCCAGCCGACAGCGGCCCCGGCGAGAACATCGCTGGGAAAGTGTGCACTGCACAGAATTCGTTGGAGTCCTACGAGCGCTGCCAGCAGATAGAAGACGCGCTGCCGCTCCGGCCAGGCCCAGCCCAGCAGAACTGCGAAGCCAACGGCGCAGGCGGTGTGAGCCGAAGGGAAACTCTGCGCACTGGCTCCCCCTGCTCCTAATGGGAAAAAGGGTCCGAAGCCATCCCAGATGTTGAGTTCTTCAAACGCGAACGCTCGTGGCCGGGTGCGAGTGAAGCACATCTTGAACACGTTGGCTGCCAGGCCTGAGATGAGAGCACCGACATAGATCCTTGGAACGCGCACATCCCATTGAGACTTTCGATTTCCCGCAGGCGCTGGCAATGCACTCCAGCCCACCGCCAGCAGCAGCAGGAACTGTCCGGCGGGCGTACCAAAGTGTTCGGCCGCTTCAAAGAAGACGCGAATCGGTTTGATTGGCGGGTGCAATTGAATCCAATGGCCGATGGGGCCATCGATCGTGGCCATGCACAGCAGCGACAGCAGCATCAAGGTGGTGGGAACTGCCCAGAGTGTTGTGCGTGAAGTCGACAGGCTGGATGCTCGTGATGAGTTGCGGGCCGCTCCGGCGGGTTCGCTGTTCGCGACATCCGGACGCTGTTCGGCAGGAGGGGCGAGTTGATCAGTCATCGAATCCGGGGCGCTGTCTGCGGGCCTTGCGTTGCGACTGTTGCCGCTTCTCACGCAGGCGAGCCTCCTTCTGGCCTCTGGAAACTCGCGTTGGTTTGCGGACAGTGGGGCGTTCGGCCGCAGCTTGCAGCATGGCTGTCAGTTTGTCGAGGCAGTCCTGACGGTTCTTGACCTGATCGCGGTAGCGCTGGCTGTTGAGGACCAGCACGCCTTCCTTGGTGAAGCGTCGACGCTGCAATGTTTGCAGTCGCAGCTTGACCTCCTCGGGAACCGTTGAGTTGCTGGCGACATCCCAGTGCAACTGTGCCTGAGAATTGACCTTGTTCACGTTTTGACCGCCGGGGCCGGAACTGCGAACGAAATTGAATTCAAGCTCGGCGAACGGGACCCGAACACGTGAGTTGACGATCAATTCCGAGGAGGGAGAGGCGGCCATGGTCCGCTGTGAGGAAAGTGGCGAGATCGCGTGTTGTGACCGCCAGGTCCCCTGTTGAAGTTCACGTGAATGGATCAGGTCAGACGTTGTCGCATGGGCTCGAAGTGGCAGTCTTCGGCGCCGCGATAACGCGCTCTTGGTCGAATAACTTCGCAACATTCGCATTGTTCGAGCGCGTGGGCTGACCAGCCGATGATGCGGGAAGTGACGAATAGAGCGCGAAACATGTCGCGGTCGAAACCGAGGTACGACATCAGTCGACACCAGGGCCAGTCGACATTGGGAGGCAATCGGCGATGCTGCCAGACGGCACGCTCTACGGCATCGGCGAGTTCTTCCATGTCGTTTCGTCCGCAGGCACGAGCCAGGTGGCTGGAGGCGAGTTCGAGGACGGCTGCTCGCGGATCGCAATCGCGGTAGACGGGATGCCCAAAGCCGGGGATGGAAATGCTGGCATCGAGACCTGCAATGAAGTCTTCGGCCAGTTCTGGTGAGCCAGCCTGATCGAGCACTTCCAGAGGCAGGTCATCACCGCCACCATGCCGGGTACCGATGAAGGCTTCGAGTGCACCCAGGACAGCGCCATACATGTTCGCCCTTGTCGAGCCAATGCAGCGGGCTGTGAATGATGACGGCGTGAATTCATGTTCCATGGCCGTGATCAATGCCATTTCGAAGCAGCGCTCAAACAGCGCCGAAGGCATCTGCCCCTGGATCATGTAGTAGATGTTACCGACGTAGCTGAGTTCAGGGTGTGGCTCGCGAACTGGTTCGCCGGTGCGATGGGCCTGCCATGCTCCCAGCAGCAGTGGAACTTTGGCCATGATGCGCAGCGCCTGATCGGGACCGGCATGCATCAGGTCTTCGTGTGGCTGTGGATCGAAGTGACTGACAAGTGACAGACCAGTGCGAACTGCAGCAAGCGCCGAGGTATGTGCCGGCAGCGACTCGTAAACAGAATGAACGACTGGTGGCAGCGTTTGTTCTTCGGTCAGAACACTGAGATAGTCAGCGAAGTGGTCTTCGGTTGGAAGCTCGTCGAAGAGCAGCAGGTAAGCCACTTCGAGAAAGCTTGATTGTTCGGCGAGGTCGTGAATGCAGTAGCCTCGGTACTGCAGTCCCCCATCGAGACGGCAGATCTCAGTCTCACCGGCCACGACGCCTCGTAAACCGGGAAAATAGCGTTCGACTTCCACGATGACCCTCCTTGGGGACTTAGCGTGACAACCTCAGACGCACTCCACGTCCGCTTCCTTCCATGCCTCGCGATGCTACCACTGGGGGGAGGGAGTTGCCAGTGAACGTACGGGCATGAGCGAAGGATGTCTGTTCACTCGCTCTGCCGGGATCACCGGGGT
This sequence comes from Planctomycetaceae bacterium, assembly GCA_020426515.1. Lineage (GTDB taxonomy): Bacteria > Planctomycetota > Planctomycetia > Planctomycetales > Planctomycetaceae > JACKHO01. The sequence continues at coordinate 87,574 of JAGQPW010000005.1, read as the reverse complement.
AGGATGTGGTTTCCCATTTGAACGCATCTTGAGTTTTCAACCGCAACTGATCATGAATTTGCAAGACGATCGATACACGAAGTTTGGCCTGACGCGAGACATGCTCGCGACGCCCGAGATTGTGCGAAGCTTTCAACCGGATTGCGTGTCCGAAGCCGCCGCTGCGATTGCCCAGGTGGGTCGATTGCTGCTGACCGGAGAAGGGTCGAGTCGTATTTTTCCGGCCAAGAGCGTGATGCAGCATGCAAGCCGACAGGGTTGGAATCTGACCCTGAGGACGGAGGCGGGTCGGCAGGCGCAGGAATACAACCTGAGCGACTGGGCCGTGTTCGCACTGTCGAACTCCGGACGTACTGCCGAGGTGATTGGTCTGTTCAAGAAGCTGGCTGAAAGCGGGCATCAACACCGGTATAGCCTCACAGCCTTTGCGGATTCGATGCTCGAATCGCTGGCCAACAAGGGATATGTGCTGACCTGCGGGAAAGAAGGCGCAGTGGCGGCGACGAAGAGTGTTGTTGAGCAGGCGCTGTTCTACCGGGCGCTACTGGAAGCGACCGTGGGCCAGAAGTCGCTGGCCGGTCGACTTGATGAACTGGCAAGTCACATGCAGACCGCCCTGACAACACAGATTGATCCGCAACTCACGGAAAAAATTGCTCGTGCGGGAACCATCTATTGGGCGGGGCGGAATGATGGAGTTGTCGAAGAATTGACTCTCAAGACCAACGAGATCACACGCAAGGCGGCTGACTATCTGGAGGGAACCTACGCGGTGCATGGCATTGAAGAAGTCATGCAGGCGGACGATGTGGTGCTGTGGGTCGATCCTTATCCGGACTCCGAAGAGAAATTCGCCGAGGTGTTGGGAAAGGGCGTGGGGATGACAATTATTGCGATTGCTGATCGTGACACGCTGTTCCCCACCATTCGCGTTCCATCGGCTGGCGATCTGGCACCGTTCGTGCAGATGTGTGCTGGCTGGAATGTGCTGGTTGAGGTGGGGCTGTGTCTGGGAATTGATCTGGATACACCACAGCGCGCACGCAAAGTGGGCAACGAGTTCACCGGCTGAGCTGACACCCGTCGGACTGGCCTGTCTATGGAGTTGAGTGCAGGTGATGTCATTCCTGGCACCGCTGTATTTGCTGGCCGGTCTCGCTGTGGTGGGGCCGATCCTGTTCCATCTGATACGGCGGACACCGCGTGGACGGCAGGTGTTCAGCAGTGTGATGTTTCTGCAGCCATCGCCGCCACGGATGACGAAGCGCAGTCGCATTGAAGACTGGCTGTTGCTGCTGTTGCGAGTGAGTGTGCTGGTGCTGCTGGCAGCGGCATTTGCCCGCCCGTTCTGGCGCGTTCCGGAGACTGCGGCAGGAGAGAAGAAGCCGGGACGACAGATCACACTCCTGGTCGATATCTCGGCGAGCCTGCAGCGCGATGGACTGTGGGATGAAGTCCGAAGTCGGGTCGATCGCATACTGGAAGAGACTCAACCCGAAGACTCGCTTTCCTGTGTGCTGTTCGATTCATCCCAGCGCGTGCTCGTGAGCGCAGCGGCATGGGATCAGTTGCCGGTGGACCAGCGTGCTCCTCTTGTACGAGAACGATTGGCCGAAGAGTCTCCCGGATGGCGCAGGACGGTTCTCGACAGTGCGCTGATCAAGGCTGCAGAGGAACTGGCGGATCTGGAGTATCAGCATCGGGAAGCACGCACGATCGTGTTGATCTCCGACTTGCAGCAGGGGAGTCACTGGGAAGACTTGCAGGGGTTTGCGTGGCCATCCGAAGTTCAGGTGCAGCTGCTGGACGTGGGGAAGTCGGCCTCACCCACGAATGCTGCCATTCAAGTGCTGGATGATCCTGCGGCGAGTGAAGACATCGTGCGAGTGCGAGTCTCGAATGCTCCGGGCTCCACAGAGAGTCTGTTTCTCCTGTCGTGGCTCGATGAATTCAGTACAGAGATCGACAACGCCTACGAAAATGCGACTTCGCAGCCGGTGTATGTGCCTGCAGGGCAGAGCCGAGTGATTCGAGCCCCCGAGCGATCACCGGAGATTCGCAGCAGTCGACTGGTGCTGACGGGTGATGATCATCCCTTTGACAACATTGCCCAGGTGGCGAGTCGAGCCCGTTGGCCTGCGGAGATTGTCTGGATTGGCGATTCCACAACAGCTTCACTGCATTTCTTTCTGGAACCACTCTTTCCGGAAACCTCCCGTCGCGTGGTGCGGATTGTTGATTGGTCGAAGGCCGAAGCCGCTGAGCGTCCCGAAGAGGCGGCGTTGATTCTCTGCGCGACTTCTCCTGATGGCGAGCAGCTGGAGTGGATGCGGCAACAGGCGCAGCGCGGCGCCAGTGTGTTGTACGTGGGAACGTCTGCCGAACAGACTGCGGGACTGTTTGACCTACTGGGGCAGCCCCCCGTCACCATCGCTGATGCCAGTGCGGATGACTACTTCATGCTGGGGCAGGTTGATCTGAAGCATCCACTGATGCAGCCTTTTGATGACCCTCGGTTTTCTGATTTCACGAAACTGCGATTCTGGAAACGCCGCGAGCTGCCCAAGGAGGGACTTGCAGACGGCCAGGTTGTGTGGGAATTTGAGGATGGGCGGCCTGCACTGGTGCAATGGCCGCAGGGGGCCGGGCAAGTGTTGCTGCTGGCGGCGAGTTGGGCTCGTGAGGAGAGTGAGCTGGCTGTCTGGAGTAAGTTTCCTCCATTGATGAACGCGCTGCTGGAGGCGGGACGCCCACCAGCGCTGACGCGAGTACAGTTCACAGTGGGAGAGTCGCTGCGGCTGAGCGAGATCTTGAGTGCCGATCAGAACTCACTGTGGGTGCAGCAGGGGCGGGAACAGCCTCGACAACTGCCCTCTACGGAAGTCCTGAAGTTCGAGGCTCCAGGACGCTGGCGGATTGGCAATTCGTCGGAAGAGGCGTCGACGACCGGTGCGGAGCTGGTCGTCAATCTGCCGCCGGAAGAATCGGACACGGCTCCATTGTCGCTGGATGTGCTGGAAGCCGCCGGTGTCCTGTTGGAATCCGAAGGTCACGAGAACCCGTCGGCCGATGCCATGAGTGAGCGGCAGCTGCTGAATCGGGAATTGGAGGCTCAACAGCAGTGGTGGCGGTGGCTGCTGCTGACTGTCCTGGGATTGCTGGTAGTTGAAACGGTGATCGCGGGGCAACGACGCAGCCAGCCGGAAATCGGGGCAACGGCCTGATTTCGTGAGCAAGTTTCACCCGGTTCTCGCATAACGCCCCTTGGACAGGGGCGGCTGGTCTTCTATTATCTGACAAGGATCAGAGTTTCACCTGTCGCTGCGGCAGGAATCCGATGGCGGCGGCCCATTTTGCCCGGTTCTGTCGGCTTGTGTGTCGCAAAGTATTATGTAGGAGTGTGTTGTGAGTCTGGGCGAAGTTGAAGTTGCTGTTTCGCCGCAGGAAAAGTTCCGCGAGTTCCTGCAAACCAAAGGTCTGCGTATGACCCGTGAACGGGTCACGATCGTGGAACAGGTTTTCTCATCGCACGAGCATTTTGAGGCCGAGCAGCTCATTCAGCAGCTGGCCGATCAGAACGTCAGCCGCTCGACTGTGTATCGGACGCTGAAGCATCTGGAAGAAGCCGGTCTGATCCGTAAAGTGGCTCGCCAGGACGCCCGGGACGTGTTTGAGCACGATTACGGCTATCCTCAGCACGATCACCTGATCTGCAAGAAGTGTGGCGAATTGATCGAATTCCAGCAGGAATTGATCGCGCAGGTGCTCGACGAGGTGGCCCGAAAGCATGGCTTCCGCATGGAAGGCCATCGGTTGGAAGTGTACGGGATGTGCGATGCGTGCTGCCGACCTCCCAAGACCCGTCCGAAGAAGCTGAACCTGCTTTAGACGTCGAGGACGGTGTTTTTCGGCATCATGCCGCAGATTCTTGCGTTGAGTTTGGGCATCGCGCCGACTTCGCCGCAGGGATCACGCTGGAGGACTGGGGGACGCGTAACGTACTCGCTTCGATGAGTTTGTGGCATTTTGTGCCGCGCGGGAAAAAGAGTGTTGTGATGAGGTACGCCGTTTGCCACCTTGTGATGCATGCTCTCCATCGATCATCAGACCGTTCCTCTCAGCGAAACGCTCTACATTGCGTTTCGTTTGGCCTTTCTCGAAACCTTGGAGCGGATTGCGCTGGCCGATCAGATTGGCGTGGGCGACCGCTCCTTTGGGTATCTCACACAGGTACCATTCTTGCGGAACACTCGTCCGGCGGTACAGCTGGATGAGTTGCTCGTGACCTGGTCGCGGTATCAGACCTGTGAGGTCCACGAGGCCACGCTGGTCGACCAGAGCATTCTCTACGCCGCATGTGAGACAGCGGTGCAGGTGGTTCGCACCGATCCGATTTCGGCGCGTCGCATTCTCAGCTCGGGGCCAACGCCCTGTCGCGTAGAAGTGAATGGAGCTCTAGCTGATCGGCTGCAGCAGGCCCATTTGAGCTGCACTCAAAAGGGCGACTTCCTGCTGTTGAGCCAGTTTCAGGATATTCCGCCGGCCGAAGCGGCGACGCTCAAGCAGGAATATGGGATCGACGACGAGACGACCGAATGCATGTTCGAATTGCTCAGTCGCTACCGAGTTTCGCCACTGATGGCGGAGCGAGCTCGGGGATTGTTGACGCCTAACGAGATTCGTCAGGTGTTTGGAACACTTCGCCTGGCTGCCGCCGCAACCTAGACGGCACAAGAGCTACTGAATTGCCGTCTCGATCAGTTCCGGTCGCAGCACAACGCGGGTGCGGATGTAGCGGTCCGGACTGGCTTTGAAGGTCTTGCGATTTTCTGCCGTGCTGAACAGGTAAAGTTCATCATCGTAGAAGGCACCGAACTGCGTCTTTCCGGGAATCGCTCGATCGGTTTCCCACACGACGACCGGGTCGCAGCCCAGAAATCGAGGCACGAATCGCTCCGGATTTTCAGTGAACTCATGCAGAGTTTCGGCAGAGGAGAAAACATACTCCTGGCCTTTGTATTCCCCTTTGAACTGCTCACTCCCTTTAACCCAGCGGCGGTGTTTCCACAATGTGACGGCACAGTAACCATCGAGCATGATGGGCCCGACTTTGGCCGACTTGGGAGCAGGGTTCGACTGGCTGGCCAGTTCCTGAGAGTTGGGGCCCTCGTTTGGAATATTGGCGACCGGGGCACTTGGCCGAGGCTGCCGTTTGGCCAGCAGATCGGCATAACGGGTCGATGCACGCTGCATCATGGAGACGTATTCGTTGATCGGGTGGAATCCCTGAGATTCCAGCAGGCGTTCGCCGGTCGGTTCGAGGAAGATATCGGTTGGGAATTTGCTGACGGCAAAGCGACGGACGAGGTCAGGGTGCTTGTCGACATCGACTTTCACACCAATGACGGTCCCCCCCAGCTGTTCCAGTACGGCAGGTTCGTTGAGAACGCTGCGTTCCATCTTCTGGCAAGGCAGGCACCACTCACCGTAGAAATGGCAGAGGATCGGACGGTTGAGCCGCTCCGCTTCAGCTCGGGCGGCAGTCAGGTCGGAGTACCACTTGGTTTCTCCGTGAGCGAGTCCATTCAGCGAAACCAGGGCCAGCAACAGCCAGCCGCACCGATACATTTGCATGGGATCCTCCTTGCGCGGAGCATGCGGACCGTTGCAGGACTCAGCACCATTCGAGCGCGGCATGAGTCCATTCCATTGGTTCGCGTTGCTCACTTTTAATGGTGATATCGGCCCGGACACATAACGGAAGTTCGAGCGATTCAACGGTTTCAAGTTCGACGTGCAACTGACGAATGGGTTGCGCGGATTGTGCAGGTAGAGCCTGCTGGGCAACGTGAGAGATGCGGATGATCTGGAGAGGACGTTGCTCAAACTTGAGGGGAGAATGACGATTTGAGAATTATTAGTCAAGCAAATGTAAGTTTCATCAACGGCGGTGGATGCGAGTTGTCTGTTGCGGCCCGAATGGGGCGGGTGACGAGCGCGAGAGGCTTTGAACGAAGAACTCACAAATTCGCCGATCGAACTCCGCTCCCATGACTCGCCGTTCCTGATTGTGCTTGGACGATGGCACAATCCAGACCACATCCTCCGGGATGTGGGCCGCCTGAATGGCAAGCTGTTTCACCAGTCTGGGAGGGACGTACTGGTCACGGGCTCCGACGGTCAGCATGAGGCTCCGGCCGGAGAGTCGGTGGAGGCTGTTTGAGATTTCCAGGTAGCGACAACCGTGCCGCCGTTCACTCAGGAAGCAGGTGACCTGTAATGTCAGGCGGATGTGCCAGTCGGGAACAAATCGCGCCAGTGGACCGCACAGCGATCTCAGGAGCTCGCGTCCGAAATGCAGTGACAGCGCATCACGTGAGAAGGGGCCCTGAGCCAGGACGGCGCCAATTTGCGGTTCACGGGCCGCCAGCGCCAGTGCAACGCATGCTCCGCGGCTGACTCCGTGGACCCCTAGCGGGAGGTGGCCCAATCGAGAATCGCGGCGAATGAAGCTCAGTGCCTCCTGGGCATCCTGAAGTTCGTATTCGGAAGCCCAGTGCGTGGGGGAGTAACCGGCGAGCGCATCGCTTTCCCCCTGATTGCGGAAGTCGACCGCGACCACGGCAAGACCGGCATCCGTCAGCCCGGAAGCGTGGATGGCCGCCGTTTGCCAGCAGCCCTGAACCTCGGGAAGGAACAGGATGACCCCACAGGGCTCCTGCCTGGGAGCGAAAATTGCCCCCCGCAGTGTGACACCGTTGGTGGAGGGAATTTGAATCCGCGTTACAGCCGAAACGTCGATGCCAGACATGTCCTGTCGAAACGGCGGACAGGACTCGAACAGGGGAACCGACTTCCAGCCATAATACAGGTGGATCAGGAAGTCGATGATCAGGATCGACAAGATGCCCAGCAACAGGATCTGCCAGTTGCTCATGCAAATCCCTCCGCGTCCGGAACACGGTGTCCCGGTACTCTTACCCGTTAAAGCGGGAAAGAATCAGCGAGATATTCTGGCCGCCGAATCCGAAGCTGTTGGAAAGCGCCCGGTCAACGGTTGCTTCACGTGGTGTGTTGGGCACGTAGTCCAGATCGCAGTCAGGATCTGGTGTCGTGTAGTTGATTGTCGGAGGGAGTACGCCGTTACGAATGGTCAGCAGACAGACGATTGCTTCGGCGCTTCCGGCTGCGGCAATCAGGTGTCCCATCATGCTCTTGGTGCTGGAAACGGGTGTCTTGTAGGCATGATCGCCCAGGGCCTGCTTGATGGCCCGGGTTTCGACCCGGTCGTTGACGGCCGTACTTGTTCCGTGGGCATTGACGTAGTGCACGTCTTCGGGATTGATCCCGGCATCGTTGAGCGCCATTTTGATGCAGGCGGTGGCACCGCGTCCCTCGGGATGAATATCGGTGATGCGGTAGGCATCGGCAGTTGAGCCGTAGCCCTGAACTTCACCGTAAATCTGCGCACCGCGCCGCTTGGCGTGTTCAAGTTCTTCCAGAATCAGCATGCCTGAGCCTTCGCCCAGCACAAACCCGTCACGATCCTTGTCGAACGGACGCGATGCCTGCTGGGGAGCGTCGTTGTGAGTGGACAGCGCGGTCAGCAGGTTGAATCCGGTGACACCGAACGGGTGAATCATGCTGTGCGCCCCGCCGGACAGCATGATGTCCGCTTCACCCTGACGAATGATTTCGGTGGCTTCGCCGATGGCCTGGCTCGAAGCGGCACAGGCGGTCAGGCAATTCAGGTTCGGGCCCTGGGCGTTGAACAGGCTCGCCAGGTGACCGGCAGGCATGTTCGGCTCCTGCTCCATTTCTTCGCGAGGGTTCAACTGTTCCAGTCCGGCCCGGGTGAACCGCTCCATGTCGAATTCGCCATCGCGCTGCGCTTCGGCGATGAGCCGCATGAACAGGAAGAAGTCCTGCTGGCCTTCTCCGGCCCCCAGATAGATGCCGAAACGGGCGGGGTCAAACTTTCCGTCGGACAGGCCCGCATCGCGGACGGCCTGGACACCAGCACCGATGGCAAACCGAATGTTCCGACCGGCAAACTCGAACCGTTCCGGATTCGGGATGTAGTCACCCAGATTGAAGCCTTTGACCTCGGCTGCGAACTTCGTCGGGAAGCCAGAGGCATCGAAATGCGTGATGTTATTGATGCCGCTGCGACCCTCCATCAGGGACTGCCACATCGTATTCACATCATTACCGACAGGGGTAATACACCCCAGTCCCGTGATAACCACTCTTCGGTTCATGGACCTGACTTCCTCGGACAGAAATTTGATTCCAGCGGAAATTCTAGCCTGTCGACCGCCCCGGCGAGAAGTCCGCCTGCCCATCGGCGGCAGACTTTCCGTCAAACCCGCGTTGCCTGTATGGGTCAGGTCGTCGTTCGATGCACTGCATCCGGCAGTCCGCTCTGAATGGTCGGAAAACGGTACGAGATGGCGAAGTCGCGACGTATCTTTTGGCTGTTACAGCGTTTGCCTGAAACTGTTGTCCCGGATCGGGTCGGCAGTTGCGGGTCAAACTGTGGTGCCGGAGCCCCAACCAGACTCGCCAGATTGCCATAGAATGTCGATCGCTGAACCGGCAATTTGTCGCTAAGCAGATAGCGGCGAAACGGGCCCGCGGGTCCATATACATTCCAGTCGCGTGCCAGTTGCACGGCGGCTGCGGCTGCATCGTCGACGTGAATCAGGTTCAGCCATGCCTCGGGCTGACCTCCCAGTGGAGCTCCAGTTTGGAGCTGTTCGAGGCGGGTCAGCAGCCGCTGAGGCCCATAAATTCCAGACAATCGCAAGACCATCACCCCCAGTTCCGGGCTCGCCGCGGCCTCAACCAGATGTTCCGCTTCCAGGCAAATTTGTCCACTTTCGGTTCGTGGTTCACAGGGGGACGTTTCATCGACCCAAGATCCGTCGTCCTGTCCGTAGACGCTGGCACTGGAGATATAGAGCAGGCGGGGAGTTTTGTGACGAAGCTGCTGAAGCGAGAATCGAAGCCCTTCAATGTAAACCGCTCGCTTTGAGTGCTCTGCGTGACGGTCATATCCAACGGCGTACAAACAGAAGTCAACCGGTTTGATCTCCGCCAGAGTTTCTGGTTGGGTGATGTCACCAACGACCGGCTCCCAGCCTCGGCTGGACCACTCAGCGGCCCGAGCCGGAGATCGAGTCACGGCGACGATCTCCGCTCCCTGCTCATCCCACAGTTGAGCAGCCCGAAGTCCAAGATATCCGCAGCCAACAATAAGAATTCGCATGATCGGAAATGGCTCCAGTTTTTGCGCGGGAGTGGCAATGCGGCAACGAATGAGACGAGAGCGATTGAAATTCGTCCCGCCGAGCCCAACAATTGTAGGAACCGACGTGGTTCCTTGGACCCGTCATCTGAGGAGATATTCGACAGATGCCCACATACGTTTATGAAATTGTGCTGCCCGATGGGTCGGGTGGACCGACATTTGAGCACATCCAGCGGATTTCGGATAAGCCGTTAACCCAGCATCCGGAAACGGGTGAGCCGGTGCGGCGCGTCATTCAGGCCCCGTTCATTGGCGGCAGCTGGTCAGATTCCGCCATGCACAAGCGGACGAACGACAACAAGCGTCTTGGGGAACTCGGATTCACCAAGTACGAAAAGGCGGGTGACGGAATTTACGAAAAAACCGCTGGCAAGGGTCCGCAGACGATTTCCCGCGATGCTCCCATCACTCCGGGTGATCTCAGTCACCTCGATTGAACGGCCCGATGGCGCGTAAGGCTACCTGAGGTAGAACTGCCGCCCATCAACTCTCTAATATGCGACCACACGGGACGAAGCTCACAGCGAGGGATGCTGAGGATGGCGAAACGGAAAGCAAAGTTGTCGGCTGGCGATCGGGTCACCATCCGTCCCGAAGTCCGCATGCCGGAATTCGAGTCTCTGGTGATTGGCGGCTGGTCCGGCATGATCATGGAAATGCAGGGACGTGGTGCCGCTCAGAAGATCATTCTCGAATGGGATGAAGCCGCCCTGCAGCAGATGCCGGCGGAGTATCAGTCGCATTGCGAGTCACAGGGACTCTTTCACGGCTACGCCTGTATTCCGCTGGCCGACATCGAACAGCCCGAAGCATAGCCTGCTTTCTCATGGGGCTGGATCTCCTGATGCCTGCGCCTGCCGAACAGTTTCCTCCTCCCACGCTGCGAAAGCTACGCATCCGTTTGCGCAACTGGTTTCGCAAAGCCTCGCGTCCGCTCCCCTGGCGTGAAACTCGCAATCCGTACTACATCTGGATCAGCGAAGTGATGCTGCAGCAGACCACAGTGAAAGCTGTGGTCCCCTACTTCGACCGCTTTGTTGAGCAGTTTCCGACAGTTCAGGACCTGGCCGCAGCTTCCGAAGAAGATGTTCTCCGACACTGGGAGGGCTTGGGCTACTACAGCCGTGGACGCAATCTCCGCCGAGGAGCCATTCAGATTTGCGAACAGCACAACGGGATGATGCCGACCGATGTCGGCACGCTGCAGCAGATCCCCGGCATCGGCCGCTACACAGCCGGAGCCATCGTCTCGTTTGCCTACGATCGCGGCGCTCCGATTCTCGAAGCGAATACCGTTCGCGTGTACTCCCGGCTGCTTGGCTACCGTGATGATCCTCGCAAGGCGGCCGGTCAACGACTGCTGTGGGACCTGGCGGCGCTGCTGCCTCCGAAAACCGGAGCCGGGCTGACCAATCAGGCGCTCATGGAGGTCGGCTCACTCGTCTGTCGACCACAAAACCCCGACTGTCCCGCCTGTCCTCTCCAGGAATTCTGCACGGCGTTCCGATTGGGACTGCAACAGGAAATTCCTGTCGCTGCCAAACGCCCGGAGATCACGCCGCTGGTGGAGGGGGCGATTGCCGTTCAGCGGCAGGGGCGTTTCTTTGTGCGTCGACGAAGTAACGGGGAACGCTGGTCTGGACTGTGGGACTTTCCCCGCTGTTCGGTTCGCAGTCTTGAGTACGCGACTCGCCTCTCTCGGCAGGCCTTGCGGCCGGTGGAACGCGAATTGACCGACCACCTGAAGCAGGACTGGGGTTTGCGCATCGCGTTGCAGGGAGATCCGCTGCAGATTCGCCACTCGGTCACGCGATATCGAATTCGACTGTTGTGTTATCAGGCCGAGTGGCTCAGCGGCAGCATTCCTGATGGGGAGACCCGCTGGGCGACGCCAGAGGAACTGGCATCACTCCCTCTCTCCGTCACCGCTAGGCAGTTCGCGGACCAGTTGAAGTTGGACACCGGGGCGAGTCGGTAGCTCGGTAACAAGGTCCATCGCGCGTGTCGTCGCCGCTTGCAAGTTCCGACATCATTGGCGACGATTCCCGCATGAAAACACCGCTCGCTCTTGCCGTTTGTCTCCTTGGATTCATCTGCCTTCAGCCTCAGTGGCTGCCTGCACAGGATCAGCCCGTTGCGGACCGGTACACGCTGCCGGCAACTGACGATGGGCTTCCCGGTGCCGGGCCGCTGCGCCGGCAGGACTGGTTCCAAAAGTTGTGGAAACAGCGCCGCAGTGCGTGGGCCCAGCGGGGCGAGCAGGATCAGCAGGCAATCGTCTTTCTGGGTGATTCCATCACACAAGGCTGGGGCGACGATTTTCGCAAAAGCTTTCCCAACCTTAAGCTCGCCAATCGAGGCATCAGCGGCGATACGACGCGCGGAATGCTGATTCGATTGCAGGAGGATGTGCTCTCCCTGAACCCGCGCGGCGTCATCATGCTGATGGGGACCAACGATCTGGGCGACAAGGCCGAGCCCGAAGTGATCGCCGCCAACGTGCAACTGATTCTGGCTGAACTCAAGAAGCACAATCCCGAGATGCCGATCGTGATCAATCAGGTCTTCCCCAGTTCCGAAACAAAGTCTCGCCCGGCCGACAAAATCAAGAAGATCAACGAACTCGTCGCCGCGGGGGTCAAAGAAAACCCGCAGGTTACCGTGCTGGATACCTGGACGCTGTTTGCGAATGCGGATGGTGACGCCAAGGTGGAAGAGTTCCCCGACCTGCTGCATCCCAATGACGTAGGTTACGCCAAGTGGTCGGCAGCGTTGAAACCACTGTTCGCGACCTTCGGCTGGACTGAAACCGAGCCCGATGATTTCACGCTGGAACCGGGTTTCATCTCCCTGTTCAACGGGAACGATCTGACCGGCTGGTGCTTCCGCGACCAGAAGACGCTGGAAATCCAGCAGGCCTTTGATGGAAAAGTCGCCAGCAACGATGGACGTTACGTGGCGAAGAATGGCCGCATTGTCGTGACGACGCCGGTCGAAGGCCGCCGCATTCAGCAGATGTGGACGACCGAAGAATTTCCGACGGACTTCGTCCTCAAACTGGAGTTTCGGGCGACGCCAAACGCCGATAGTGGCGTGTTCATTCGCAAGCCGCAGCTTCAATGCCGCGACTACCCGCTGGCCGGACCGTACAAGGAACTGAAATCGTACAAGCCCCAAGACTGGAACGAACTGGTCATCAGCGTGAAGGGGCAGGTCGCTCACTGCACCTGTAATGGCGAAGTACTGGAAGCGGAATTCAAACTTCCGGAGACTGGTCCGATTGGTCTCGAAGGGGATCGCGGACAAATGGAGTACCGCCGCATTCGGCTGCAGAAGCTGGCGGATTGAACGAAATCCAGAGACGAGAGTTCGGGGCTGATCAGGCCGGTCTTCCCCTGTAACGGTCGCCGGACGACAATGCGTTTCCTGTTCGTGGAACAGGGGACGCAACTTTTATTGACCTTTGGGGCCTTGCCATGCAGGGCCGAATGACTGACGTTTTCTTATGGAACACAACGAGCACAACGGAAAGCTGTACATCGAAACGGTTGGCTGCCAGATGAACGTGCTGGACAGCGAACTCGTGGTCGCGGCATTGCGACAGCAGGGCTATGAATTGTGCAGCAGTCCACAGGATGCCGATACGGTCCTGTTCAACACGTGTAGCGTGCGCGAACTGGCTGAACACAAAACCTACAGCTCGGTCGGGCGTCTCAAGCATGGGCGTGAAAAACGGCCGCAGCAGGTGATCGGTCTGATTGGCTGCATGGCTCAGAAGGATCAGAACCTGATCTTCCAGAAGGCTCCGCACGTCGATCTGGTGGTGGGCACCGGTCAACTGGCCGAAATTCCCAAACTCGTTGACGAGGTTCGCCGCACCCGCAAGAAGCAACTGGCAGTCTCACTTGGCCGCCGCGATGGTTCGCGGGATGAAGTGGCGGGCAGCTTTGAGAGTTACGACCCGTTACGCGATCCGTCGATGCGTCCGTCGCCATGGCAGGCGTATGTGCGGATCATGATTGGCTGTGACAAGTTTTGCACGTACTGCGTCGTCCCCACAACACGTGGTCCCGAACAGTCCCGACCGCCGCGCGACATTTTGCGGGAAGTGGAATCGCTTGCAGCTCAGGGCGTGCGCGAGATCACCTTACTGGGGCAAACGGTCAACAGCTACAAGCACACACAGGATGGCCAGCTGTTCCGCATGTCCGACCTGCTGCGACTGATTCATGATGTCGACGGCATTCTGCGGATCAAGTTTGTCACCAATTTCCCCAAGGATATGACGAACGATCTGCTGGAAGCGATTCGCGACCTGCCCAAGGTCGCGCGCTATTTGCACGTGCCACTGCAGGCTGGGTGTGATGATGTCCTCAAGCGGATGAAACGTGGCTACACCACTGCCGACTATCGCGACATGTTCGCCCGCATTCGCGAGTACCTCCCGGACTGTTCGGTCTCCAGCGACTTCATCGTCGGCTTCTGCGGTGAGTCGGAGGAGTCGTTCCAGCTGACCATGCAGGCGGTGGAAGAGTATCGTTTCAAGAACAGCTTCATCTTCAAGTACAGCCCTCGCCCCGGCACCAAAGCGCACGAACTATACGCGGATGACATTCCGGAAGATGTGAAGAAGCGTCGCAACAACGAACTGCTCGCACTGCAGAACAGCATCAGCGAAGAAGACAATGCCCTCTTCATTGGCCGTACTGTGGAAGTGCTGGTGGAAGGGCCGAGCAAGCATGCCGGGAAGATGCTCGATGGGGGGGCCCTCCCGGGCTGGCACGATGGGAATTCCGGAGTCGATCACAGCGAGGATGAGACGTTTGTCGAACTTTCCGGCGAAGATCATATGCGCGGTCCGACGCTCCAGCTGACCGGTCGCAGCAAGTGTGACCGCATTGTGGTATTCGACGGCAATCCGAGGCTGGCGGGGACACTGGCTCAGGTCGTGATTCATGATGTCACGCCGACAACGCTGATTGGCTCCATCGTCACGCAGCACGTGCAGCCAGGCATGCTGGAAATGCTGCCCATTATCGACTGAGGCTGATTGACCGGATTGCTCAGCCACTCTTGCGAACAGGGACTCCGAAACGATGTCAGACCTGCTGATCACTCATGACGAAGGTGTGGCGACGTTGCAGCTCAACCGGCCGCAGCGTCGACATGCGTTGTCTCTGTCGCTGTTGCAGCAACTCGATCAGGCTCTCACGCAGCTCGGCGACGATCGCAGTGTACGGGTCATCGTCCTCACGTCGTCCGGCCCGGTGTTTTGCTCCGGGCATGATCTGGGCGAGATGACCGAGCAGCCTGCCGAAGCCTATCAGGAGTTGTTTGCCACCTGTTCGCGTGTGATGCAGCGGATTCATCAGGTGCCGCAACCGGTGATTGCGAAGGTGCAGGGATTCGCAACCGCCGCAGGTTGCCAGCTGGTAGCGGCGTGCGATCTGGCGGTGGCTGTCGATCAGGCCCAGTTCGCGACACCGGGAGTGAAAATTGGATTGTTCTGCACCACGCCGATGGTGCCGCTGGTTCGCAACATCGCTCCCAAACTGGCAATGGAAATGTTACTGACCGGCAAGCCGATCAATGCTCAGCAGGCACTGGCGGCGGGGCTGGTCAATCGCGTGGTACCAGAAGATCAGCTTGATGCGGCTGTGGCGGAACTGACGACGGCGATCTGCCAGTCCAGCTCACTCACGATCGCGATGGGCAAACGGGCGTTTTACGATCAATTGCCACTTGACGAGTCGACAGCGTACGACCGGGCTGTGCATGTGATGACCGAGAACGCCGTCACGCACGATGCGCAGGAAGGGATTTCGGCCTTCCTGCAAAAGCGCCCGCCGCAGTGGACCGGCGAGTAGTGCGCTAACCGCGGCGAAGCGTGATCAACGTCACTTCGGGGCGGCAGTTCCATCGCAGGGGGTGTTGGCCAGCCAATCCCCGAGAAACGTGCAGCAGCGTGGGTGATTTCCAGAACGTGCCGCTGGCATAACGCACGCCACTGCGACTGGGAGAGAAGACCGGCCCGATCAGTGGCAGCCGCACCTGCCCACCGTGTGTGTGGCCGGAAAGCATGAGGTCGATCTTGGCTCGTCGTGCGCGGGCCAGATTGTCGGGTGTGTGAGAGAGCAGCAGTCGAAACGTCGACTCGGGAACACTGGAGAAGTCCGGTTCCGTTCCCATCCAGGGCGTCTCATCACCACCAACGGCAATGGGGATGCCTCGAATGGTGAGGGACTCGACTCGCGAGGCCACATCGATCCAGCCAGCCGTTTGCATCCGTTCACGAACTTCCTCGGGACGCTGGTTCCAGTCGTGATTGCCGAGGATGAACAGTTTTCCAGCCGATGCGTCGAGTGTCGCGAAGGTAGTGTCCAGCCAGTCGAGACACTCCATGCGGTCAATCAGATCGCCGGTAAAGCAGAACAGGTCGGCGGACTCGGTTTGAATCTCGCGCACGACACGTTCGTAGTAACGGCGCTCGATCGTCCCCAGAAAGTGCCAGTCGGAGAGATGCCAGATTCGCATGCCATCGAGTCCCTCGGGCAGACGTGGCAGTGTGAACGTCTTTCGAGTGACTTCCAGCGTGAACTGTTCATTCCAGGGGATGGTTGCCAGCACGTGGTACGGGCCGGGAGAAATCGGACGCTCCCCCAACTCGGCAGCGACGTCAATTCCGTGGCTCGTTTCACTGGTTAGCTGGCGTGGCGAGCGTTCCAGCCAATGTCGGACGACAACGAACGCCAGCCAGACGCAGCCAGAACCGCACACGCCGAAGACCGTTATCCACAGCCAGTCCAGACTCAACCAGCTTCCGCCCCGAAGCAATTGAGGTCCCAGCCATCCTGCTCCAATGACGAGGAGAATTGGGAACAGCAGTACGCAGACATCGTGAAGATGTCGAACTTTGCGCAGCAGGGATTCAGGCCACGGACGAGCGTGCAGCCGGTTGATGACCGAGATCCACAGAGTCGTGTGACCTAGAACAGCCAGTCCAAAAATCAGGTACGCCATGATCACTCGAAGTGCAGGCTCAGCTGGTCAAATGCACGGCGCAGCGCATCGACTACTTGCTTCCCAGAAATCGGAACAGCCCGCTGCGTTTGGGTTTTTCGACTTCCACTTCTTCGGCCACAGTGGCGACTGAGGAGTCAACGTTGAGTGCCAGCTGCTGGATCGCACGGGAGATTCGCGATTTGGGTTGCTCCTGTACAAACGGGATTCCGTTGTTTCGAGACTCAATCACGGTGGCATACTCATTGGGGATTTGAGCGAACACTTCGCGACCGATCGTTTCCAGAGCCTTGTTCATGCTGATCTGCGATTCACCCATGCCCGCCCGGTTGACGAGGACTTTGACTCGCGCACCGAGTCCCTTGTCTTCCAGGAACGAGTTGATACGGACGACGTTTCGCAGGCAGGGCAAGTCCAGCTGAGTCACGATGAAGATGTTGTCTGAGACTTCCATTGCCGCCATGTCGAGCGGCGAAAAGGTCTTAGTGACATCAATGATCAGATGCGAAAATGTCGCCTTGAGCAGGGCCACGACCCGCTGCAGTTGCTCGGGGGTCATCGGGGGCGTTGAGGAAAGATGCACCGGACGCGGCAGCAGAAACGCGCCTGTGGCGTGCTGCGTCAGCGATCGCTTGAGCATTGAATAGTCCAGTCGCGTGATGTTGTCGGCCACGTCCTGGATGGTGTAATCGGGAATGATGTCGAGCCACACATCGGCATCGCCCAGTGCCAGGTCGAGGTCAATCACGGCGACGCTGTTTTCCTCGTTCATGGCGAGTGCACAGCCCAGGTTCACGGCCAGCGATGTGCATCCCACACCGCCACTGGCACCGACCAGGGTGACGATGCGACTGGTCTTGCTCTTGCCCTGCTTGTTGCCGCTTGCTCCCCGAATACGATCCAGGGCCGACATGAAATCATCCAGCCGCAATGGTGCCGACAGGAACTCTTTGGCACCGTTCCGCATGGCCTGCAGGATGAGGCTGCCTTCCTGCGACTTGCTGACGACCATGACGGCGCAGGTGGGATGCGCGAGGGCCACTTCGGCCACCAGCGCCAAGCCTCGCTGCGCATCGGCATCCAGAGAAATCAGGGCGACATCCGGGCCGGTCTGCTCCACGATTTCCGAGAAGAACTCGTACCGGGAACATTCGGCTTCCAGCCACACCCAGTCGATGCCCAGCAGCAGATTCTTGATCGAGTTCCGTGATGGGTCGATAGGGTCAACAATCGCAATGCGAACGGTGTTATTCATACTTACTCTCCAGGACTCACAGGCCCGTCGTGAGTCGGCTGTACGCACTTAATGGAACTGATCGCTTCGAGAGCGTTGTTCTCGAATGGCGTCAAGGACTTGTTGACTGAGAGTTGGTCGTTGATGAGTCGCGAGGTTCGATCAGTCGAGCAGCTGAACTTGAGCCTCCCAGCAAAGGACGGCGTTGAGGTCGATCATCGGTTCCACTGGAAGTGGATCGAAACGGGTTCAAGCCAGATGCCTGATTCACTCCCTTATTGTCCTGCGTCCCGCTGGTTGGCACGATCAGGTTCGGTGGAGTTTCCGGGGTAGGAGCGTAGTTCGGATCTGCTCCCGATGGCATTTGGTAAGGATCGATTGGGATCGGCTGTCCACCAGCCTGTCCGTACGGGAGTTCGCAGTCCGGGCACTCGGGTCCATACCGCGGGACTTCGAGGAAGCCATCGAAGTACAGTTCCTTGTCGATCGGGTCGTCGGTTGCCTGGCCGGGACCGTACATCGGCAATTGACAGTCCTGCAGAGGCGATGCCAGTTGCGGGGTAACCATGATCAGCAGTTCCGTTTCCGCGAGTTCATACTTCTTGCGGCTGAAAACAGCCCCCACAAGAGGCAGTTCTCCCAGCAGCGGAATCTTCTGGTTGGTACCGTTGCGGCGAGTGGAAATCAGCCCGCCGATCATCAGCGTTTCCCCGAATCGCATTTCCACCTGAGTGTTGACTTTGCGGGTAGCAATTCCTGGGACCACAAGACCGTTAAAGCTGACGCCACTGCTGAAGTCCCGGTCGCTGACTTCCGGAGCAATGTCCAGTCTCAAACGTCCATTCCCGAGGACAATCGGAACAGCATCCAGGCGGATTCCGAACTCACGCCAGGCGATTGTCGCTGTTCCCAGGGCACCCGAAGGAATCAGAACGGGAAACGTTCCTCCCGAAAGCATGGAAGCCGGACGACCGCTGGTCGTGACGAGGACGGGTTCCGCCAAAGTCTTGGCCAGTGCTTCTGACTGCAGGGCTTTTACGAATCCCTGAAATGTTGTGGTGTTGCTGGTGATTCCGAACAGGACTTCGGAAGCGGTCAAGGCAGAGCTGGCGACACCGGTGACTGGCGCCGCTCCCGCTGTCAGTGATGTGGGGCTGGACAGCGGGGCAATGCCGCCAATGGAATTGCCCACAAAGTAGTTTTCGCCTCCGATGACGAAGTTGAAGCCCAGTTCACGCAGCTTGCTCCGCTGGACTTCCATCACCTTGACGTGCAGCTGAACCTGGCTCGCTCCGGCCACTTCCAGTTGGTTGTGAACCTTGGGTGAGAAGCTCTCGGCAACGGCAATGATGCGGGGGATGTGCGATGGATCGGTCACCCAGCCTCGCAGGACGATGGAGTCGCGAAAGCCGAAAACTTCGATGGTGGATCCGGGGAACAGGCGTTCGAGGTAAGCTTCCAGTTCTCGTGTATCCTGCTCGACGAGAATCTCAAGGACATGCACATTGTCCATTTCGTCAATCAGTTTGACTTTGGTAACGCCAGCACTCTCGGCCTGGATACGCAGCTGATTGGGCGAAAGGGCCATGATGTTGACGACGTCCGGATTGTGTCCGTCGACCACCTTGATTCGTTGCGGCAGGGAAACGACCTGCGACTCCAGCGAGATCATCGTCAACTGAGTCGTGGGGGCGACAATCCGCAGGACTGCCTCTCCTGGCTTCACCGCTTCTGCGCGAGGAGTTGGATTGCGCGGGAGCGAGGGTGCCGGAGGCCCCTGTGCCGAGGCCGTGATTGCAGCGGCAAACGCAGTCGCAGCGAACGTCCATGGGACGAGTTGGCGTCTGAGAGACCCGGTGAGAGTTAGCATCCATGCACCTCAGTTGACAGGAGTGCTGTAACGAACATGTTCGCAGCACTCGATTGTCGTTCCATTGGCCTGCCGACATAAATCGGTCAGGACACTCCAGCGTGTGTCCACTGGAGTGTCCTGCCGAAACCGGCAATCCGTTTTTCATGCTGGTCGCGACATCCGAGTCGCGACCGAACTGACTTTGTGTCCAGCTGCTTCCCGGCGATCGTCGTGGGAAACATCCGGACGTTGACTTCAATTGTTCGCTGGGAAGGAGGCTTTGGGACCACCAAACAGAGCTTTCAAACCTGCAGAAAATGAGGACCCCTGTTCGGGACTCATCCCCAGTTCTGTTGTTGCTTCGACCGGAATGGTGAACTGCTGAATCTCAGGAGCACTCCCGTTGTAGACATGCATTGTCCACAGCGGCTGAGAGTCGATGGTTCCCGCCATCGGCGGAGCAACGGGTTGTTGTGATACGGAGGACAGGAAGTTGGCCGGGGAATTGGTCTGTGGAGCTGCAGGCTCGACGGCCACGTTCTGGGTCGGGTGCGACAGGGTTTCCTCGTCCGACATATGGTCGTACAAGGGGCGATCTTCGTAGATGCCCACGGTCCCTTCGAGTTCTTCGAGCAGGGCATCATCGATGTCACCCACCTGCACCAGTTCATCATCCATGCGGTGTCGCCACGACAGGCTCAAATTTCCCTTGCTGGCGGCCAGCAGAACATAGTTCACCTGCTCCGGAGTCAGCAGCAACGAAACGTTCTTGACCTTCTTGGTTTCGTTGTCGGCCTTTGAGGCTGTCTGGTTGTCGGTGGCGAAAATCTCCACGTATTCCAACAGTGTTTTCGTTTTTGTCGATGTGGCGCGGCCTGCGCTGGTCTTGTACGTAACCAGCACGTCCACCCGGTCTCCCGGACGCAGCATGCCGCTGTTGGTGTGGTTGTCGTTGACGGAAATCGTAGTGACTCGCCAACCCTTGGGAATCTGCGACGATGCTCCGGAAACGCCTGGCTCGGTCAGCTTGGACATGCGGACAATGTCGCCAGCCATCATGGGGATGAGCGCACTGCGATCCTTGTACTGAGCTTCGTTCAGCACGGGATCTTTGGGCAGTGACGACACGGGTATCTCCCGAAAAGTGACGTTGTCCTGGTTCAAAGCCGATCCCGCGCCAATCTCGTCTACGACGACCAGCACACGGGCTTTTTCGACCTTGGGAGCCTTCTGGCCCGTTTGCATGGCCTGGAAGCCAAGCAACGACACCAGACCGCAAACTCCAGCTACGGCCAGCAACATGATGGTTTTAGGTTTCATTTCCAGCCTCCAGCACGATTGGCGTTTGAAGCCCTGCAATGGAGACGGTTCCGAGACAACTCGGTAGAGTCAGAATCGGCACCATCTGCCCGGACGCTTCAATTTATGCCGGTTATGCGGGTTGAATTGATCATTCTGGTTGTTTATTTCGGGGTGACCTGGCTCGTTTGGACTGCCCATGTTGCCCAGGTTGACTCAGGGGGGGCGTTGACACCGCCTGTTGATGCGAGTGTCAACGTTGTGGTCCCCCAGGATGAGTCTTGGAATCAGACGTACATTCCGGCACAGGCAAAGTAGATGATGGCTCCGATGCAAATCGGAATGCCATAGGGCAACAGGAACATGCGGGGTTTGCGCTCTTTGGCGATAGCGGCCAGCTTCTCTGGATTGCGGATGTTGGTCCATTCAGCCCAGATTAACATGAACTGACCGTAGTGCTTGGTCCATTCACCCTTCCAGAGCACCATGATGATGGCCATGGCGGCTCCCACGAACACGGTTGCGACGAAGATGTTCCAGGTGATGGCGACGCCCAGCCAGGCGCCAATTCCGGCCATCAGCTTCACATCGCCCATGCCCATGCCGCCGACCAGTCGCAGTGGAAGCAAGGTCATGATGCCAACGATGGTTCCAACGAAGGCCATCAGAAAACCATCCCAGCCCCAGCCACCCACATAGGTGTTGTAGGCCATTCCGCTGAGGATCATGGGGAAGGTGAGCCAGTTTGGCACGCGCAGTTGCTTGCCGTCGATGTAAGCCGCCCAGATCAGCAGTACGGTGACCAACTTAACGGGCAGATTTGAAAACAGAATGGTATTCCAGTCCATGATTGCCGGCCTTTCTAAAGGGGAGAGCTTGTCGACTAACGACTCCCGACGCCGGACACAGGCATCGTCAGCAGCATCCAGCCAATCGCAATGACCGGCAGAATCTGCACCAGGGAGATCGTTTCAAAATCAATCCAAAACGGTGACATGGGAGTGTTCCTGCAAATGCTCAAGGGTGTAAACGAGCGAAGCGGACACGTAAGTTCAGTTGTCAAACTCAGAAGTGATATGGGGAAACCGCCCGGGAAGAGGGTCTCCTCACCCGGGCGGCGATCCACGTTCACACATTCACCGAACAGGGATTAGCCTGCGTTCAGCTCGGTGGCGATCTGGTTGAACTTCGCATTCGTGGCGGTACCGACAGCGCGGATGGCGGTCAAGCAGACGATGACGATCAGGGCCAGCATGACGGCGTATTCAACCGCGGTTGGGCCATCTTCTTCCTTCAGGAATGTCTTAACTGCATCAACAAAGCGAATCATTTTTTCGTCCTCTCTCAATTGTCCAGCCAGGCGGTCTCTCACCACCGCATGACCTGTTTAGATGGGCATCTGCCGGGACATCCGGACAGACTGCGTCATCTGAAGTCCTGTTGTTTGGAGCCCCGAAGCACTCTTGCGAGCAACTCTTCGGAACCTGCCAAAACCTAGGTCAGGAATTTGGAGAAGCAAAAAAAACTTGGCCGATTGCGGAAAGTTTGTGGCCACTGGCGTGACGTTCACAAAACACCACATCCCGGCTGCGAGACTCCAGGCAGCGAGGAGGCTTCGTTGAGAAGAGATTTGAGAAGAAAATTACGCCTGCCCAGTCGCCAGCAGCAGGGCCACTTTGCAGGCCTGTTCGAACTGCGTGACAGAGAGTTTCTCTTTGACGGTGTGAATCCCCGCCTGTCCGCAGCCCAGAGTGACCGTGGTCAACCCGTGCGCGAACATCCAGTTGGCGTCCAGTCCGCCATTCGAGATCCGAGTCAGCGGCTCCATGCCAACGGCACGAATCGCTCCCAGCGCCGCCTGGACCACCGGCTCTGTTTCGCTGAGCCGGAACGACTCATACTTATGGCGGGGTTCGAAATCGACTGAACCGCACTGCCCTGCCGCATTCCGGACCGACTTTGCCGCCTTCACGAATGCCTTGCGATAGGCCTCCACGATGCGGGCGCGAAACTTCGGGTTGTGACTGCGAGCCTCGGCGTGGAGCGTAAGTGTATCCATCACCACATTTGTTGCATCACCACCGGAGACGACGCCAATGTTGCTGGTCCCGGTTTGCTTTCCCTTCACAACCAGACCATGCCAACCTTCGGCCTGCAGTTCGGCAATGGCCAGTCCGGCAATGACGGCGGCGTTGATACCGTGTTCCGGGTGAGCACCAGCGTGGCTGGCCAGACCGTGAATCTTGATTGCGAGATGGTCATCTCCCGTTGCCCCGATCACCGCCATGTTGGGGAGGCCACCATCCCAGTTGAAGCAGAGTTGAGGCTTGCCCAACTTTGACGCAGTGACGTAGCGGGCGCCGACCAGTCCGACTTCCTCCTGCACTGGCCAGAACAGCGTCAACGGAGGGTGTGGCAACCCATCTTTCGCGATGCGCAGCCACGTGCTCAGCACAACTGCCGAGCCGGCCCGATTGTCGCCTCCGAGTGCCGTTTTGGGATCTCGCGAACGAATGAACTCACCATCGAGATAAGGCTGCGAACCGACGCACAGCGGAACCGTGTCCATGTGGGCCATCAGCAGTCGGCGCGGACCTCGCACGGTGCCAGGGAGTTTGACGATCAGATTCCCCACCTCTCCACCGATGTGGCTCTTCTTGTGTGCGGTGTCGAATTGAATGGCCGCATCGGGAACGCCGGAATCTCTCAGCCGGGAGACGATAAACTCGGCGATCTGCCGCTCTTGACCACTCTTGCCGGGGATGGCCATCATCTGCAAAACGAGATCGAGCATGGGAGCCTGAACGCAATTAAGGGAAGTTCGAACCGCACGAATCGCAGCATAGTCGACAACACCTCATTTGAGCAGCATCGAATCATGTCGGATGTGTTGAATGGGGCGCTGAGCTGAACCCAGGCGGCGACTCACGTAGTGACAAGTGGCACTCACGAAGCCCTATCTGGCATCTGCCACCTGCTCCGGAAAGTCGGCGGCATAGCGTTTCAGCAGTGCGGGGACATTGGCGGGGACCAGATAGATACGTCCACGAATCTGCTTCGTCTCACCCGGCTTCAGCCCACCGAGACGAAAGTCGGAGTGCAGGCAAATGGCGACTCCCTGGAACAGTTCCTGATAGGGCTCGAATGCCGTGGCGAAGATCATCTTGTCATCGGCGGAGTAGCAGCCGATCAGCCCGTTGCTGGGAACCAGCTTACTCAGTGGTCGGGGATTCACATCGTTCCGATCGACGCCACGCGGAGCCCAAACCTGTCCGGGAACATAACGGGCCTCGGTGGCCCAGTCGCGCGTGGGCATGCGGGTCAGTTCGCCATCCAGAAAGATGAAACTCTTGGCCAGATAGGACTGCTGGTCGCCCCCGGTAAAGCGGTCGAGGCGAATGCAGGGCTGCGCCCAGTGAGCTTCGGATCGCTGCTGCG
Organism: Planctomycetaceae bacterium; assembly: GCA_020426515.1. Lineage (GTDB taxonomy): Bacteria > Planctomycetota > Planctomycetia > Planctomycetales > Planctomycetaceae > JACKHO01. Next base: position 63,418 of record JAGQPW010000005.1, on the reverse strand, counting down.
TGGGGTTGTGTGCCTCGATGGAGAACTGAACTTCATCGTGCGTGCACCGAATGTCGTGATTCACAACCAGTTCGTCCCCCACCTGACATTTCAACTTCAGATGTTGCCCATTGGGATCGGCTTCGAGCAGCTCGGTCGTGTGCTGCATACGCGTGTGCTTGACCCAGTCGGCATCTGTGGAACCGGCGCGGCAATACGCTTCGAGATAATGAATCTTGATGAACTCACCCGGCAGGTTCGGTCCCGAGATGGTGAGGTAGTTCTTCTCCCAGTGCAGTTTCAACGGGACTTCTTCCGCAGCAAGAGGCCAGCACCATCCACAACAGACCAGCAGCAAGGTGAGCGAACGCATACTCCGGTTCCCATGTTGAGACACAAGGCAAGGGACGAATCCGCAACATCAGGCTGCGTTGCCACAGCATGGTTTCCAGCGGATACACAGTTCTCAAGACGATACTGCAGTGCTCCGTTGATTGACACTCCCAACTGCAGTTGTGCCTCGATAAGGGGGGGCATTCGCTCAATGGCAGTGGGGTGAATGGCCTGAATCGGCGTCGGTGTCAACGTGCAGGGATATGGTTCCGATTGCCGCACGGCCCATCACTCCGGCCCGCGATCTCACTCACGTTCCGAGTTTCTGGATGTCACCCTACCATCCAGCGCATGCACCCTTCGGTTAATCCGTTCGGGAGATCTCCCCGGAACCGGTGGCAGCGCGCCGCAAACGGTCATTCAAAGCAATGCCCAATCCGTACTGTGGAAATGGTTCCGCCAGAATGACTTCACCCGGCCCGGCATCGAGTCGCCTCAGTGCTGCAAAGAAATTGGCTGCGGCTGTCACAAGAGAGCTGTCGGGAGCGAGGACTTCGATCGCTACAAACGTTCCTGGAGGAGGCGAGTCGAGGACCAGTCCGACCGCATTGGTGACCGTAGGATGAGCACTCCAGTCCGAGACGATGCGAAGCGGCTTGCGCGGTGCATAGTGCTTCAGCAACTGACCCGGTGATGCCGCAGCCTGTGACTCCAGCAAACCGGGGGCCAGTGTCACCTGAGGCAATACGGTTTGCAGGTCTTCCAGTGTCACGCCGCCGGGACGAAGGACGGTGCCGTGCCCGTCAGCATCAACGCGCAGTACGGTTGATTCAATTCCCACCTGACAGGACCCGCCATCGAGAATCCAGTCGATGCGGTTGCCCAGCTGATCCTGCACGTGCTGAGCTGTTGTGGGGCTGATGCGTCCGAACAGATTGGCGCTGGGGGCGGCGACCGGAATTCCCGCCGCCGAGAGCAACTCCAGAGCCAGAGGGTGTCGCGGTACCCGCACGCCGACTTCAGGTAATCCGGACGTGACGAGATCGGGGATGCAGTCCTTCCTGGGGAGCAGCAACGTCAACGGTCCAGGCCAGAACCGCTCCACGAGGGTTGGGATGTATGGCGAATTCACGTCCGCGATCGTTGGGACCTGTTTCGCGTGCGCGAGATGGACGATCAATGGATCGAATTCCGGACGATCCTTTGCGGCAAAAATGCGTGCAACAGCCTGTGGGTCGAGTGCATTCGCCCCCAGTCCGTAAACGGTCTCTGTGCCGAATGCCACCAGTTTGCCCACCCGCAAGGCCTGCGCGCACAAGCCAGTATCGGTGGTGATTGTGGCCATCGGAATTTCTACTGAACAGAACTACGGAATGATCCGCATCTCGCAGGACGTACTGCCGGCTGCGGGAACGTAAGATGCGTTCAGGTAGTCCATCACCATGCGGTCGGCGTTGAATCGCCAACCCAGTGTACGGACAGCACGCTTCATGCGTTCAATCCATTCCAGCGGCAAATCGTCCTGATTGCGGGTGTAGTACAGCGGAATGACTTCCTCCTGCAGCACGCGGAGCAGGTCATCGGCATCACGCTGATCCTGGACTTCCTGATTGGCGTGAATCAGTCCATCTCCAATGGCGAAACCGTTCTTGCCATCGAACGCTTCAGCCCACCAGCCGTCGAGGACGGACAGGTTGAGGCCGCCATTGAGCACCACCTTTTGACCGCTTGTGCCCGAGGCTTCGAGTGGTCGGCGGGGATTGTTCAGCCACACATCGACCCCCTGAACAAGATGACGCCCCAGGTTAATGTCGTAATCTTCCAGGAACACGATTCGGCCGTTGAACTGTTTCTCACGCGACATCTGGACGATCCGCTGCATGATCTGCTTGCCCATGTCGTCGGCGGGATGGGCTTTCCCGGCGAAGATGAACTGGACCGGATGTTTGGAGTCGTTGACGATGTTCAGCAGCGTGTCGATGTCGCGCATCACCAGATCGGCTCGCTTGTACGGAGCGAAGCGGCGGGCGAAACCGATCAACAGATGCTGAGGGTCGAGGACCTGCTGCAGTTCGGCCTTCGCCTCTTCGGAGGCACCGTAGCGCTCGGCCTGACGTGTCAGGCGATAACGTGCGTAGACGATCAGGCGGTTCTTGAGCGACTGGTGTGTTTCCCAGACTTCGAGCGAAGGGACATCTTCGAATCCCTTCCACACTTCGGGTTCCCCGCTGCGAAGATGCCAGTTGGCGGGCAGCACGCGATCGTACAGGACGCGCATCTGCTGCGCGAGCCAGGTTGGGACGTGCACGCCGTTGGTGATATGTCCAATTGGAATTTCTTCTTCACTGCGGTACGGCCACAGATGTTGCCACATGCGGCGGCTGATCACCCCGTGCAGGTTGGAAACGGCATTGGCTCGTCGCGTTGTTTTGAACGCGAGCACGGTCATGCAGAACGTTTCCGAATAGTTGTGGGGGTCGACGCGTCCCAGCCCCAGGAAGCCTTCGTAGTCCAATCCCAGTGCTTCTCGCAGCGGGCCCAGGTGTTCTTCCATCAGGCCGCCATCGAAGCGGTCGTGACCGGCGGGGACTGGCGTGTGAGTCGTGAAGGTCCCCATGGCGGTGGTTTCCCGCAGGGCATCTTCAAAGCCCAGGCCATCGTCATGCATCCGCATGCGAATGACTTCCAGTGAAGCGAAGGCCGAGTGACCTTCGTTCATATGAATGACGCGAGGATGAATGCCAAGTGCCGCCAGCGCTCGCACGCCCCCTACGCCGAGCAGTAACTCCTGGCGAATTCGCGTGCGCTGATTGCCGCCGTACAACTGGGCCGTGAGCTGTCGATCTTCTTCGGAGTTCTGCTCGACATCGGTATCCAGCAGATACAGCGGTACGCGTCCGCACTCCACCTGCCACACCCGGGCAAAAATCTGACCGGTTCGCGTATCCACGGAAATCAGCAGCGGAGTTCCGTCAGGCGTGGTGACTTCGGTCAGAGGCAGGTCGGCGGGATCGGCGAGGCTGTACTCTTCCTGTTGCCAGCCATCCTGATTGACCTGCTGTGTGAAGTACCCTTTGCGGTAGAACAATCCCACGCCAACGAGCGGAACGCCCAGGTCGGAAGCGCTTTTCAGGTGGTCGCCAGAAAGAATTCCAAGTCCACCGGAGTAGATTCGCAGTGACTCGTGAATGCCGAACTCGGCCGAGAAGTACGCGACTGGGCGATGTCCGAGGACTCCGGCATGCGTATCGCCCCAGGTGTCGGTGGACTTCATGTACTCCTGCCAGCGGCGGTACGTGGCGTTGATTCGCGAATGGAGCACAAGTTCACGGGCACGGACTTCGAGCTCATCGGGCCCGTATTCTCGCAGCAGAACAATTGGATTGTGCGAGAGCTCCGACCAGCGTTTGGGGTCAATTTCACGAAACAGAGCCGAAACATCGGGCTGCCAACTCCACCACAGGTTGGATGCCAGTTCGGAAAGTTTCTCGTGAATTGTCTTCTGCAGAACCATTGGTTACTCCGGGAGTCAACCTTGTGAATGTGCCGGTTGAAGGGAACGGAGTATAGGGGCAGAATGCAAAAGCGGTCGAGTCCTACTGGAAAACAAGAGACCTCCGTGGCTGCTGCCGGCGGAGGTCTCGTAAACAGTTTTCATTGTTGATGCGTTGAGCTTCCTCAGCCCCCGCGTTTCAACGATGCCAGTGACCGGTCCGATGGTAGTCGTAGTGACCGGGCACAACGTGGTAATGGTTGCGGTGACGCTGCAGTGAGGTGGGGTGGTAATCGTAGTGGCTGGTGTCGTGGTAGTAACCACGATTGTACCCCCCACCATATCCGCCACCGTAGTAGCCTCGGTTGTAACCCGAGTTGATTCCGATCCCGAACGAACCGGAGCTGATGTACAGCCCGCTTCCGTAGCCGCCGCCATACCCACCATAGCCGCCGTTGCGGCAACTCTGTGCCTGAGCTTCGGAACCGGTGAGGACAAACAATCCCAATGCAGCCGCGAGGGCGATTCCCAAAAGTTTCATCTGACTGCTCCTGTTTCCCTTTGATTGAAGTCGCCCCGAAGTTGAGGCAACGCATTCAATTGCGATTTCTGTGCCGTAGGCAGTGAGGTTTCCGTAAGGTCTTAAGGAACAGCTCTTTGTGGGATTACCCGGAGAACCGGCAAAGATTGCCGGTTCGTCAAATTGATGCAAAGTGTCTTCAGACTGGTGTCATTCTTTGCTGGCCTGTGAGATATTGGCGACCAGGATCAAATTCGTGATCCAGTGCGCTCAAACGCACTGTCGGGATCGCTGTTGGAGTTTTTGCCCAGTTTCACTCTATTATGGCGCCCACCCCGTCCACTTCGGTGGATCAGATCATGTTGGATTGGAGTTGAGACCGGTGCAGAAATCACTCGACCGCAAACTGGCGGCGATTCATGCAGACCCCCAGGGGTGCTGCGAGTTCATCATTGCCGATGCCAAGGATGCCGACATGGCGTTTGGCATTGGAGCCCCAGGTCTGTCGCCGGAGCGGCACGATGCTGAAGTACGTCAGCGGACACTGGCCGAATACCGGGAGCAGATCCGGCAGGTGATTCGGCAGTCGGTCGTCGACATTGTGCTGATGTCGGCCAGCACGAGCGATCAGCTCACGCTGCGCGAGCGGCTGTTCGACGATTCTCCGATCACACCTGCGATTCGGGCGAACGATACGACCGACATTTATGCCTTTCGGGGCAGCGTCATTCCGCAGTCCGCAGCGAGGCCGTTTCGGACCGCCTCGATCGATCATGCTCAATGTGGCCACCTCGACTGTGCTCCGGAAGAACGTTCGGGGGGAGCGAATCTGGGGCTGTATTCGCTGACGTTTAACAACGATCGCGATCTCGATCTGGACACACTGCACGCGTACAAGGAGTTTCGGGAGGAAGCGGAACGCAAGGGCTTTCGGCACTTCATGGAGGTGTTCCATCCGAACGTACCCGGCGCCGTGGCTCCGCTGGATGTGCCGCACTTTATCAACGATGT
>JAGQPW010000005.1:36388-57983 GCA_020426515.1 Planctomycetaceae bacterium | reverse complement strand
GATCGCCCGCACGCTGGCGGGTGTGCCTGCGGCAGGTCGACCGGTGTTCCTGAAGATTCCCTACCCCGGACCAGCGGCACTCGAAGAACTGGTGCAGTACGATCCGCACCTGATCGTCGGCATTCTCGGAGGTTCATCTGGCACTACGCGTGATGCGTTTCAGATGATTCACGATGCCCAGAAATACGGAGCTCGCATCGCTCTGTATGGGCGCAAGATCAACAATGCCGAAAATCAGCTCGCCTTCATCGAGTTCCTGCGGCACATCGTTGACGGTGTGATCACTCCGGAAGAAGCGGTCCGGGCCTATCACTCCGTGCTGCAGCAATTGCAGATTCGGCCATGGCGGTCGCTGGAAGAGGATCAGCAACTGACCGACAATTCAATGAGCTACGCAGGCAGTTCGTCCACGCCAAAGACTCAACAGCCCAAGCCGGCGGCAGCCGCTCAACCGTCCGGTCCCGCGGTCAAGCTTTCGGAGATGTCCTCCGCCGAACGACTGGCCTATCACCGCGAGCGACTGCGTCGCGAGCTGGGCGACTGACACTGCTTTGGTGGTAGTGCATCGGCGCGAAGTTCTGCCAAACGAACTGCGGCAACAGCAGTCGAGGGTGACTGTTGTTGCCGCTGAATTGAACTCGCCATCAAAGTGACTATCGAGCGCTGCGGGCGAACTTCTGGAAGAGTTCCAGGAGTTGCTGAGTCATTGGACCCGGTTTGCCGTCGCCGATGGGGCGGCCATCGAGCTGCACCACCGGGATCAGTTCTGCTGCAGTGCCGGTCAGGAAGAATTCATCGGCCACGTACAGATCGTGACGTTGCAGGGTGACTTCCCTTGTCGGGATACCAGCCTTCTCCGCGAGTTGCAGTACGACGTTGCGCGTGATGCCTTCGAGGATTCCAGCATCAGTGGGGGGTGTCTTCAAGACCCCCTGCTTCACAATGAAGATGTTGTCGCCGGTGCATTCGGCCACATCGCCCTTGTGATTGAGCATCAATGCTTCGAGGCAACCCTGATCGGTCGCTTCAATCTTCGCGAGAATGTTATTCAGGTAGTTCAGCGACTTGATCCGCGGACTGAGCGCACCGGGGTGATTGCGGATCGTGCTGGCCGTGACGATCGACAAACCCTTTTCGTACAACTCCTGCGGATAGAGCGTGATGGTATCGGCGATGACGATCACCTGGGGATCGCTGGTCTTGCGGATATCCAGACCCAGCGAACCCGCACCACGCGTGATCACCAGCCGCACGTAGCCGTCTTCAATTCTGTTGGCGGCCACGGTTTGTTCCACTGCGGCGACCATCTCGGCTTCGGAGATGGGAATCGTCAGTCGGATTGCGCGGGCACTTTCGTACAGCCGGGAGACGTGTTCGGGCAGCATGAAGACCCGGTGGCTGTACACACGAATGCCTTCGAAAACGCCGTCCCCGTACAGCAGGCCGTGGTCATAAACGCTGACGACGGCCTGTTCCTTGGGGACCAGTGAACCGTTCAGGTAAATCAGCTGCGACATGGAACGCTCTGCGGGCACAAGGGAGGAAACTGCACGGGATGACCAGCGCATCGACCTGATGCGTGTCCGCTTCAGACATCCGTCCCTTCCCGCGGGTTCAGGCTGCCTCTTCCAGTTCCTGGATGCGGCCTTCCGTCAGGCGGACAATGCGTTGCGACTGCTGAGCAATGTCATCGTCGTGCGTGACCATGATGATAGTCAGGCCATCATCCTCGTTCAACGAGCGGAGCAGGTCCATAATTTCGCCGCCGGTCCGTGAATCGAGGTTTCCGGTCGGTTCATCCGCCAGCAGGATTTCCGGTTGGCCTACCAGTGATCGGGCAATCGCGGCCCGCTGCATCTCTCCACCAGAAAGTTCCGATGGTTTGTGACGCAGGCGGTGGCTGAGACCCACCCGTTCGATGATGGCCGTCGCCTGCTCTCGCAGTTCCCGGCGTTTGGCCCAGTAGGTCCAGACGCTGTGGCGAATCATCAGAGGGGAGAGGACGTTCTCCAGCAGATTGAGTTCGGGCAACAGGTGATAGAACTGGAACACAAATCCGAAGACCCGGTTTCGCAGTTCGTCCCGCACGCGCACCGGCAGGTCATCGATGCGTTCCCCATTGAGGCGGACTTCCCCCAGGTCAGGAGCATCGAGCAGTCCCAGCAGGTGCATCAGCGTGCTCTTACCAGAACCGGACTGGCCGACCACCGAGACGAATTCACCACTGGTGACCGAGACATCCACGCCCCGCAACACGGGAATGTGGTAGTCCCCTTTGCGATAGGCCTTGTCGATGGCCACGGCACTGAGTTGAGGCTTCAGACTTGTCATGGGAATGGTGTGCATCGTTGACGACTCATCTGGTCGCGGGAAGAGAGGCTTTTCGCTCCGGCCGATGGGAGGAACGTTCGCGTCTCGATTACTCGTATCGCAGGGACTTCACCGGATGCAGGGAGGCGGCTCGCCATGCGGGCAGAATGCTGGCCAGCACGGCAATGACAATGGCCCCCAGAGCGACCCAGGCCACCATGGATGGGTAAATGACCGTCGGAATGTCCTGGAAGTAGTAGATCGTTTCGTCGAAGACCTTGCGTCCGGTGAGGTTCGAAATCAGGTCTTCAATTTCATTGATGTAGTGAACAAACAGCAGTCCCAGTGTGACTCCAGCTCCCGCACCCACAATGCCCAGCGCCAGTCCGTAGGAAAGGAAAATGGACATCACGCCATAGGAGGTCGCTCCCAAGGCCTTGAGGATGCCGATATCGCGGGTCTTCTCGACGACCACCATGTAGAAAATGGCCAGAATGCCGAACCCGGCGACGGCAATAATCAGGAACAGCAGCACGTTCAGGATGGCTGATTCCACTTCCACCGCTTCCAGCAAGGGACCTTGCTTCTGTTCCCAGGTACGCACCGAGAAGTAGGCGGCTGGCAGCGTTTCACGCAGGCGACGCACAACTTCGGGAGCGTCTGCAAAGTTCTTGAGCTTCAGCTGCAGCGTGGTGATCTCGCCATCTTTCCAGTTGAGATTCTCGTGTGGATTGGTCGGATCGGGTCCGCTCAGCATTCCGCGGGCGTACTGCAGTTCTTCCAGATTGCAGAAGACCAGGCTCGAATCGTATTCACTCATCCCGCTCTTGAAGACGTCGGCGACGGTGGCCTTGAATCGTGCTGGCTCCGGAATCCCGGTCTTGATCGTGGTCAGATTGATGTCCTGACCGGGCTGCACCATGTACATCATGTGCGTGCCGCCGGTCTCGCGATCCTTGTAGGGAAAGCTGACCAGCCCGGAACCGATGTAAACGCGGGCCGGCATGGGAGCCGCGGGATCTTCCGGTTGTGAACGACTCGCTGAGGGACTGAAAGGATCGATATTCCCTCCGCCGGCCGAGTGTTGATTCTGTGCTGGCTGTGCGAATGGATCGACGTTCTCGGTCGCAGCAGGAGCTTCCGCCCCCACCAGGTGAATCCGGTCGCCCGCCTGTTCCGGACCGTGGTATTCCGCTCCCACACGTTGCTGGAACTGCTGGTACTCCATGGCTTCTCGCCGCAATTCCAGATCTTCCGGGGTCAAATCCCAGGTGAGTGGATCATCGATGCCGCGCAGAGGGCCACGGGTCAGCTTTCCATCGTCGTACAGACTTTGGCGCGTCAGCATGTACTGCGCCAACGGGCTGACCGCGTTCTTGGATTCGGGGACAATTCCAATCAATGTGACCGGACGGTGAATCGTCTGTCCGGCCCATTCGAAGCTCATCATCCCATAGATTTCAACTGTGGGGGTCATGGCTTCGATGTACCCGCCAGCGATGCGCTCAACTTCGGCAATCAGCGCAGCGGGGTCATTGGTGCCGTCCGTGCTGGTGGTTTCGACCATCACATCGGCCAGAATGCCGTGGATGCGGTCCTTCATTTCGGTCGCAAAGCCGGACATCACACTGTTCACGACGATCATCGTCGCCACGCCCAGCGTCACACTGACGATGCTCACGAGGGCGATATAGCGGGTTCGCAGGTAGCGAACGGCCAGCAACAACTTGTACATGGGCACTCCTTTGCCGGGACGGTCCCCGCAAACTGCGGAGACAGTGACTCGGGAGTCTACGGACAAATCCGAATACAGGTCGAGACGAGTTTCGGCACTTTCCGCCGCCAGGGGCCGGGCGGAGGTCTCCGGCCGGCGTGGAACGTTGATTCCCGTGAGAATCAGGCCGTCCCCTGCTCTGCTCGTCTCCAGACGGGCTCGGCATCATCGGCGGGGTAGCCGGTGAGCAGTTCGCAGGGCTGAAAGCGATTCTTGTAGGCCATCGAGGAACACTTCTCGATCCAGTAGCCAAAATAGACATGGCTGCGGCCTGTTTGACGGGCAAATTCGAGTTCCACGAGCGCCGAAAACGTGCCTGGGCTGAACGAGGCCCACGCCGGTGAGTAGTAAAAGTAGGCACTGGAGAGTGAATTCGGCATGACATCGACCAATCCAACCCCCACCAGAGTATCGCCGTCGAAATAGCGGAACTCATGGAGGCTGGGGAAATTCCCGAACAGGAACGTTTCCTGATAGTCGATCAGGTTGGTCTGGCTGACCGGCCATCCCCGTGACTGTGTACGTTCCGTGTGCCACGCGTTGTACAGTTCGACGTGCTGTTCACTGACGGTCGCCGGTTGTACGTCCCAGGTAATGTGCTGATTCTGCTTCCAGATGCGTCTCTGGCTGCGCGAGGGGCGAAAATCCTTTGAAGGGACACGAATCCCGATGCACTGGGAGCAATTCGGGCAGCTGGGGCGAAAAATTTGCAGGTTAAATCGCCGCCAGCCGCGAGAGATGAGCCGCTCCAGATGCTCTGGAGTCATTGCGGTGTAGACGCGATATGTCAGGGCCGCTCGCTCTTCATTCAGGTAGGAACACGGTTCCGGAGCCGTGGTCATTCGCAGCAGTTCGCCGGGAAGGTCAGCAGCAGAACGATGGCTCATCGCAGCACCCGGTCGGTGGAAGCGGGAACGGGGGTCAGCCAGATCATCGCACAACGATTTCTGCTTCGCCACCAGTTCGCGGTTTGACAATGAAGCATATTGTCTAGAATCAACAAGAACGCGTCCGCGAAATTCAAGTTGGATTTGATTCAGGTGAAGGACCTTGTCTCCCCGAAACAGGTGGCTCAGGCGATTGGTGTCAGCGAATCGTCGCTCAAACGCTGGTGTGATCAGGGACTGATTCCGACCATCAAGACCGCTGGCGGACACCGCCGTCTGCCGGTCAATGGTGTGCTGGCCTATCTGCGTACGTCCGGGCATATTCTGGTTGCCCCGGAAATTCTGGGGCTTCCTCCCGCGACAACCGGCGGGGCGGATCGGAAGTTGTCCACGGGACGTGACCGGCTGCTGCAGGCGCTGGTGGATGGCGACGAAGCGCTGTGCGTGCAGATCGTGCTGAATTTGTACCTGGCTCGTTATTCAATGAGTCAGATCTGCGATCAGGTGCTGACTTCCGCCTTCGTGGAAATTGGCGAACGCTGGGGCTGCGGAACGGTGGCTGTGTATCAGGAACGCCGTTCTTGTGAACTGTGCCACCGCGTGATGCACGAAGTCCGTCGGGCCTTGCCGGAACTTCCCGCCAATGCCCCGATGGCAGTGGGCGGGACGCTGGATGGAGATCCATACACGCTGGCCTCGGGGATGGTGGAGCTGGTCCTGCGCGATCAGGGCTGGCGGGCCTGCTCGCTGGGCAACATGCTCCCCTTTGCTACCTTGCGAGCCGCTCTGTGCGACACGCAGCCCAGATTATTCTGGCTGAGTATCGCCTCGATTCAGGACGAAGCGACCTTCTACGACGAGTTTGAGCGGCTTTCGCAACTGGCGAGTGAACGGCGCGCCGCTCTGGTCGTTGGCGGCAAGGCCCTCACTGAGGATGTGCGCAAACGGATGCACTATTCGGCGTATTGTGACACATTCGAGCATTTGGCGGATTTTGCTCGCACGGTGCGTCCCAGAGGTGAAACCAGTCATGAGTGAGCCGGGTAGTTGGAACGGTACAGATCACATATTCTCTGATGTGTTGTCCACTGCCAGTTCAACTCCCCGCCGTTCATCTGACTGGGTTTTTACATGCCTTACGGTGTGATTCGAGTTCTCCCCGTACTGCTGATCTGGGTTGCCCTGTGCGCTGTTGTGTCAGCCGCGACCGGCGAACCTGTAGCCACTGTGCGGCTGGCCAGTCTGGACCGAGTGCTGCAGGATGTGGACGATGTGGGGGCGTTGGCCTCTCGTCCCGCGATCCCGCGCTTTGTGCGCCGCCTGCTGGCGGTCGGCAATGAGCTCAAGGGGCTGGATTTCAAGCGACCGCTTTCCCTTGAAGTTTATCTGGAGCCTGCGCAGCAGTCCCCCACGCTTCGCCTCTGCCTGCCGGTAGCGGAACTCAAAGATCTTCGGGAGACGACCGGGCGACTGCAGTGGAAGTGGACATCCATTGATGAAACAAACGATCAGGTCGAGCGACCGGGAAGTTCGCGCATCATTCATGTCCGTCGGGAGGGGGGATGGATCTTGCTGTCTGAGTCTTCGGCCCTCGTCAATCTGGGGGTTCTGAAATCCGCGCAGGCCGATGCCAGCACGCTGGCGGACTTGACTGTTCAGCTGCGGTTCGACGCTATTCCGCCGGCTCGGCTGCAGCAGTTGGTTGATGCGTTTCAGCAGCAGGTGTCGCGAGAACGCGAGTCAGCCACGGATGACGATCGCAACGTCCAGAGTTTTCGAAGAAGGGTGCTCGACCTTGCGGAGCAGGTGGTGACCCTGGCGATCAATGAAACGGAATCGTACGAACTGCGTCTGAATTTGGCTGCCGTGCAGAATGCGGAATCGCGGCAAGGGATCCTCATTGAGCAGGATTGGCGAGTGACACCAGGGGGCGAACTGGCCGACGAACTCTCCCGGCTCGCCATTTCATCTCCGCGATTTCCATTGAGTATTGAACAAGAGGCCGCGTTTCGTGCCCAACTGGCCGTGCGATTGCCTGAGCCGTTTCGTGAAATTGCTGCACAGGCCGTCGATCTGGGGCGGCAGGCCGCTCAGCGCGAAACCGCCCAATTGAACGTCGAAACGCGAAACACCCTGCTGGGAATGTTTGATTCCTTTGAGGGAACGCTCGATTCGGGACATGTCGAAGGGAGCCTTGAGTTTCTACCCGCCGGAACGCAGCAGATGGTGCTGCTGACTGGCTGGCGACTGGAGCAGGGAGGCAAGCTGGCCGCCGCACTTCCGTTGTTGCTGCCGGAAATTGCGAAGTCGGGAGACGTGGATTCGGTCGATCTGAATGTGGCCCAACTCCACGAGACGAACTTCCATCGATTGACGGATCAAGAGCAGCGCCAATTTGAGGAACAGCTCTATGGGGGGCCGGCTTCCGTATTTGTCGGGGCAGGTCAGGATGCACTCTGGGTTGCCATGGGAGGAGATCAGGCATTGACGGTGTGCGAATCCCGTATCGGCGAACGCGGTGTCCACGACAATCCTGGGAATCGGCTTGCGACCTTTGAGTGGCATCTTCGCCCGTGGTTGCCGTTCGCGGTGGCGACATCGCATGAACGCCGTCTGGTCCAGACCTTGCTGGACGTCTTTTCGGCGACTCCCGACGATGGGGTCACCGGCGAGTTGTGGGTTCATTCCGCTGGAATTTCCAGCCGCGTCATTGTGGACGCACCGTTTCTCATTGTTCCCGCCAAAATGATCAGTGGCGGTCCGTAGCCATCAATATTGCAAGTGGTTGTGACGATTGGCCAACCGTCTGGTGACGCGAATGGGGAGCGTCCGGGAGAGTTGACCTGCGGAATTGGCTGAAACTCTGTAAGTCGCGGACCCGGGGCGGGTATAAATTGACATTCACATTGACGCCTCATGCACTTCCGGCGTATACGCTCCTGCCTCGATCTGACGATTTCGAATTGCTCCCATCTTCTCATTGCCTGTTTGCACCACATGTCCGCACTGCCCGCCCCGGCTTTTGAACCTGCTGAGTCGAAGATTCCCGAACCGCAACCAGCGCTTCGGATCTTCGATCCGATCGTCGAAGGCGAGCAGGAAAACGAATCGCGGACTGATGAAGAATTGAACTTCCGCACGCATCTGGTTGGATTCGTGGCCAGCGTGGTCGCCACCATCGGGCTGTGCTGGGTTTGCATGCATGTGGCGGATCAGTGGCTGACGCTGTCGTGTGCTGCGTATGGGGCCACGATGCTCGCGGTGTACGGCTTTTCGACGCTGTCGCACGCCCAGTTCTCGGACTGGAAGCATCACTTCTTTCGCACGCTCGATCAGGTCAGCATTTTTCTGTTCATTGCCGCCTCTTCCACGCCATTTCTGGTGAGTTTGAATCGCAATCCCACTGGCATGTTCCTGTTGGGAATGACCTGGCTACTGGCTCTGGGCGGCGTAGCCGCAAAACTGTTCATCACCCGCCGAAATCTGGTACCGGTCTGGTACTACATGATCGTGGGCTGGTTTCCGGCATTGAGTCTGCTGCAAAGCTGGGGAGAGATCGGGCCAGCGGGTATGTCCATTCTGCTGCTGAGCGGGCTCGGGCTGACGACCGCCACCTGGTTTCTCTGCAATGACCACAAGGCCTCCTGGTTCCATGGGGTATGGCACGTGCTGGTCCTGTTCTCCACCCTTGGCCAGTACTCGGTGATTCTGCTGTTCGTCATTCCCTGGCAGGCGTAACACCTCACGCTTCGGGCCCCGGCCAGTTCCTGCTGTCGAACACAGCGACGCACCGATTTGTGCCCCGTTCTTATGGCGGGTTCGCTTCGCAACCTCCGTTGGATGGAGGAATTCCGCGCGGCGGTCTATCATTCCATTGCAACTGATCGACACTTGCCGATCAATTGTCCTTCGAACGATTGACCACATGCTGCTGGAGACTGGAATGAAGCGCCTGTTGATCTGTGCCCTGCTGCTGGGATGGGGGCCGTCGGCTTTGACGGCCGATGAGGTTGTGCTGACTCAGGGCTCGTCGACGATCAAGGCGACCATCAATGGTGAAGTTTTCACCGTGTACCGTTTTGGTGCTGATCTGCCCAAGCCATACTTCTATCCCGCCGTGACCTCTGGGGCCTGGGAACTGCTGTCCAAGGCTGAAGCAGGTGATGAAACCGTTGCGGGTCGCCGTGCGATGATCTGTAGCGAAGAGGTTGGAAGTGGTGATCACAAACTCGTGTTTGGTGATTTCGTCACGATCGACACGGTTGAGGCAGACCGGGTCCACGTTGAATCGCCCGCGATGTGGATCGCCAAGAGCGATGCCGCACCGCTGGCAGGTACGGTGACCCGAGTCGTCAATCTCAATCCCCCCAAGATCAAGGATCGGAAAGACCCACTCTACTACGACCATCCCCACCATAAGGGGATCTGGTTGTCTGTGGATGAGGTGAACGGCATCAAGTTCTGGAACGAAGATGGTCGCATCGTCAGCAAGGGGGTTGAAATCATCAAGGCGAAGGGGAATCCGGCTGTCTTCAAACGCGTCAATCACTGGCTCGATCAGGATGGAACGCCTCTTGTTGAAGAAACGACGACGTTCTCTCTGTCTGCCAACCGGGTGCTGGCGTGCGATACGACGTTCCGGGCCGTGAGTAAGGAAGTCACGTTTGGAGATACCAAGGAAGGGATGTTCGCCATTCGCCTGCCGAACAGCATGCGGGAGTTCATTTCAGAATCCCCCGTGATCAATGCCGATGGCATTGAGGGGAGCAAGCCTTGCTGGGGACTCGAATCGAAGTGGATCGACTACACCGGCAAAGTGGACGGCAATCTGCTGGGAGTGACCATTATGGATCATCCTGACAATCCCTGGGCCTCACGCTATCACGTGCGCGACTACGGTCTGTTCGCGATCAATCCGTTTGGCACCAAATCGTACAGTGGTGGTCAGGAGGAGGCTCGCCCACTGACTTTGAAGCCCGGCGGCGAGGGAGCTCGCTTCCGCTATGGCTTGCTTGTCCATCAGGGGAGCCTCGAAGACGGCGACGTCCCGGCACGATACGAGCAGTTTGTGACAGAGACAAAGTAGTCCCTTGGCGTTCCGCCGGCAGTGCCGCTATCCTTAATCCAGATAGACATTCCTTGTTAAATCAGGGATGGCCAGTCTGGTCGCACCTCATTTCCTGAATTTTGTTCGCGGGCCGAACCGAGCAGAAAGATCCGCATGTACTGGGAACAGACAATCCAGCATGCGACTCATACCGATCTCGGACTGCGCCGAAAGAACAACGAAGACGCCGCCGCCGTGCACGTTTGCACCGACCATGACGAATGGCGCCGGCGGGGGCATCTGTTTGTTGTCGCGGACGGAATGGGGGGACATGCCGTTGGGGAACTGGCCAGCCGCATGGCCATCGAAACGGTTCCTCACGCATTTCTGAAGTCTCAGGAAGGGGATGCCCGTACGGCTCTGCTGAAGTCGATTGAGGAAGCGAATGCGGCCATTCACGCACGCGGGTCACAGAACCCGGACTTCCTGCACATGGGGACAACCTGTGATGCACTGGCACTGACGCCCAAAGGGGTCATTGTCGCGCATGTGGGAGACAGCCGTGTTTACCGGGTCCGCCGTGATCGGATTGATCAACTGACGTTTGACCACAGTCTCCAGTGGGAGATGGAGCGGTTACATGGCACCAGCAGCGTGGACCTGGGGCATCATAAGAATGTCATCACCCGCTCGCTTGGCCCAGAGGAAACAGTTCGCGTCGACATCGAGGGGCCATACCCCGTTATGCCGGGCGATATCTTCGTGCTGTGCTCCGATGGCCTCTCCAATCAGGTTCAAGATCCAGAGATTGGTGCCGTCGTTCGGGAACTGTCACCACATCAGTCTGCACAACTGCTGATTCACCTCGCGAATATTCGCGGCGGCCCCGATAACTCGACAGTCATTGTTGCCCGAGTCGGCGATTTGCCTGCCAACGTGCCTCCGCCTGCGCCCGAACCAGAACCCGTTGATGATCGGGACAGCCTCGGCTGGGGCTGGCTGGGAGGATTTTGGGGCGTTTCGATGACACTGTTCGCCGGTCTGGCGATCATGCTGCTGAAAGACCCCGTGGTCGGGGCTGTGATTGCGTCCCTGGCAGCAATTGGGCTGGTAGGCCTGCTGATTGCCGCAGTCCGCTATCGCCACAAGATGCGTCAGGCCATTGCTCAGGACGATGACTCTCAAACCCTGTACAGTCGACCGCACCGCACCGCGACAGTCTTGAGCTCCAAAGAACTCCTCGAACGAATGCTGGCGATTGATTCGGAGCTGGAACGTGCCGCCCGCGAAGATGGCTGGAATGTCGACTGGGACAAGCATGCCGAGGAACTTGATCTCGCTCGGGAAGCCTTGAAGGCGCGAAGATTCGCGCGAGGCGTACGGGACGTTTCCCGGTCGATCGACTTGATCATGTCGCAGCTTCCTCGCGGAGGTTCGGCCCCCAAGAGCCCGGATCGCAAGTAGCGGCAGCGAAATCCTGCGGCAGCGTCCGGTCTTTCATTGATCTGCGACCGCGTGTTACGATTTCTGCCCGGACCGCTGAGCACCATCGTGGAAATGGAATGCGACCGTCCGGATGACAGGGAGGTTTTGCCAGGATGTTGCTTACTCAATCGATGCGCCGCAAACTGGCGGTCGTGCTGGGCGTACTCACCTTCCTGGTGATGTTGTTTGCCTACGTGGGCTACCGGGGTAACGAATCGTATCGTGCGACACTGGCGGATCTGGAACTCTCGGTTGCGAATCATCCCAGCCGCAACGAGCTGCTGGCGCACATCAGCATGCTTATTCAGCCCTTGAGCATGCCCTTTCCGGAAACAGATCCGACCGACCGAATGCGGCGCGAGCTCGAGCTGGCGATCACTTCGGACCGGACATACGACGAACTCGTGGCGCATCTGAACAGGCTGCTGCAGCGTCGCGAAGGGTTGGCCGACCTTGAGCCGGAAACCATGAAATTGCGGCAGCAGGCAGCCGACATGCAGTACGACGAGTTCGTGCGAACCTTTAAACAGACCTGTCGAAACCTCGACTCCTTTGAACAGAAGTGGCGCCAGCTGCCCGAAAGCCTGCAGCAGTCGGGTGGCGAGGAGATTGCCTTTCGCAAGTTTCTGTCGACCTTGATCGAACAGCTCAACAGCATTGCCAGCGGCATGGATTCGCTGAAAGACCTGAATAAGCGCGATGCTCAGGTGGCCCACATTCTGGCGACCGTCGCACAAATGCTCCGCAGCGTCAAAATGGTTCCCGATCCCGCCAGTCGATTGGGAGAGCGACTGCGCGAAGCTCACGCCAGCTACGATTTTCACATCCGCTTGCTGTGGAGCGTCGCGATTGTGGGCATTGTCATGGGGGCGGGGCTGCTGGTGTGGCTCAACCAGTCGATTCTTGTTCCCTTTCGACGCCTCTACAAAGGTGTCGAGCACATGGCAAATGGCGACTACAACTTTCGCCTGGAAACGGGCACACATTGCGAGCTTTCGCATTTGGCCCGCACGTTCAATGATCTGGCAGAGTGCATCCAGAGCGATCGGCTGGATAAACAGCGTCAGGTCGAAGAAGGGAGCCGTCAACTGATCCTCTCGGAACGCATGGCCGGGCTGGGCATGCTTGCCACGGGAGTGGCGCATGAGATCAACAACCCCTTGATGGGCATCGCGAACGCCACTGCCGAATTGCAGTACATCATCAACGATTCCGTGTTGTCCAAGTTGTCGGAGGAAGATCGCGACGACTTCATTGAAGCACTCCGTGTCGTGCAGACTCAGACCAGGAACTGTCAGGCCATTACTCAGAAGCTGCTGTCGTTTGCACACACGAAGAAAGGCGAGGACCGAAATTGTTACGACCTGACGGCCATCGTCCAGGAGGTCGTGTCACTGGTCAAAATGCTCAAGCGTTTCCCGGATCGGGAAGTGTGTGTCGCGCAGACCACACCGTTCCACGCGTGGGTCAATGCCTCGGAAATCAAACAGGTGGTCCTGAATATTGTGACCAATGGATTGCAGGCCACGCCTCCGGGGGGGCACCTGGAGATCACGCTGCGTGAACTGCCGGATGAGATCGAGATCCGTTTCACGGATACGGGCTGCGGGATGACCGCGCAGCAACTGAACCATATCTTCGACCCGTTTTTCACAACCAAGGAAGTTGGTCAGGGAACAGGTCTGGGGCTTTCACTCAGCCGCAATATCGTGCTGAATCACAGTGGCTCGCTGGAAGCCACCAGCCCAGGTGTCGATCAAGGGAGTCGCTTCACGCTACGACTGCCCCGTTCACCCGAAGCCGCTCAGCGGAACAGTCGGGCCGCTTGATCAGAAGCCGCTGGCACCACCGCCACTGGGAGCCGGGGCCACGGTGGGGGGCGGCGGATTGTTGACGTCGCTGCTACCGGACCCTGAAAGCCCCCCTTGTCCGAAAATGTCGCGTCGGGCCGCGTAGCGAATGGGAAACGAGGACCACTTCTCCATCGTCTGGCCATCAAGTGGATTCGCGGGAAACGAAACCACATCGAAACCGGCGGGGGTGCCGTCAATCCGGGTGCGACGCAGTGACTTCTCCGAGACATACTGCGTGAAGGCGAGCCACTGCCGATCGGGAGCGGCCACCAGAAACAGGTTATTTCGTTCGGGGGTAAATCCCAGGAACTCTCGCGGCATGGGGGCTGTGTGCAGCGACGTCAGCAAAATGGCCATCACGACATAGCCGCTCGCCAGTCCGAGCGTCCAGCGTCCAATGTCATACAGCAGTGGATGGACTTCGGCATAGGTGGGCAGCAGCTTTTCACCGAGGGCTCGCAGGCCAAAGACACCTCCCGAGAAAATCCCCAACAGGGCGATGATGTCCCAGCGCATCTGCCACGCGTAACTGGACAGCACGTTTGTCGCCATGAAGTTTGCGACTGGCTCGAACAGATTCATGGCGAGCAAACCAGACAGGAGGATGCTCACAAAGGTAATCGCCGCACCCCAGACACCGTCCGAAGCAACGCACCAGGTCACCACGGCGATGATGGCCAGTAGCAGGATATCAATCATGACCCTCTGTTCCTTGGAGAAGCACGCCCAGACGCCGGAGTTCGGCTCGCTAAGGGTCTATTGAATCGCATTGCGAGGCGATGGTCAACGGGGGCCGAAGGCGAAACCAATTGAGCGGCCCCCCGAGACGCAACAGTTCCGCCCAATTGCGAGGAGGCCAATCCCGGGCAGGTCAGCGGATCGGAGAGCCTGGTGCTGCTGCGGAGCGCGTTGCCCGGCGGGAGCCAGCCAGCCCTGCTTTGATCACAATTCCACCGCGAACGGCGGGGGGAGGGCGTCATTCCGTCGATGCAAAGCAGCGGTTTCAGGCAGAGATCTTCAAATGCGGAGCAGGTCCGTTGTTCGCCTGACCATTCAATTCGGCTCGAATTGCATCCAGACAGGCCAGCAGTTCAGACTGCTGAGCCTCCAGAAGATGAGCGTTCTCGATGAGTGCCGTTTCCCGCTCGTCCAGTGCTTTCATGCGACTGGTCAGTTCGGCGAGAGCCACTTCAATGTGAGCCCAGGGCGCCGGTTGCGGGGCAACAGGAGCCTCGGCTTTTTCCGTAACTGCAGGTTTGGAATCAACATGCGCAGGAGTTGCTGCGAACGCTGCCGACAGCAGATTGTTCCAGCCGGCCCGGCGTCGTGATTCTCGCTGCCCCAGTTCCTCCAGGGCTGATTCCAGTCGTTCAGCGATTTCCGCGGCCGCGAGCTTGCTGGGATCAGGGGCGACATCATCTACGACAGGCACTGGTTCCGCTTCTGAGACCGGCAGAGGCTCCGGAAGGACAATCTCAACGACCTGCCGTTCCATGCGAAAGCGAAACTCTCCAATTTCCAGCACATCGTCCGGGCGGAGAACGAGTCGACGCACCTGTTGATGATTGACCATCAGGAGTGGCCAGGGAGCAAGGGCTTCAATCTGCCAGCCGTCCTCGTGTTGAGTGAGGAGACTGTGAACCATGGGAGTGTCGCCCCCCAACTGCAACTGACACTGACTGCCGCCGCCGATGAGGAATCGATCGCCGGTTAACGGACGCTCAGGAAACTCCGTCTGTCCCTGAAGCACGCGCAGTTGAAATTGTGGAGCTGAATCTTCCATGACGACTTCCCTTAACCACGAGCCTGTGAGCAGGCAGGTTGAGGACAACTGGTGCGGACTGATGACAAAGTGTCTTTGGGGCGACTACGAACGTCCACGACCGCATCAACCCACAATCAGGTTCGACATTGGAAGCTGGTTGTCATCAGCCGAATCGGCGGTGAGGCGGCATTCCAGTCAATCCAGTCCGATTTTCCTGCTGAACCAGTGGTAAAACTTTCAAAATCGCCAAATAGCCTCAAGAGTCGTGATCGGAGGATATTGACCGCTTTTTCCTGCGGTCGTATCGTCCCGCCAAGTCGAGCGAAGGTCCTCGACGGCTCCCAACAGATCACATCTCTACGTTTGAGCTTCCGCTCAATTGGCACTCCGGCAGCTGACATCCAGCACTGGGGTGTGCCCCTCCAATGAAGGATTCACTCCCATGAAGCGTATCGCTCTTCTCGTTGCCTGCATCGCCCTGCTGGCTGGTTCTACCGGTTGCTGCTGCATGAGCCGTCCCTACATGGGTGGTGGATGCAATCCATGTGGTGCCGGATATGCCCCTGGCGGATGCCCCGGCGGTGCCTGTGGTGCCGCAACTGCTCCCGGCGGTTACTACGGCGGCTACCAGGGAGCCTATGCCACTCCCTACGGTGCTCCTATCACTGCAGCCTTGCCACCAGACTACGTGGTGCAGTAATTCCGACCGCCCCGTCTTGATGCGACCTGATGCCGTTGGAGCCATGGTGCGCCAACCTGGAGCACCGACGATTGTCTGGAAATTCGGGCGAAGAACGTCTCGGTCTCTCGAGACGTGAATTGCGCGATTACTCGATTGCAGAAACGGTGACATCCCGTGATTCGGGCTGCGTCGGTGAACTGCAGCGCGGGCACAACTCGGCTTGGCGAGTCGGCATGGGCAATACGCCCGCGACGAGCCCGAGATACACGCTGTCAAACAGCAGGATTGAGCCATACAGAAAGAGCATCAGGGGCGATGCTCCCAATGAGGTGAAGCTGTAGAAGGCGGCTGATGCGCACAGCGTACCGAGCAGCTTTCCAGCCGCAATCCACGGTGTCTGACCCCGAGCCCCGCGTTCCCGGTACATGTTGACGAACAGGATGGACATCATCAGGTTCTGTCCGAATGCTGCGTAGGCGCCGCTCATGCGGTCGAATTCGGCAAACTCGTACGTCACCAGCAAAACTGCGGGAAAAGCGGTGGCCAGTGCTGCGGCAAAAAGCGCTATGAAGTGGCTGCGTGGCCATCCCCATTCGCGAGGGCCGTGACGCAACACCTGCCAGCCGATGGCCAGATCAAAGGTCAGCCAGACCCAGTTGACCACCACCTGCGGTACCCCGTGTGGATGCACGATGGCAAAAATGAACTCCCAGGACAGATTCGCCGCCAGTGCCGCCACGGGCATTCCGTAGGTCTGCTCACGGTATCCCTGGCGAATGATCAGCAGGTACGTCAGCGTCCAGGCGATTCCAGACGCAATCATCAGTGCATTGAACATGTGATGGATGCAATTCGCGATGCTGGGCAACATGCAAGCCAGCGAGGGCCTGTCTCCACATCGGTTAGTGTAGAGTTCGAGCCGCTTCCGCCTACCCGGTCCCTCATCCATCCGCAAAAAATCAATGTTTGTAACACCGGATCTGGTGTTTCGCGGAATTGGCGGGGATAGTCGGCCCTTGACCTCACGCGTAGAATTCGAAGGGCCGAGTGGCACGCATCATGCGGCGATCGATCTTCCGAAGTGAGGCTCGATATGGTGACCAACTTTGGTGGAAACATTGTCTTCTCACCAGCCGTGGTCGAGAAGCCCGGCACCGAGCAGGAAGTGCTGGACCTGCTCAGGCGGCATCGCAGTCGACAGATTCGAGCGATTGGACGGCTGCACTCGTGGAGTCCTGTCGCCGCGACTGACGATGTACTCGTTGACATGAAGCTGCTGAATTCGGTGCATGTCATTGAAGTCAATGGTCAGCATTTTGCCGATGTGGGCGCGGGATGCCAGATCAAACGATTGCTTCACGAACTGGATCGACAGGGTGACTGGACGCTTCCCACAGTCGGGTTGATTGCGGAGCAATCCATCGCGGGAGCGGCCGCGACTGGAACGCACGGTTCTGGTCGATACAGCCTGTCGCATTATCTGCAACGCATCGAGGTCGCCTGCTGCGACCCGGTTTCTGGTGAGCCTGTAATCCGCGTGATCGATTGCGGAGACGAATTGCGTGCGGCCCGATGTGCGCTGGGATGCCTTGGACTGATCACAAAAGTCCGCATTCCAATCCGTAAGCAATATCTCGTGGAAGAACACTTTCGGCGCTATTCACGGTTGGCCGACGTTCTGAAAGCGGAGCAGGCGTATCCGCTGCAGCAGTTCTTCTTCGTCCCCTGGCGCTGGGACTACTTTGCTCAACACCGACGCGAAGTGAGCGGACAACGCAGCTGGCTGGCTCCGCTGTACCGGCTCTACTGGTGTCTGACGATGGACGTCGGCCTGCACTTGATGGTTCTTCTGCTGATTCGCCTGCCGCATCTATTCACGCTTTTGTTTGTCCGCTGGGTGATGCCGCTGACGGTCATTCGACGTTGCCGCATCAACGACGTTTCCTGGCGGCACCTGACCATGAACCATCACTTGTTCCGCCACGTGGAAATCGAAATCTTCGTGAAGGCCTCTCGACTGGAGGCGACACTCCAGTTTGTCAGACAGTTGTTGACGCACCTGTCCGGCGAGCAGGTCACATTTTCCGTCGCCGATAAAGCCACGCTGCAACGCGAAGGTTTGTGGGACCGTTTGCAACAGGCACGCGGGACATACACTCATCAGTACCCCATCTGCATTCGCAAAGTGCTGCCCGACGATACGTTGATGTCGATGTCCAGTGATTCGGAAGAGGCGTACTATGCGATCAGTTTTATTACCTACGCCCCCGTAAACCGCCTGTCGGCATTTCATCGCTTTGCCAGGCTGCTGATCAGCTGCACGCTTCCACTCTTTGGATCGCGGTCACATTGGGGAAAGCATTGTCCACTGTCTCCGGGGCAGGTGCGTGAACTGTACCCCAATCTGGATCGATTTCGTGCCGTGGTTGAATCCATCGATCCCGAAGGGCACTTTCGCAATCCCTGGATCAGCCGTTTGCTTGGGTGGCAACCGGACGTCCGTTCAGTGCAGCAGGCTCAACTTGACCAGGGGCCCTGCCCGCCCCGTCACGATGTTTCCAACGCATGACGGGTGGCCGCGAGCGAGCGGGCATACCAGCGTTTCAGGAACTGAAGCTGACCCGCCTTAAGCAGGCTGATCAGCAGGCCAATTCCAAAGAATGCCGTTCCCCAGCTCAGGCTGAACATTGCCGGTCGACCGATCAGTGTGATTCCGTACAAGTAGGACCAGGCGAAAAGTGCCAGGGTGATTTGCGTGAACTGGATGCCCACAACCCATAGGTATGCGGGGCAGCGAGAGGCTTTCCAGCAACCCCACGCAACGACTGTTGTCCCGAGCATGTAGAAGCTGACGGCCAGCCGCGACAGATCCACCGGCATTCCGTTCGCAGCCACGTTGAAGGACAGGTACAGCATCAACCCGGCTGCGATGTGCGAGAGGACTCGCGTGAATGCGTCGGACATCAGCACCGTGAGCAGCAGGAGACCCAGCAACAGGACATGAGCGGCCAGTTGCAGTCTCCATTCGGAAGGCAGCAACTGCACCGCTCCCACGTAGACCGCCGCGACCATGCTGATGAGCGATCCGAGAAGCCAGCGCGAACTGGCATGTCGCCAGCCAGGAACAAACAGCAGTCCACTGAGAGCCAGCAGTCCTGCGGGTGAGGGAGCCGATAACTGTGTGAGCATTCGGGTGTCTGGCGAGAGCATCGACAGCAGCAGCGTGCCCCCGATGACTCCGGCGTAGGCTCCACTCTGGCCGCGAAGCCACGCTGCCGCATAACAGAACAGCAACGCCCACGCGGTCAGCCATAGTGGAGAGCCACAGATGGACGTGAACGCATTGAAGAAACGCTGGAAGTCGAGACTGGTGCCCGTCGGCACAGCCAGCAGTAACAGGACGGGCAGGCACCATAAGAGGCCGGTCATCACGTTCGTGCGATGAGCGGAGCGGGCTCCCTCGTAGACCAGAAACGCTGTCACCAGCAGCATCGGAATCAGGAAGTAGGCTCCAAAGATGACCGCGTAGTCTGATTCGGGACTCGGACCGAAGGAGAGGCTCAGCACATAGGACCGAAACGCGGCAACTCCGGCCAGCACAACAAACAGCGAACCGGGATACAGCGGCCACGACCACGGAGTGCGGTTGTCTGCGACATATGCGGCTCCGCGTCTCACGGCGGGCCACAGCATGAGCAGCAGCAAAGCAAAGCACTGCGGAAACAGGAAGACCCGCCAGTCGAGTTGCGAACGTGTCAGGTCGCGGGCTTCAGGGGAACAGAAATAAGCGTATGTATGCAACAGAAGCAGCATGGCGTGGAACGGCCACAGGTAGCCTCGCGGCATGCGCATGCCGGTTCCAGTAATGACCGCCTGCGATACGCCCGCAGCCAGGAGGTAGCCATACACGATGAGTCCAATCGCCGAATCGGGCTGGATCAGCAGAAGTTCGTCGGTGCTGATAGAGATCGCGACAAACAGCAGGCACAACGCGAGCATGATTGACCGGGCGTCATCCCAGACCTGTCCCCAGCGCACGATCAGAATGCCGGTTCCAGCCACCAGCAACGTGTAGCCAGTGAGCGTCAGCATCATCAGCCAGCAGTTCAGTTCGCCAATGGCGACGTTCCCATACGCCAGCCGAATTCCCATCAGCACAAACGCCGTGCTGATGAGATAGAACGGATTGTGGTTGTACAGAAACCGCGCCCAGCCGGGTGGTCCCGATGGTGGCGCGGGAGGTAATGGCAAGGAGGAACTGGACGCCGACTCCGCTGGGACAGGGACATTGGCTGGATCGGACATGACCACACTCCCGGATGGCTGCTCAGGGAATCAGCAGTCGGGCACCGAATGAGCCAGGCCGCCGATCGGAGGAAGGGATGAGCAGATCGAAACCTGCTCCACTGTTCCCTACGCCACCGTGGCGGTCGGTTGTGGGCGCGAAGTTCCAAGAAAAACACCCCGCCAGTTGATGGACTGGCGGGGCGAGAGGGAAGGCCGAGATGTTGACGCTGACCTATTTTCCATCAGCAATTCGCAGCTTCATTTCGTCGGAGTTTGCTTTCAGCTCCGGGGCGTACATCGCATAGCCGTTGGTCGGCAGAGCGCTGAATTTGCCCGGCGTTTCGGCTCGTAGCCGGTAGCTGACGCTGTGCTTGCCGCGGGCCAGCGTTCGCAGGAAGAAGGCCACCTTCTCATCACGGAACTCGACATAGGCACCCAGTCCGTCGCGCGTATAGCCGCTGCGGACATCGACTGGTTCGCAACCCGCCGCTTTGAAATCCTCGAACACCACGTACTCGTAGTCGTTCTTGGAGTCGATTTCGAGTTCGATCTCGATCAGGTCGCCACTGGTGACTTCCGAAAGATTCGGCAGTTCGACCCGGTCGTACTTGAGCGCTTTCTGGTCGATCACCTGGCCGCGATCACCCTGCACCTGATCGGTTGCTCCGGCACGCTGCACGAGTTTGTAAAACTTCCGCTGCACCTTGATTTCCAGACCCGCCTTCGTGATGAAGTCTTCCGTGCTGAAATTCGTGAGGTACGCGTTGAAGTACAGTGGCGTCTTCGATTCGTTCCCCTGGAGCGGTCTGGTGCGCAGTTCCACTTTGTGTGGACCGCTGGTTAGTGCCTCTCCTTCAAGTACGAACTTGTTCTCAAACGCGAACAGCATTTCGGGGGTGATCTCGACCGACTGCTTCAGTTCGCCATCGACCCAGACTTCCACCAGCGTGTTGGGTTGTCCTTCGCCACTGGCGGTGAGGTGTTCAGCCAGCGCTTCAATGCAGTAGGCCGTGTCACGCGTGTTGTTCCAGTAAGTGGCGTTCCGACGATTGTTGAGCAGGTACTTCACCAATCCGGCTGCTTTCGGGTCCTGCGGTTTCACGCGGGACAGCAGCTTCAGGTAGAAGGCATTGGCTTCGATGGTGTTACCATGCCAGTACCACCACCCGCCGTTGTTCGGCAAGTCGATGAACGCGGTCTGGTTCTCGTTGTCGACCGTCACGAACTGATCAATGTTCGTGATGACCATATCCCGCTGTTCAACGGCGCCAATCTCGTGCAGAGCCAGTCCGAGAACCGCCTGTGAGTACAGTGTGAGGCTGAGCCGATCGCGGAACAGGAACCGCTGCATCTCTTTGTCGAGATCATCTGATTCACACAAAATCATGAAGACTAGTGCATCGGTGTTATCGGCCTTCGACTTGTACGGGGCCTTGCGATCGCGACGCTGCTTGTCGTTGAGTGTGTCGCGATGCTCTGCTTCCTTCAGCAGCTTCACCTGCTCG
>JAGQPW010000005.1:10121-36290 GCA_020426515.1 Planctomycetaceae bacterium | reverse complement strand
CACTTCGTCGGCATCGAATACTGGGTTGTGATCCCAGTGCTTCCAGCGTTTTGCTCGCTCGGCATCGTCGCCAATTTCCTGAGCATTCAGGTTGGTTCGCTTGTCGCGAATGGCAGCGAGGTCGAGGTTCATCCGCTGCAGAATCTGCTGCGTGATGACGGTGGGGACAAAGCGGTTAAGTGTCTGCTCGGTGCAGCCGTACGGGTAGCTGGCCAGATACGGCAGGGCATCGACCATGGCTCCCGCCAGCGTCGGTGAATATCGAATTTCCAGACGCGACTGTTCCGGCCGTCGATCCGCCGGCACGTTGAGATCGATCACGCCGCTGTTTTGCCCGGGACGAATCACGCCGCTGAACGATTCGGTCTTCAGGAAGCCATGCACGAACACGGGGAAGGTGATTTGCATGGCGTCCGACTCTTCATTGGTGAGAGCGGACATGGTGATCGTGGCGTTCCCTTCGGCGATGGCTTTGCAGCGCCAGTCGACGCGAATTTCTCCACCGGCAGGAACGGTGACGACCTGCGGATTCATGACGCCATCCATTGTTTCGAGAGTATCCCCTTCGAGCTTCAACTCGACACGAGCCTCCTTCGCTTCGGACAGGTAGTTGTGCACGATGGCCGACAGGACCACTTCATCCTTCTCGACAAAGAACCGCGGTGCCTGCAGACGCACGAGTAGATCCTTGGCGGTAACAACTTCGGTTGTCCCTTCCCCAACGCGGGTACCGTTGCCCACTCCCCAGGCCCGCAACTTCCAGCCGGTCAGGTTCTCGGGCATGTTGAATGAGACCTTGGCGATGCCGCGCTTGTTGGTCGTCAGCGTGCCATTCCAGTAGGCGGTGTCTGCAAAATTACTGCGGACGGTTGGCTGCACGAGATCATCCCCGGCCCCTCCACCGCCGCCAGGTCCCTTGTCAGCTGCTGCATCGGCACCCTCCATGGCCATGGCCGCCATGGGAGTTGCATTGTGCATTCGCCGCCCCATTTGCATTTCGACGCCTTTTCGCAGTTGACTGTCTCGGCGATTCGCTGCGAGCTCTTCGTCCGCATCGGCCACCATACCGCCAAACACACCCAGATTTGCCATGGCCTGCTCGCCTTGTTTAATGAGCTGCCAGAACGATCGCTGCAGATTGTGTTCAGTACGGGGATGATGCTGTCGACGCCATTTCCAGAAGAACTCTCGAATCTCGGGGACATTCGAACCGCCTGAGATGTACTCGACCGAGCGGTCGTACACGGCCAGTGCGGTGGAGCCAACAAATGGTTCCCCATTGGAGTCGGTGATCTTGATTCGGATGCTGGCTTCCTCACCGGGGGAGTAACGCTCCTCTGACGGCAGGACCTTGACGTCGAGGACTCGCTTTTCGGGCGGAACAATGACGTCGCGTGTGACGGTGTGGACTTTGCCATCCGCGATGGTCACGGCTTCGACAAAGAAGTTTGGCATGTCCGATTGACCAACGGTGACTTCAACGCTGGTGCTCTTGCCTTCCAGCCGGACCAACTGCGGAGGTCCCTGGTAAATGCCATTTTCTGGCCGCACGAATAGCAATACGGTTGAACCGACGCGGTTGGTGTTGATGAGCAGTTCGACCTTTTCACCAGGAGCGTATTCACGTTTGTTGGTGATCAGTTCCAGGTCGCTGAACTGATACTCGGAGCCATCAAAACCTTCGCCCCGAATCACGAACAGGTAACCCCCTTCAATCGTCTTGCTGTTGTCCCCCTCCGAAGTCACGGCATAGGAGAGTCGATACTGACCCGCCGCAGTGGCCTTCATCTGGAGTTCGGCATAACCCTCATCGCTGGGGTTCAAGTCCCATTCCTGAGCGACATCTTCCCTGGGATTGCCGTTGTCATCGTAACGGATCTTCATCAGTTTCAGCTTGCCAGTCCCCTGCACTCCCTGACCATCGGGCGTGCGGGCCTGGAAGTGGGCATGAATCGTGTCGCCGACGCGATAGTGTCCCCGATCGACCCAGGTGAACACTTTGAACGGCTCACGGGCCACCAGGACGCTGCCAGTGCCGACAATGGTTCGTCGCGATGCATCGGTGACCTCGGCAGTGATGGTGTACTCATGGTCTTCGTCGCCATGAATGGCTTTCGCCAGTGCCGTGTCAATCACGACCTGCACCGTTCCATCCTCACCAATTTCGACTTCCTGATCGAGAACCAGTTCCGGCGGAGCAGGATTCCAGTGAATCCATTGTGGACGCGGAGCCACACAGCCCCACTTGCTGAATCCCGGATACCAGTTGTCGTCGCTGGCAAACCACCAGTAGCCATCGCCATACAGCCAGTCCCAGGGCATCGCCGGGTACCAGCGGGTCTCGTGGCTGGTACGCTCCACCTTGAACTTCACCTTGGCATGCTGGACCGGGGCACCAAAGTAATACTTGGCCTGAATGGTCGCGGTTGCCTGCTCGCCGAGTTGGACCGGCTTCGCGGGCGCTTTGACGGTCACTTCGAACTCCGGCTTCTTGTATTCCTCGACGCGGAAATTGCCGTGTCCGTTCAAATTGGGATGATGGGCCGTGAGCGAATATTGCCCCAGTGCCGCTTCGGCCCCGAGTTCAAATGTCCCGGCGAAACCGCCGTATTCATCGGCAGTCATTTCTTGAGAGGAGATTTCGGTCCCCTGCGGGTCATGAATCTTCACTGTGAAGGTCTTGCCCGCCCACGGATTCTGATCGGGGGCATCGTATCTGGCGTCGCCCGCCCAGAACTTGAACTGCATCTGCTGCGATGGCCGATACACCGGACGATCAGTCACCACATAAATCTTGTGCTGCTGATACTGTTGCTGTTGATAATGGCCATACCAGACACCGGTGAAACCCAGATGGGCGAAGCGTCCTGAGTCCGTACGGGCGATGGTCAACCACTGCATGTTGGTTTCCATCTGCTCCGGCTTCAGCAGTACCAGACCGTTCGCATCGCTGAACTCGGCAAACTGCCGGGTGATGGTACGGAAATCGCGTTTGGTGTTCGGAATGTGTTCATTCCGCCAGCCGAAGAATTCCACGTTTGCTTTCTCAATCGGCTTTCCACTCACCGCATCGGCGATGTAGTACAGCATCTGTCCGTTGAGCTGTTTCCTGGCGATGGCGGTGTCGTCCAGCCACAGAATGATGCGGCTGGTGTTGCCGTCCTTCATCTTCGCCGTGACAAGATAGGCCCCTGCTTTCTGCAGTGGAGTCGTCACAGTCACGCGACGATCGAAGTGTTGTGGACGTGGTTCCAGTTCCAGGGACCACTGCGCGACACGAGCGCCCAGATACTTCTTCTGATTCGCTTCGACAATCTGGTAGCCGATGTTGTCGATCTGAATCTTCTGCCAGTCCAGTTGCGCTGGTTTGGACTTGATGTATGCCTTCACGTCGTCGAGCAGTTCGGGAATCTTGAGAGCGTGAGCTTCAAAACTCACTTCGCCGCCGTTGCGGAAGCGATACTCAACGGTGGCTCCCTGCCCGGCTGGCTGAGTCATGACCGGCTCGAACTGGCCCCAGTTACCAATGATCTGGTCCAGCTGTCGCTGCCGCTGACCGTTGTCGTTCTTGCCAAACTGAGCCAGATTCTTGCGACGCCATTCGGCTGCTTTCTCGTATTGCTGGCGGTTTTCAAAGATCTGGGCGAGTTGCTGCTGCGCCCCGTCGTGGCCCGGTTTCTGGTTGGCATCGATCTGCTGATAGATGCGGATGAAGTTGAACTCCTCTGGCAGCTTGAATCGCTTGACTCCATTGGCGAGCCTCGCAATGGTCTCGTCATCGCTCAGCGTTTTCAGCGAAACAAGACTCGTTTCGGAGTCAGCCTCGCCTTCCGTAGCATCTTCTACGCGTGGCAGGACAATGCCCCATTGCTGCAAGGTTTGCACGCCAAACTGGCTTTGGAGAAATCCCGCGAACTGCAGATCGACGGCGGTCCTGCGATCCGCTTGTGCTTCGACCACCTGTTCCAGGCAGTACCGCCAGCGCTGGCCATCCGATGTCGCCGCTTCCAGTGAACCGGGAATGTGATGGAACACAGGATTACCGTCCGCATCAACGGCGGCGCCTTTGTTTTCTCCCTGCCCCCATCCCCGCCCGCGACCGTTGCGGCCCGACTCGTAGTCGGGAAGTTCATCGAGACTGGTGAGTGCCTGTAGTTTCCAGGCCTGCTGGTGCGACCGATTGGCCGCCCACAGCTCGGCGAACTGATTCCAGAACTCGGCCCGTTCTCCCCCAGTGACATCGTCATTGAGCAGTGAGTTAGCCTTCTGCATCCACCGCAGCGATTGGACACGATCTCGTTCGAAGCTCTGGACATACTCCCCGCCTCCGCGGGCGCGACCGCGCTGAAACTCTCCCGCGACTCGGAAGCCGTAGTGTTCACTTTGATGCAGGAGTTGAGCTGCTTTCCACCAGATACGAGCATCTTCCGGGTGGGCTTCCACGGCACCTTGCAGCAGTCCATCCTGTTCGTTGGTGCGGTTCAGTCGGGCCAGGCATTGCCAGGCCATGTCGAGGTCGGAAGCGAGTGGAGTCTTTCCGTTTCGCTCATCGATGACCAGTTTTTGACAAATCTCGTAGGCGTCGCGGAAGTTTCCCTCATCGAAGGACTTCTTCGCGGCGGTTCGCAAGTCAGCGAGCGGGAGATTGCTTTCGGCGGCCATCGTATACCACAGGCCGGAACCGGAGATCGCCAGGACGGCACACAGGCTCAGTTGAAATCGTCGAGTCATGGAGAATGTCTTCTTGAAGTGACGTGCCGTTACGTCAGAGAACCCCGACGAAGTTGTGGCACATAGGCGCAGACCACCGTTTAGATACCCATTGGACGTGAAAAGTTCCAGATGGTTCGACGAAACCAAAAGATTTGAGCAGGAAGGGCCGGCCAGCCTCAGTTGAGTGGCGGCAAGAGTGGTTCGATTGCCAGCGTTTGCACTCCCAGCAGGGTCTTCAACGCCTCGAATTGACGCCTCGCCTGAAGGCAACGGGCATCCGTACTGGTGTCCACGTCGCGGCGGAAGGCTCTCAGCAGCAAATTCTTGGGGGTGTGCTCCAGATCAATGAACTCAACGACCTGAGTCTGGTATCCGGCGGCTTCGAGTGCCGCCGACCGCAGTGCGTCGGTCGCCAGTGAGCTGAATTGCTCTCGGAGAATTCCATGCTGCTGGAACAGTTCCAGCGCCGTTGAATGGAGTTGTGGAGCCAGTTCGTGCTGACAGCAGGGAACGGCAAGAATGACCGCCGCTTTGGCCTGAACGGCCCAGATGAGTGTCGCGTCCGTCGCGGTATCGCAGGCATGCAGGGAGACGGCCAGGTGGAGCGGGGAATCCGTGATGTGCGACAGGTCGGTTGAGGGGATGTGACAACTGACTTCGGAAGAGGAAAACTTCAGTCCTGAGAGCCCCAACCGTTGAGCGATCTCAGCGGCCCGACTGGTCACAGACTCGTTGCGATCGATCCCGACGAGTTCAACCTCACGGCCGTGGATCACGTGCAGCAGGTGATGCAGCGCGAATGTGAGGTAACTCAAGCCGCATCCGAAATCAGTGACGTGTATCGGTCCGGATTCGGGCAGCAGACGATAGATATCCTCGACAAACTCCAGGTAGCGATTGATCTGTCGGAACTTGCGAAAACGGTCGGCCTTTACACGTCCTTCGGGGGTCATGACTCCCAGTTCGACCAGAAATGGAGCGGGGGTTCCCTCGGGGATGAGGTACTGCTTCTCGCGATTGTGATTCACTTCCGGAGCCGGTCGGGACCGTTGATGCTTCTGAAGAAGATCACGGCGCTTCCCTTGGCGGAACTGCCATTCCGCCTGAGTCGTCGACAGCGTGGCCTGTCGATAGTCGTCGGGCAGTATCCTGGAAAGGCATTCGCGCGACTCAGTCACTGAGCGATTGCGATGCTTTTCCTGCGTTCCTTCTCGAACGGTCCACTGCAACAGCAACTCGTCGCGGACCGTGACGGGACGGACGACCTGTTTCGCCGGAAGATCGCGGCCCTTGGCTGGCTGGTTGAGCGTTAATGAAACAAACGTCCCCGCCTCCAGTGAACGACCAAATTCCTGTTGGAATTCGTCGCGGGGAGTCAGGGACGTTGATTCGGATTCGGGCATCACAGGTTTAGGACAGCAGGTCCTTCACGGTGTCTCGTTCACTGCGCAGTTCGTCGAGAGTGACCTGAATTTTCTGCTGAGCGAATGCGGAGTGTTCCCAGCCGGTGATGATTTCATGCTTGCCGTTATTCATCCGCAGCGGGAAGCCGAAGATCAGCCCTTCGTCGATGCCGTAGCTGCCGTCGCTGCATACCGCAGCGCTGAAGCAGTCACCCGCTTCGGTGGGACGAACGATGGACTTCACGGTGTCGAGTGCGGCGTTCGCAGCTGAGGCGGCGCTGGAAGCACCGCGGGCTTCAATAACCTGAGCACCACGTTTCTGCACGGTGGTGATGAAGTCTCCTTCCAGCCAGCTGCTGTCGGTAATCACGTCCAGAGTCGATTTTCCGCCGATCGTGGAGTGAGCATAGTCCGGGAACTGAGTCGCGGAGTGATTACCCCAGATGGCCAGGCTCTTTACTGCGGAGACCGGCTGACCCGACTTCTGTGCGAGTTGTGTCTTGGCTCGGTTCTGGTCCAGCATGGTCATGGCGTACCAGCGATCACGAGGGATGTCAGGAGCCGCGTTCATGGCGATCAGGCAATTCGTGTTGCAGGGGTTCCCCACAACCAGAACTCGCACGTCCTTGGCGGCAGCGGCCTGAATGGCTTTGCCTGTTCCGGTGAAGATCGGGCCGTTGATCCGGATCAGGTCACCACGCTCCATGCCTGCCTTGCGAGGTACGCTGCCGACGCACAACACCCAGTCGCAGTTCGCAAACGCCGCTTCCAGATTGTCGCTGCTGAACTTTTCGACCCCCGCGAGGGTCGGAAAGGCACAGTCATCGAGTTCCATCTGCACGCCGTCAAGGTTCTTGACGATTGGTGGAACTTCAATCAGGTGCAGAATGACCGGCTGGTTCGGGCCGAAGACTTCGCCGCTGGCGATCCGAAAAACAAGGGCATATCCAATGTTGCCAGCTGCGCCAGTCACGGCGACGCGAATAGGTTGTGTCATGGGATCTCTCCGGTTGCAATCAGGTTGAGCGGGATGGGGAACTCAATGGCCCCAATCTTCGCGGCAGTCGCCGAACAGACTGACTACCGGCGGCGCGTGGATTTGGTCGCCTTTTTGGCGGGTTTTTTCTTGGTGACCTTCTTGGTCACTTTCGTAGTCGTTTTCTTGCCCGTGACCTTGGCACTGGATGGCTTGGTCGTCTTTTTGACAGGCTTTTTCTTGGTGACCGTCTTCGTCGCCTCTTTGGCAGCCTTTTTGACGGGCTTAGCGGCCTGCTTTGCAGGGGCTTTCTTGACTGCGGCCTTCTTCGATGGTTTGGGAGGTCCGTTCTTGATCAGATCGGCCAGTCGCTTGTGAGCATTGTCGGGGCTCAGATCGGTTTCGTCATCGATCATCTGGAAGGCGGGAGCCAGACGCTCGTCGACAGCCAGCGACTTCAGCAGGTAGCAGATGTATGGAGCATCCGCCTTTTTGGTGGCCCCCTTCAACTCGTCAGCGGCCTGATCAATGGTTGAGTCCGATTGTGTGACACCCAGCCAGACGAGTGCCGCCAGCATGGACTGGTCAACCGGAATGATGTGCGCGCTGCAACTGCCCTGCAGGACATAGTTCTTGATGAACGATGTCTGATGGGCGATCGCGTTGAGTTCTTTGCTGGCGGCGTCGAGCGTTTTTCGCTTGAGCGCTTCCATGTCAAACGAAAACTGAGTTTCGAAGACATGATGCAAGGCTTCGCGAATACGAAAGGCCTTCCAGTCCGCTTCCGGCAGATCGTCCAGAAACAGCTTGATCTCGTCGACAGAGCTGACGCGAATCTCGTTCAGATCGAAGAAGCCGTCCAGCAGTCGTTGAAACGCCGCTTCGGCCGCTTCGAACGAACTGTTTTCCAGGCATGCCGCAAAGATCAACGATTCCATCACGGAATGGTCGGTCGATGTGGGCTTGCCCTTGTAGGTCTTCTTCAGCTCGGTGAGGAGCTTCTTGATGACGTTCTGTCGATCTGTGGATTTGAGTGGCTTTGAGGCAGCCATCGAGGCCTCCCGATGCTCAGGTGGTCGGTGGGGTCGTGTACTCGAATTTCAGCGTCCCAGCTGTCAGTCCGTTGGCGATTCTTCCTCGCCGATCTCATCCGTGAGATCTTCTTGTTCATCTTCTTGCACTTCCTGCTCGTCTTCCTGTTCGTCCTCCATGTGCAGTTCACGGAGCGACTTGGAGACTTCAATGCTTTTCTTGACGCCCTGATCAGCGACAAAGGTCAGAACAGGTGTGTAGCGCAGATCAAGTTCGTCGGCAATCTTCGACTGCAGCCAGCCTCGCGCGGAATTCAGGCCCTGCAGGCACAGGACTTCATCCTTCTTTTCGCCCATGATGCTGACGTAGACCTTCGCTGTCCGGAGGTCGACGGGAACCTCGACATGAAGAATGGTGACGTTGGCAACGCGTGGGTCCCGCAATTCAAAGAGAATTGCCGTGCTGACAACCTGCCGGATTGCTGCAGCTACGCGGGCGGTGCGACGGGTACTCATCGATGTAACAGGGGCCGATCTTCGAAGGACAGGAACTCTTAAGAAACGGGACTGGGACTACTCGTCCAGGCTGCGTCTGCGTTCCTCGATACGGAAGGCTTCCAGCAGGTCCCCTTCCTTCACATCGTTGAATCCGTCGAGACGAATACCGCATTCGAATCCTTCTCGAACTTCCTTGGCGTCGTCCTTCTCCCGCTTGAGCGAGGCGATGCTGTAGTCGTTCAGGATCTTCTGGTCACGAATGACATGCACGCGGTTCGAACGTTCAATCGTCCCGTTGAGAACACGGCAACCGGCCACTGTTCCCACTCGACTGATGCTGAATGTTCGCAACACCAATGCGCGACCCGTCGCCACTTCCACACGTTCGGGCTTCAACAGACCTTCAAGTGCCTGGCGAATCTCAGCGGTGACATTGTAAATGATGTTGTAACGCCGGACGTCGACCCCTTCCTGATGCGCCAGCGCCTCAGCGCGATCTTCCGCGATCACGTGGAAGGCGACGATGATCGCCCCGGACGACGCGGCCAGGTAAACATCGCTTTCGTTCACACCACCGACACCTTCGTGCAGGATCTTGATGCGAACTTCGTCGTGCTCGAATCGTTCCAGTTCGTGTCGCAACGCTTCAATCGAACCGGGAGTGTCGGCTTTAATGATCAACGGCAGGTCTTTGAGACCTCCGTCTCGAATCATGAAGAAGTCTTCCAGAGACACAAGTCCACTGCGGCGGGCCAGGGTCTCGGTTCGACCGCGAAGCTCGCGCTCGTCCGCCACCTTTCTCGCTTCTTCAATGCTGTCCATGACAAAGAGCCGATCACCGGCGCCTGGGACATCATCGAGACCGGCAAGCTTCACTGGCGTTGAGGGACCAGCTTCCTTCAGTTCCTGGTCGCGGTCGTTGTACATGGCGCGGACGCGGCCAATGGCCTTGCCGCACAAAACCACATCGCCCACTCGCAGAATACCACGGCGAACAATTGCCCAGGCAATCGGGCCACGTCCTTCGTCGAGAAACGCTTCCAGGCAGACACCTTCGGCGGGGATATCTTCCGGAGCCTTCAGGTCCTGAATTTCGGCGGTCAGCAACAGGGTTTCAAGCAGGTCGTCGATTCCCGTTCCCTGCAATGCGGAAACGCGGATGACTTCGACGTCACCGCCCCATTCCTGAGGCAGGATTCCGTGCTGTGACAGATCGGTCAGCACCTTCTGTTCGTTGGCCGCTGGCAGGTCAATCTTGTTCATCGCAACGACGATTGGCACACCAGCCGCTTTCGCGTGGCTGATGCACTCGACCGTTTGTGGCATCACGCCGTCGTCGGCTGCCACCACGAGAACAATAATGTCCGTCACATTGGCACCACGGGCACGCATTTCGCCGAAAGCGGCGTGGCCGGGGGTGTCAACGAACGTCAGCTTCTGGCCATTGTGATCCACCTGATAGGCGGCAATGTGCTGGGTGATTCCGCCGGCTTCGCCCGCAGCGACGTTGCTGGAGCGAATACGGTCGACGAGCGTCGTCTTACCGTGGTCGACGTGCCCGAGCACGGTGATGATCGGTGGTCGATGGACCGTCGTTACGCCCATGTCGTCGCTGCTGCGGCTCAGGCGGGCCGTCAGCTGATCTTCAATGTCGTCCTGACGGTCGATCGTCAGATCGACACCCATCTCCAGACAGACCTCCATGGCCAACTCATCATCGAGTGCGTCGTTGATGGTGGCCATCACGCCTTGAGCGCGAAACAGGATCGTCTGAATTTCCTTGGCGGGTCGTCCCGTAGCTTCAGACAGCGTACGGACTGTAATGGGCGAGGCCACAGTGGCCTCCGACTTCAACTCAACATTTGAATGCCGGCGAGATCGCTTGTGGGACTTGTGCACGACGCGATCGTCATCATCATCACCCCGCTTGCGGTTTCGCTTATTGCGACGCTGAGCCCGTGCATCTTCCAGGCTCAGGCTGCTGCCCGGCTTGCCACGCGATACTGGCGTTTCATCTTCGGTGATATCGCGACGCTTGCTGTCGTCTTTGGTCTTCTTACGAAGGATTTCCGACAGCTTGTTGTTCTTCAGCACATCGCCAGTCAGTGCGAGATCCGGCTTCTGAACCGGGCCTTCGTGCTTTTTGGTGGGCGTGGAGAGCTTGAAGTTCGGAGATGCTGCCAGCGAGGGGAGAGCCGGAGCTTTCTTGTCCCGCTTCTTGGCCCGAGCCTCGGCGTCGCGGACGTTTCCACGCGCCTGCATTTCCCGCATGCCACCCAGCGAACGAGTGCCACCAGGGGCAATATAGTCAGCGCGATTCATTGGTGTTTGACGCGGGTCCTGTTCGGCCTCGGCGTCATCGTTGTCGTCGGAAGTCTCGACCGGACTGGGGGCTTCAACTGCCTCGGCGACAGGAGCTGGTGTTGGGGGCGTTGCCTCTTCGGGTTCACTGACCGCAGGAACGACAGGAGCCGGGGCGACGGTTTCTACTGGTGGTGCTTCCAGTTCGACTTCGGCTGGCGGCGCATTGCTTGCGGCAGCCTGTTCAGCTTCGGGCTGCGTCGCCGACTCTTTCCGGGGCGCTCGACGCAACTGCGGCGGAGGCGCGCCAATGGTGCGAATCTCGCGGGGCGCCATCGGCCGATTCATTTCAATCGGCTTCGGGATTTCCGAGGTGGCCCGGGGGGGGGCGCCCGCCTGAACCTTTTCCAAATGCTTCATCAGGATGTCGCGCTCTTCAGGCGAAATCGAAGCAAGCGCGGAACTCTTGACGTCGAGGCCGGCATCCAGACAGTGTTGGATTAACTCCTTACTGTCGATATCCAGTTCTTTTGACAGAGCAAAAATACGAAACTTCAAACGAGACCCCCTGTGGTCGGACTCTGTACGGGCCCGACGGAGAGTCAACTCTCCTTCAGGCACCCTGCCGATGCTGAAAACACAGCATCGGAACAAATTTGACACGCCAAAATGAGCGTGCGGTAGTGACACGGTTGTTAGGCAGCGGACTGATCATCAGCCGGTTGCCTGCGAATTCCCGGCCTCCTCCCCTTGCGGTTCGGAATGGCCTTCCTGCTCTGCGGCCTCAGTGCCCGTAACTTCTGCTTCGTCGGCTGAAGGATCAGCGGCTTCCGTCGATTCGGCGCTCTCCTCGACCGACTCTACTTCCTGTTCGCCGTCGACTTCAGACAGGGACTCACCCGTCATGGCGTCGAGTTCGGCTGCTTCCCGCTCAACACGCTTCGCCTCACGGTCCAGCATCTTGCGCTTGTCCGCTTCCGCTTCTTCTCGCTCGGCATGGTCCTCTGCCTGAAGGACAATCTCTTCGCACTCTTCCGGAGTCAGCCCACTCAGTTCTTTCAGGTGATCAGGTTCAATGACGGACAGGTCATCGAAGCTGAAGAACCCTTGAGAAACCAGCGTTTCGGCCAGGTCTTCCGTGATGTGTGCGATCTGTGAGAAGGCAGCGATCGAACGTTCCAGTTGTTCGTCGAGCTCTTCTTGAGTCATCACCTCAATGTCCCAACCGACCAGTTTCGAAGCAAGGCGGACATTCTGTCCCTTCTTGCCAATGGCCAGTGAGAGCTGATCTTCCCGGACCAGAACGATCACGCGGCCCAGCAGCGGGCACAGGATG
Organism: Planctomycetaceae bacterium; assembly: GCA_020426515.1. Lineage (GTDB taxonomy): Bacteria > Planctomycetota > Planctomycetia > Planctomycetales > Planctomycetaceae > JACKHO01. The sequence goes on along the minus strand of JAGQPW010000005.1, from coordinate 24,032 downwards.
ACGTCTTCGACTTCGGAGGGTTGCAACGCGTTGGGGATGAGCACCTGCAACGAGTCGTTCCAGCGAACGATGTCGATCCGCTCGCCATTGAGTTCATCCACAATAGTGCGAATACGTGAACCACGTACTCCCACGCATGCACCCACACAGTCAATACTGTTGTCGTAGCAGGAAACAGCCACTTTGGACCGATAGCCAGCTTCGCGTGCCAGTGACCGAACTTCAATCACGCGATCTGCAACTTCGGGAATCTCGACTTCGAATAACCGTCGTACCAGGTCGGGATGGTTGCGTGACAGGACGACTTTGATTCGGCTGCCCATCTTGCGAACTTCCAGAACCACAGCTCGCACGCGATCGTTGACGCGGTAGCTCTCGCCGGGGATCTGTTCACTCTTGGGCAGGATCGCTTCGACCTTGCCGAGGTTCACCGTGGCGACGCCATGGTCGGTACGGGTCACCACACCATTGACCAGGTGGGTTCGGAGTTCGTTGTATTCGGTGTAAAGTGAGTCGCGCTCGGCTTCCCGAATCTTCTGGATCATCACCTGCTTGGCAGTCTGGGCGGCAATGCGGCCCAGCAGATCACCGAGTTCCTCCTGAGGCAGCGGTTCGCTGTCCAGGAATACACTCACTTCGCCAGACTTACGGTCGATTTTGACGACAATATCCTGATCTTCACCGTAGTGCTTGCGGGCAGCGGACAGGATAGCCGCCTCGATTCCTGCGAAGACAATCTCTCCATCGATCCCCTTATCGCGATGGATCGCGTCTACAATTCGCAAAATCTCCTGACCATTCATTCGCGTACGCCAACGTGTGGTAAAAAAAAAGCGGGCACAAGTCCCGCTTATTACGTCATCCTGTCCTGGATCCGGGCACTCCGCGGCAACAGCGCCAAGGAGGGAAAACCTCCTCGGCAGTGGCCGAGCACCGGTCGTTAGTCACGCCAATGCTTCACATGAGGTGCCTCTTTCTCACGCCCGAAAAACGGGAGATCCTCAGAACAAGCCGACGCAATACCGGCTCGAATAGTCCAAACCTTAGAAACCGGCATGCGTAATGTCAAGCAGGCAGCGACTTGAACGCTGCCTGCTTGAACGCTTGGCTTGCTGCTTAGTCGTTACGCAACTTTGTGCCAATCTCAGCCAGTTTCGCACGAATTTCATTCAGGGACGTCACTCCGAAGTTCTTTGCGGAAAGCAATTCGTCCGGCGTGCGCTGGACCAGTTCGCCAACGGTCGTCAGCTGCATGCGTGACATGCACTTGCGGCTGCGGACGGACAGGTTCAGGTCGGCAATCGGCGTTGCCAGGATGGCTTGCTCTTCGGGCGACAGGTCGCGGAAGTCGACGTTCGAATCGCGCTGCTTCTCGTGCAGGTGCATTCCAACGGTGAGGTTGTGCAACTGCATCAGTTCGCGGACTTCGTTGAGCGAGGTTTCGCCAAAGTTCTTGCCGGAGAGCAGTTCCTGTTCGCTGATTCGGGTAAGGTCGCCCAGAGAGCGAATCCCCATTGTGGACAGGCAGTTGCGGCTGCGGACGGAGAGTTCGAAGTCGGTCACAGGGCGGTTGAGCAACTGCTCCATTCGCTGCTGGTGCTTGACGGATTCTTCGTCCACGTACATGTCGCTGGTGGCTTCGATGTCCTTCAGGTACAGCACAGCGCGGTCGTTGCCCGGGTCGTACTTCAGGACGCGTTCGAAGCAGTATTGCGCTGCGGAGTAATTCTCTTTGTCTTCGTACAGGAGGCCCAGGTTGAGCAGGGCTCCCACGTAGTATGGTGGGCGGGCCAGGCAGCGTTCATACAGCTTGATGGCCTCATCGTCGTCGCCATACCGACTGTTCTGGATGGCCAGGGAGAACAGGGCTCGCTGGTGGTGCGGGTCCATGTCCACAGCACGTTCGATGTACTCGATCGCACCGATGGTGTCGCCACGGTCGGCCAGGACACAGCCCATCTGGTAGGAGTATTCGGCCAGGCGGGCGCCTTCGGCTCCGGTGCTGCGGATGAGGGATTCGGCTTCATCAACGCGACCGGCTCGACGAATCTCTCCAGCGCGACGCAGCGTGGATTCCGTAGGGTTGTAGCCCAGTTTGGCAGCCTGCTCGAATTCCTTAGCTGCTCCCTCGTGGTCGCTCAGGGTGGCCAAAGCCTGCGCACGGTAGAAGTGCCCGATCCCTTCTTTGCAGCCTTCCAGTGTCGAAGATGCTCGTTCGGCCTGACCGAGGAAGAACAGTCCAATTCCCGCCCGAACCTTCAGGCTCGGGTCGTTGGCTGCGTCCGCGGCGACCTGCTCGGCAACCCGACGGAATTCACCGGCGCCGGCACCGACGGCAGCGCTCATCATCCGGCGAACTTCATCCTGGCTCAGGGTACCAGCGGTCATCAGGGTTCCTGCGAAGTCGTAAGTCTGGACTGACATTTTTGTTCCGTCGCGAAAGTTGCAGCAGCTCCGGCCCCGGTTCAAGTTTGCACGACACAATGGGGGCGTCAGCGAAACCTGTATTGTATCAAGGGAGGGAAAAGGTTCAATTCTGATGATCTCGCCGTTTCCTGACGCGTCGTCGAACGTGACTGAAGAGCCGATGTTGCCGAGTAGAGCGACGCGTTTTCCGCTCTGTCCGCAAATTTCCGGGTTCTTCTGGTTGAGGCCGTTATTTCTGAGGGAATCCGTCGCCTCAAGAGACAGCATGGATCATTGATGCGACCAGGGCTCGTGGCGAGGTGGGACGATGGAAGGCTTTCTTGCGTTTGTGGCCGTGTGCCTCAGCATCAGTGTCCTGGTGGTGATGCGGAGCGTTCGGCGCGACCAGCATGAATCGCAACGTCGACTGCAATTCCTGTTGATGAAGATCCAGGAGGAGATTGCAGCGGTCCGTCGACTGGTTACACACCCGCCACAGGAACCGACTGCTCCTCCGTCTGTCGTCACTCCGGAAGTCGCTCCGCCTGCAGCCCAACCGAAGGAAACGTCCGGGCTTTCGCCAGTGCCTCGTGAAGAGATGAGGGGACCTGGCGACGAGGAGGACGTCGAAATCGTCCGCCGTTCTTCGACTCGGGATGAAATTCGCTCCGAAGCCATGGCCCGGATAGCGGCTGGAGGACGACGACCTCCCGTTGCGCACGGTGAACCAGTCGGACCTGACCGGAAAGAGGATGAGTCGCGGGATGGGGCAACAGCAAATGTTCGCGCTGATCGCAGCAACGCGTTCGAGGCGGCAGCGAAGAAGGTGCTTGCGAAGATCTGGAACTGGATCATCGTCGGCGAAGATCACCTGCCGACCGGAGTTTCGGCGGAGTATGCCATTGCCAGCCAGTGGTTGTTGCGGCTGGGGGTCCTGTTGCTGCTCGTGGGTATCGGCTTCTTCCTGAAGTATTCGATCGAACACGACATGATCACGCCGGTCGGGCGCGTTGGTCTGGCGACAGTCACTGGTCTGGGATTCCTGATGGGCGGTGTGCAGATTCTGGGCGGACGTTATCGCGCCATGGGGCAAGGTTTGATGGGGGCGGGGATCGCGACGCTCTACTTCAGTTCGTTTGCTGCTGCGAACTTCTATCATCTGGTGACTCCCGCGGTCGCTTTTGCGGTGATGGCGGCCGTAACGGCGTTGAGTGGCTGGATGGCTGTCCGGTTCAATGCCATGCTGATGGCCATTCTGGGCGTGCTGGGTGGCTATTTGACGCCGGTCATGCTGGCGGCCGGGCCGCCCGACCTCGTGGGCTTGTTCGGCTACATGTTGATTCTGGGTGTCGGGGTGCTGTGGGTCTGCCGGTACAAGCAGTGGCCGCTGCTGCACTATCTCAGCATGCTCTGCAACTATTTGCTGATGTTCGCCGGACTGGCGAGTTATCAGCGTTCACCAGAGCAGTTCTGGCAGGTGATGCCCTTCGTGACAGCATTCTTCGTGCTCTATTCGACAATGGTGTTCATCTACAACCTGCGAACCGGCAGTAAGTCCAACCTGCTCGATGTGCTGGTCCTGTTCGCGAATGCCGGGGTCTTCTTCGCCACGAGCTTTGTACTCGTTCAGATGACCTTCCAGCGCGAATGGGTGGCCGCAGTGACACTCGGGCTGACGGCCTTTTATGTGGCTCACGTGTATTACTGCCTCATGCGACGAGTGCTGGATCGTGAGTTGATGCTCAGCTTCTGCGGATTGGCCGCTTTCTTCTTCGCGGTCACCATGCCGATCCTGCTGTCCCCCGCCTGGATCACAACGAGCTGGTCATTGCAGGCACTCATGCTGCTCTGGATTGCGAGCAGGCTGAACAGCCAGTTTCTCAAACATCTCTCTTATCTGCTGTACGGCATCGTGCTGTTCCGCTTTGGCTTCGTCGATCTGCCTGGGCAATACGGGTCGCGACTGGCCGCAGACCTGTCACTAGTGCAGTATTTCCCGCAACTCATCGAACGGCTGGCCATGTTTGGAGTTCCCATTGGATCAATGGCTGGTGCCTGCTGGCTCATTCGCCGCATGCCGCCTTCCGAAGGAGATGGACTGCTGAATCGTGCCAATGATATTCGTGACTATGTTGACGAAAACTGGGCTCTCAAAGGCCTTGTCGCCGCAGCCGCAGGCATGCTGTTCTTCTACCTGCATCTTGAATTGAATCGGTCGTTCGGAGTCTTCTTCCCGCCGTTGAGGCTGCCCATTCTGACTTTACTGTGGGTGGGATTGTGTCTGGTGCTGCTGACCGAAGTGCGACGGCTAAGTCACCCGATTCTGCGCGGTCTGCTCGCACTGTGCCTGGCGATTACCCTGCTGAAGCTCCTGGTGATTGATCTGTTCTCATGGACGCTCATGCCGACATTCGTCTATCGGGGACCATACATTCCACTCGATGGACTGATGCGGCTGGTGGACTTTGGACTGGTTATCGGATTCTTCGTTGTCGGCTATCAATTGTTCCGCAAAGCTGACGGACGGTCTGACGTCGCCGCCGACGCTGTCTGGAAGCGAACCTTTGCCGCGCTCGCCATTGTGCTGCTGTTCCTGTTCACAACACTGGAGGTGAACACCTTCCTGGGACACTTTGTTCCCGGGCTGCAGGCCGGAGGGATCTCCATCCTGTGGACCGTGTTTGCCCTGACAATGCTGCTCGTGGGAATCCGGAATCGCATTAAGGAATTGCGCTATGTGGGCCTGATGCTGTTCACGATCGTGGCGGGGAAAGTGTTCTTTGCCGATCTGGCAAGTCTCGATCAGATCTATCGAATCGTGGCTTTCATCGTCCTGGGTGTCCTCGTGCTGACCGGGTCGTTCGTGTACCTGAAGTACCGCCAGAATTTTACGGATGACTCATCATCCGAAACGCAGGAGCAGTCATGAGTCTCCGTTCAACATGTGTGGCGAGCCTGGTGATCTGGTGGGGGGCCACTTTGGTGTGGGCCCAGGAACCAGCAACCTGGCAAACACGACGGATTGAGTTTGATGAAATCACGCAGCCGGAACTGGTGCGGGTTCCGCTCGATTCGGATGTCTATGCGTGGCTGCGCGATGACAACGGCGATCTGCGGGTTCTTGATGGTCAGCAGCATGAAGTGGCTTATGTGCTGCATCGTCGGTTGGGAGAACGAATCACCGAACGACTTTGGGTTGCGGAGGGGGCGATGGTGCAGCTTTCTCCTGATGAAGCCCTTGTGATTCGTTTCGAACTCAAACCGGACGATCCGGTGCCCAACCGCTTGAATATCGTCACGCCGCTGTTCGATTTCGAGCAGAGCGTGAAACTGTTCGGGACTGTCGAGGGTGTTGAACAGGAGCTGCTGAGCGACATCGTGTTCGACTATCGTCGCTACATGGATGTGCGGCGAACCGAACTCAAAATTCCACCGACAACAGCCCGGCAGTATCGGCTCGTAATTGCCACCCCCACCGCTGAGGAGGAGTTGGTGTTGATGAATCTGACTCGTCAGCTGCAAGAAGGGCAGGAAACCGGTCGGCAGGAACGATTGCAAGTGAATCGCCGACCGTTTCGAATTGAACGTCTGGAATTACGGGGACACGAGAGCAAGCCGTCGTACGATGCAGCCACGCTGGTTCCCTACCCGATCACCATTGAAGACGTTGTCCAGGATGAGGAGCACAAGCGGACTGTCCTGACGCTTTCAAGTCAGCGCGAACCGCTGACCCGGATGAGTTTCGAGACGCCGGACCGAAACTTCAATCGACTGTTGCGGCTCCGCATTCCTGATGCCAGTGGCGAAGAGTTTGTCGATTTGGATTCCACGCACCTGCGCTGGTTTGAACTGCAGGCACTGCAGGAAAAGCAGTTGGCCATCCGCTTCGCACGGCGGCGAGCAACACGGTATCAGGTTGTGATTGAGAACCGGGACTCTCCTCCGATCGAGATTTCCGGCGTGAGTGCCGAAGGCGATGTGGATGATGTGTTCTTCCTGGGAACTCCGGGGCAGACTTACACTCTGGCCTACGGGAAGCCTGATGTCGCTGCTCCCAGTTACGACACAGCGGCCATCGTTGCGAGTCTGCAGAAGTCGGTTCAGCCACAACTGGCGAAGCTCGGTCCGCCGGAAGTCGCGAACTTCGCTCCACCGGTTCAGCCACTGCGTTTTCGTGACCTGTGGAACAACCCGTGGATCATCGGCCCGATTATTCTTGCCCTCGTGTTGATCTTCGGTTGGCTGCTCTATCGGGCTGCTGCGCAGATCGAGTCAGTCGAGTAGTGCCGGCGATCACGGGAGTCATGACTAAAGGCGACCGCTGCGCAGAATGCCCCACACCAGCCATAGCCCCAGGACTCCTGAGAGAATGAACAGGGGAACCCCGAACCACATGGTCCCCAGAGCCGCACTGCGGATGATCAGGGCCGCAGACACGACCAGCGCCGAAGTCACCAGCCCGACCACGATGCGATTGCTGGATCGATCGAACTCGTTGATCAGGCGATCGAGTCCGCGATGTTCCAGGCTGACGCTCAGTTCCCCCTGTGAGACCTTCTTGAGTGTTGCTCCCAGGTGCAGCGGGAGATCGTGGGCCGCTCCGAACAGTACCTTCAGATCGTCGAGCGTCCGTTGGGCAATCCGCCGCGGGTCGTAGCGTTTACGGACCATCGTCTCGACAAACGGAGCCAGTTCACCGGCCAGATTGAAGTGCGGGTCCAGTGAGCGACCGACACCTTCCAGCGTGACAATGGCGCGGATCAGCAACATCAAATCGGCAGGGCAGCGCAGTCCGTAATTTCCAAGGATGGCGACAAAGTCGTTCAGCATGCGGTCCACTCGCAACTGATCCAGCGGCAGGCCGTAGTACGTTTCGATGAAGTCCTGGACATCCGCCCGCAGCAGTGTGCGGTCAATGGTCTGCGATGGATTGCCAACTTCCATGACGAGACTCACCGCTCGGTCCACATCGTGTCGCGAGATCGCCAGAAAAACATCGACGAGTTGTTCGCGTTTGGTTTCTTCCAGGTAGCCGACCATGCCGTAGTCGAGCATGACCAGTTTTCCATCGGGCTGGACACGCAGATTGCCGGGGTGAGGATCTCCATGAAAGATGCCCATCTCGAATGCCTGTCGCATGAAGATTTGGGCACCGTTGCGAGCGACGACTTTGGGGTCAAGTCCCGCGGCGACGATGGCGGCCTGGTCATTCCCTTTGAACCCATCGATGTATTCCATCGTCAGCACTGCATCGGTCGACAGTGACTCGACAACGTCCGGAACGCGCACTCTGGGATCGTCCTTGAACAGCCGGGCGAACTCCTGAGTAGTCCGGGCTTCGCGTCGGAAGTTCAGCTCGCGACGAATTGTTCTCGCGAAGTGATTGACGAGCCCAATCGGATCAAACACGCGTGATTCGGGAACCTGCCGGTCCAGCAACTGTGCCAGTTCGAGCAACACGCCCAGGTCTCGTTCAATTTCGAATACAATACGGGGGCGTCGAACTTTGACCGCGAGGTCACGGCCATCGAAATGTCTGGCACGATGCACCTGTGCGAGTGAACCGGCGGCGAGCGGCTCCCGAGTGAATTCGGCGAACGCGACGTCAATCGTTTTCCCGAGTTCGGATTCAACCTGCGCGACAGAGACATCGCTGTCGAAGGATGGCACGCGATCCTGCAGGTGTGTCAGTTCCTCGATCAGATCGGCGGGAATCAGGTCGGCCCGTGTGCTGAGGACTTGCCCGAACTTGACGAACGTCGGTCCCAGTTCCTCCAGTGCCAGGCGAATGCGCTGGGCGGTGGTGAGGTTGGCGACGATCTCATGCTTGCGGAAGGAGACAATCCGCTTGCCCCACTTCAGGTACGAGAGGATGCCCATGCGATCCAGCAGGTCACCGAAACCGTAGACCAGCAGGACGGTGATGATTTCCCGACCGCGATTCAGGTTCTTCAGCAGGCGTATGGGATTCAGAGACGTTTCCGCCATGGGCTCAACTCACAGGCAACAGGTCAACCCGTGGATGAGAACCGTTGCAGGGGTCTCTTCGCAAGTCGAAGTCCGCTCAAGACGGCAATCGAAGCAAACGTGGGGAGCCGAGTTCTCCGCATTTATCGGCGTGAACCAGATTGCGAACCGCGCCGGGAGCCCTTACGTGCTGGGTGGCGGCGGTACGTCCTGGTCATCGGACGACGCTGGTGTGGGCTTGGGCTCGTCGCCCCCGCCTTGCGGAACGGCGCGGATCGTCGACTGTGCCCGGGTGGCCAACGTGTAGGCCGGCACATCGTCTCCGACCGCGACATGATACAGAGTTCCATTCCAGCGACGATTCGGCAGCGGGCTGCCCAGGTAAAGGCGGGTGTGAATCCAGTTGTCCAGATCGCCAGAAACTCCCCTGATCACATCTGAGTGTCCGTCAATCTGCACGACCAGCCGTCCCGGGCTGTAGCGGAAACCGAGGTTGTGTGGTCCCGGCGACAATGTGCCCAGGTTCAATTCGTGGACTTCTGACCCAAACGCATCGGGAGCATCGGTCTTCCAGCGGAATCGCAGTTCGCTCCCCAGTTGCCCCAGGCACAGATTGCTGGTTTTCCAGTCATCTCCGAATTGCACAATCGGTGTGAAGTTTGCTGTTGGTTGGGGAATGTCGAGCTGGACGGAAATGGCAAACCGACTGGCCGGTCGACAAGTTTCAACCAGTGCACTGCCAGCACCTTCTGCATACAGATGCCCAGCGCCGAACTGTACGCCCCATCCGGCGGCAGGGATCAATTGCCCGTCGGGAATCGGCTCCCAGGGACGTCGTTGCTGGCAGAACAGATTCAGCAGGCGGGGTGGTCCGAATGAACTCTGTGCATAGCCGCATTGCTCACATGGACTGGCCGTCTTGAGTTTCCCGCAGCTCGAACATGCAGGATTTTGGCAGTTTGAGCAGCCTGTCTGGCCGCATGGAGAACGTCCGTCGCAGAGGGCGCTGTGCCGGGAAGAGGCACATCCCAGGTTCAATTCCGGCGGCGGTGTGATGTGCCGCCGCTCGCCTACCGGGATGCCGCGAGACTCCCAATCCATGAAGGCCGAACCCGCCGTCCACGCACCTGTCCCGCGAACTCCACGAAAACGGTAGCTTTGGTCGAGACCGCGAATTGCCTGAGCCAGATCGCTCAGTTCGCGATCGATGGCCCGGTTGGCTGTCTCAATTTCTCGGTAATGGATTTGCTCGTCATGAGTTGCGCTATCTTGGGCCAGGGAGATGAGCGAGAGAGCAAGCCAGGCCGGGGCCAGAAGGAGCAGTTTACGCATGGTCGGAGCCCTGCAGGTTGACGATCGTCGAGTGGGATGCTTGTGATGGCTGTGTTGATTCTTCCACTTGTGACGATTTTGTCAATAATGCTTATCCTGCCTATGTTCACTTTGCCAAGAATGTTGAACACCGGCCGCATGACGGGGCTCGAATGGGGTTCGCATGTCCACTTGAGGCGTCGCTCTTCAGGAAATGGATGCGACGAGCGGCAGGCCGGCAAATGTTAAGCTGTGCTGGTCCGGTAGATTCTCCGGCGGCGAGAAGTCAGGACTTGACGATAAATTCCGAAAACGACGGCATTTCGGATTATCCGATTCGAAATCTCTCATCGTTCGCGACTGAGCCTGCCGAACTTACCATCGAGTCTTCGAGCTGTGACCATCACTCTGACGATGGCGCTCAAAGGCTTCGCGCGGTCAGGCTGTGTCTGATTGGGCGACCAAATGGGGGAATACGGATCGCATGTCGATCGCGCACTGACCACGGAGGGGGTTCGTGATGCACTGTCGTCTTCAGTTGCTGGTTGTCTCCATGACAGCCATGCTTGGTAACACCGCTTTTGCGCAGGGGTATTATGCTCCGCCTCAGGCCTACTCGAATGCACCGCAGGTTCAGGCTGTCGGCCATCAGCAGGTCTACCAGCAACCCTACGTCGCGCCCAGCTACGGCGCGTATCCACAGTTGAGTGCACCGCTGTATCCGGCTCCCGTGCAGAACACGCCTGCCTATGCGGGGCGGACTCTGATCACGAATCAGGCGTTTGCACCGCACGAGATGCTGTACCCGCACGACTACCACGCGATGTACGGCCCCTTCTACTACAAGGTTCACGGCGGCTGGATCTGGACGCCGCTTGGAATGCGACAGCATGAAAACTGGAAGCTGCAGGGAACGGAAGTCAAAGTGAAGTACCGTTCCCAGATTCCTTTGCTCACTGGCTATCACTAACCCAAGGTGTGTGGTTCGCGTTCCCCTTGAGACGCCGGAACGATTCGAAACCGTTGCACTTTCATCGATCGGCGACGTTCACACCGCCCTGCCTTGAGACGGCTGGCAGTCACGAACGTCTTACCCTAGCAGACCCAGGACATTCACGATGTTGACTCAGCTCAAATCTTGGACACTTGTCGCCGGGCTGGCCTGCTTCGTCAGCGTGGCTGCAGCCGACGACTCCGAAGGTGTCGTTCGTGTGAACACCACCCGACAGGCCCCAGCGGGCGTTGTTCGCATTTCCGACCAGGTTCCGGCCACCGTGATTCGCGGGCAGTCGCCACAGCCTGTCACTCAGGTGTGTCAGAACACCGAAAGTGACGTGGTATACGAAGGAGAATACTGTCCCGACTATGCCCCTTATCGAGACTATCACTGCTGCCTGCTCCATGGCCCCGTAGGGGACTATTGCCGCATGCGGTGTGCCATGTTCCGGATGGACCTTGCCGAAGATTGCGCCGAAAAGCGGGCGTGGTTTCGGTGCAAATTCGGCTACTTCATCCCTTCGGGGAATGATGGACGAGGCGTTCCGCCACTTGGTGCGTATTCCATGGTCTATCCGCTTGATCCATCCTATTTCGATCAGCGGGATGGTCAGGTGTATGCCGCACAGTCGTACAACGGCCCGGTCTCGGTGCCACTCGCGCCGAATGTGCAGCACACATACAACTATGGCTGGGGAATCCCTTCCAGCCGTTTGACTCCTGTCAGTCAGCCCATTCCGTAAGAACCGGCTGGCTTTGTTGAACACGTGTGTTGCTGCGTGTGTTCAGTCTCCCTGCAAATCATCGATTCGTTGCCTGCGGTAGCGCATCTGAAGGATCAAACTCATGAAACGCTTTGCCACAAACCTGTGGAGCAGCCTGGCAGTGGGCGGAGTCCTGCTGAGCAGCGTTGCTCTGCAAGCGGAAGGACCTCAATCTGGAGTGTCCACTCGCCCCACCGCACCACAACCTCCGCAGGAGACGTACCTGCAAGGTGAGGATGGTCGACTGATGATACTTGCCGAGGGAACCGCTGAAGCCGCACCCACGGTTCCGGCTCCGGAAGCCAGCAGCACCTCACCGTCTCCCCAGGCCGCGGACTGCCCGACCTGTCGTGACGGGAGCGAGGGAACGGTCTACTACGGCGAACCCTGCGGCGAAGGTTGTCGTAAAGGTCGCGGCTGCAAACTGATCCATCAGGTGTTTGACTGGCTCAATCCACACGGAGCCTGTGTGCATTCGCCCGACTACGGGTTCCGGCCTCCCGTCAAGCAGCCTGTCTATCGTCGTCCCGTGGCATACACGCAGTGGTATCCTCAGAACACGAATGGACAGCAGGTTGCCTACCAGCAGCAGATGGGGCAGGTTCAGCAGAGCCCATATCAGCCCCGGTCAGTGTACTGGCCCACAGATACGACTCAGTTGGGCTACTACTACCAGCAGGTTCCTCACTGGCATCCTTACGGAGGCATGATTCCCGGTCCGCCACAGCCTCAGCAGTGGCATCAGTACGCGGCTCCAGCCTGCCAGAACGGGCATTGCCGGGTGCAGATACTGGGTACCGCGGAAACGATTGCTCCTTACGGCAGTCCGCAGGGGACCTACTATCAGCAGTCGCCAGTTCAGACTCTTCCTGAGCCAACTCAGGTACCGACCGAACTGGTTCCACCTCAGGCCGCACCGACCACACCCACGGAAGCGGCACTGCAGCCTACGATTAATCCAGGTTTGCTGCCTCTAGGCCGCTGAACCTCGCAGCATCCATTGCGATCCTCCGCTTGAAGGACCGCCGGTTCAATTGAACCGGCGGTCCTTCTTTTCTTGGGGTTCACTGCTTGTGCCGCCGAAACTACTCCGAGCGTTCGAGCAGCAGTACGGAGGTGTCATCGTGTCGACCTGACCCCTGCGTGAAGGCGTTCGAATCCTTGAAGAGCTTCTGGAGTGTGGCATCCAGCGGCAGGTTTCTCGCACTTCGCAGCGATTCAATCAGTCCCGAGACACCAAACTCCACATGCTCCTCCTGTCCGCCGGGAAACGCTTCGATGATTCCATCGGTGTACAGGAGCAATCGAGCCCGGCTGGGCAGATGAGACACATGCGTTTCATACTCGGCTTCCGAAACGATGCCGATGGGCAAGCCTGCTGAATCTTCATCGCCAATCACAGTGACGGTGTCGGAATCCAGTTCGTGCAGGATGGGAGCCTGATGGCCCGCCGCAGCCCAGCGGAATTCATTGGTTTTGGGTGTGAGGATGCCATACAGCAGTGTGATGAAACCGCCTTCATTATTGACCACGCTTTGCTGACACAGCATGCGGTTGACGTAGGCCACAAAGTGAGCGGGGTCGCGGAATTCGTCGTAGCGAATCATGCGAATCAGAGTGTGCATGGTCATGATCGACATGCAGGCCTTCATCCCGTGTCCAGAAGCGTCTCCCACGAGCACGATGATGCTGTCGTCGGGCAGGGTGAATGCGTCGTAGTAGTCACCGCCAGCCATTGTGACGGGCCGGCCGCCAATGACACGAATCTGCGATGATTCGTATCTCGCCACGATGCCGTAGTTCGGCGGGCAGATGATGTTTTGGGGAATGATGGATTCCTGCAGTTGCCTTACGGAGTCGATTTCCTGGCGCAGCTTCTCGGAGACCAGTCGCTCCAGTTCGGCTTCCACCTGCCGAATGGCTCCTTCAATTACCGCATGCAGCAGAAACATGTAGTCGCCGCCAGAGTCGCGGATGAGATACGATCGCAATCCGGCGGTCAGGTAGCGGGCCAGACGGTAGACATCCTGAGGATGGCATGCGGCGACAATGGGGCACTCGGGACGTGCTTCCTTGACCATCTGGAAGATGGAATAGGCCTGATCGTGATCCGGGTGGCTCGTCGTGAGTACGATGGCATCCCACGATTGTGAGGACTCCACCAGATTGCGGAATGCCTCCGAATCGGTTGTGATCACAATGCCGTTCTCATCCACATTGAGATAAAGTCGGATCAGCTCGGCTTGGGTGAGATCATCCCAGTGAACAAGGATGCGCATGGATTGGGCGGGGTTTGACAGGCAGGCAGGATTATGGTCTGCGGGGAAGCGAAAGATCCCGCAGACAAAACCGGAACGTGACCTTCGAACAATAACCTGCAAAGCGATCAGTGGCTACTGATGTGACAGGCGATTTTCAGGAGAGCGTTCTGCTGGCCAGCGTCGTATTCCCCAGAGGGTGAGGCCCT
>JAGQPW010000005.1:0-10021 GCA_020426515.1 Planctomycetaceae bacterium | reverse complement strand
GCGACTGGCAGGACGAGCCGCATGGCCCCATAGGCCCCGACCATCGGCGTGACGAACAGCAGTGCCGTTCCAAAGCTGGCGTGCTCGAAGAGATCGGTCATCCAGCAGTGGACCGGAACAATTCCGCTTCGCAGAAGCACTGCGGCGGCAATCAGTCCGATCGCCAGTGCTGAGTGCACGGAATGCGCTCCTTCGTGGTGAATCAGCGCCTGTCCGGCGACGAGCAAGGTGACAAACAATCCCATATGCAGCACGTAAACCCGTGTGGGTTTCTGGCGGTGACGCAGCTCGAAATAGGGCGGGATTGTTCCAATCGCCAGCAGGGCGATCACCCCCCACGGAGCCTTGCAGGCCAAAGTTGCCAGTAGCACAGACTCGGAAAACAACGTCCAGGAGAACGAGAAGCGACGAACCTTGGTTCGCAGAGTGGCCAGTTGCGTCAGAAAGTACAGCATTGCACCCAGTGGCAACAGCGGAGCGCTGAGTTCGTCCACAACAAACATATCGCGAGGCAGGAGCCCGGCGAACAGATCCCACTTGTCGTGGGCTTCGAAGACATGCAGCAGGCTGAAGTCGATCAGGACACCAATGGTGCAGATCAGCGTTGCTCCGGAGGCAATGAGTGCTCGAAATCGTGCCGTTTCCGGATTGCTCTGCCGCCGGACCCACAGGGCGCCCAGCAGCGGCAACAGAATGGCAAGTTCCAGCCATGGCAAATGTAACTGGATCACTCAGTTTCCTCTTTGTTGTCGGCGACGACGGTTCGTTGATTGGCCAGCTCGGGCCGTGTCCCTGTCAGCAGGTTTGTCCAGCGTCGTTCCTGTCGGTTGCACCACTGAAAGAACTGCACAAACGGGCGGACGATGACTGAGTCGATCGTGGCGTCAAAGTAACCTCTCGAAAACGCGAAGCGATACAGGCGGATGCGGAGTGAAGACGGCAACCGATTCTCCCAGGCCGACTCGCCGTGGTTGAGCCGACCGCCGATGGCGTTTTCAAGAGTGTGGTAGTCACGCAGCAGCGACGGCGCCCTCAGCAGCTGCAGCGTTCGCAGACAGGCGTGACCAATCATGTGGATCAGGGCGATATACCGCAGGCCCAGTCCGATTTCCGCAGTGATGATTCCGACCTGTGTGAGCGAGGCAAACGCCAGGGCACTTTTGGCGTCACTCTGGACACGTCCTGCAAGTGTCCCGAAGAGCGCCGAGATCAGGCCGAGGACCACGACTGCGGCACTGAGCCAGAACGAAATTTCCAGAATCGGGCTGACACGCAAAAGCAGATATGTTCCCAGGTGAACGGACAACGCTCCGTAAAACACGGCACTGGATGGAGTCGGGCCTTCCATGGCCCGCGGGAGCCAGCCGGAGAACGGAACCAGGCCTGATTTCCCGGCGGCGGCGACAAGCAGCAGCAGGCCCACGAACAGTGCCTGATGCGGGGTCAGTGCGGCGTGTCCCTCGGGCCAGGCACCGGTTCCCATCAGCCCGGCAAAGGTACCTTCGCCAGTCAGGTGGTGTAAGGCGACGGCGGCAATCAGGAACGCAGCATCGGCAACGCGATAGATGGCCCATACGCGAAACCCGTTGATCACAGGCATTGGTCGCTCGTGGAAATAGGCCACAAGCAACGCTGAAGACAGCCCGACAAATTCCCAGCCCACAAAGAGCGTTTCGATCGTTCCGGCCAGGCTGGCGACGATCATGCCCAACAGGAATAAAGCGTAGAGCAGAAAGAACCGCCCATAGCCTCGTTCACGGTGCAGATACCGATTCGCAAATGCTCCCACGGTTCCCACTAGGACAAACGACACGATTGTGAATGGCACCGAAAGCCGGTCAAACACGAATTGCAGGTGAAAGTGGTAATGCTGGTGGGGTATGGCAACCCAGTTTCCCAGTTCAACGGGGACCCGTCGCACACCGGTGATCAGCATCAGGATCAGGATGCCGATGGCTGCGCTCATGCCAACGATTACGGAACCGGCGGTAATTCCGGCCATCGTCGATTCGCTCAGCGGTCGACCGAGCAGCGCCGTCAGGCCGAGGATGGCCATCAGCAGGGCCGGCATCAACAGGACGATGACGCCGAGGTCATGAAAGAGGACAGCCTGATCCATTACGCAACCTCTACTTCCGCCTTGGGCGTGACTGGATCCGGAATTGTCGGGATGTATGCGCAGGCCAGGTTGTCGCGCTGACCGCGATACCATTCGATCGATGAGGATCGCTGCGGCAATTTGACTGGTCTGGGCTTGTAGGGGCGAAATTCTCCGTCCTGAAAGATGTGCATCTCGCGCGTCTGGGGATCAATGGTGACGAGATACGTCCAGTAGTTACGTATCTGTTGATCAATGGCAGGATTCCCCGCCATCAGTTTCAGTACAACTTCCGGTGTCTGTTCAATGACGGTCAATATCCGCACGGGCTCATGGATTTCCACCACCTGTGAGTACAGCCAGGGACGCAAATCGCTAGCGGCCCCTTCCATGACACCCAGCAGTGAAACAATGTTGTGCGGCAGTTTGGAACCGCATCCGTAGCCGACCGGATCGATCGTAGAGAAAAAGAATTGCAGGTTGATTCCCGTGCAGACAGGGATAGCGGCACCCGAAATGCGAGCCAGAATGGTCCCGTCTTCGTCATCCGCCGTTGGGTCGTACGAAGTCACGAAGGCCCGCCGGTCCAAGTACAGGTCCCGAGTCAGTTCGCGGCGGCCAATCACCTGAATGGCATTCGTCGCGTGGTCGTATTCCGGTCGAGGCTGAGACAAATCTTCAGCCCGCGTCTGCACATGTTCGAGTGCCTGTTCGGGAGTGATCGATAGCGAGGCGGACTGAAATCTCCGGCAGCGTTCGTGCGCATTGCGCAGGCGAGCGGCATCAATCACCCGACGGACTTCTTCGAACTGTGGTCGATGTGATCGAGGAATCGCGTTGAGGTCGAAGTAATCGACATCCTCATTGCATGTATTGTGGTAGCACCCCACGAATATGGTGTCGTCCGGAATGACGAGCCCTTTTTCGACGAGCCGCTTTCGGACATGTGGGTCGTTGGCCATTTGTGCAAAGGCCCGGGCATTGGGGCCTCCCCGCGCGCAGCCGCACGCACCGCAGTGGTAGGAGGATTCGTGCGGATTGTTCAGGCTGCTGGAGCCGTGACCCACGATCATCACAATGCGGGAAAAATTCTTTGTGAGCCCAATGTCCTGCAGGATACGCAGCACAATGCCGGCCATTTCGTCGCGTGTGTAGCCGAGGTGGTCCCCTTCTGGTCCTGGCGGATCATCGTCGCGATACAATTGCAGTTCCGTCACCGCGGGTGGCTGCACCAGGCCGTCAAACAGGCGAGTCAATTTGGCTGTCAGATGGGGGAACAGCACACGTGCGACGAGTGGTGCCGTGGCAAGCGATCCCAAAGCTGCAGTGACAATCCCCCCCAGAAAGCTGCGGCTGCTCAAATGCCACTGGTGAGACGCATTTCCCAGCAGCCGACGTGCATCGCGCCGGCTGCGAGCACTTTCGGTGAGAGAGTATGCTGGCTGCTCGGTGACATAGTGCGACGGCTTCATGACCGCCGGGCAAAGCGGCTTAAAGTGGGCATCGGCCGCGCTCTTGAAATACATGGCAACAGCAAAGAAACCTGCGGCGCTGTATGTTTCCCCCAGTGGGTCGACTTCCTCCAGATGACGCCGGAAAGATTCCTCACGGTCGTCAATGCAGGTGACCAGCTGCCACGTCGGGCGTGGGCGAGGTTTGCTCGGTTGGCTGGCTTTCAGGCGTGCCCGAGCTGCCAGTGAATCAAGAATGTGGTCACAGTAGCGGCGTTCGTAGGCCTGATGGTAAATCCGCCGCCGTTCTTCGTTGTTGAACGCATTGATTTCTCCAATCAGCACCGTCCAGGTTGTCGGAGACATATGGGCCAGATCTTTCGGACTCCAGCCGCGAATCTGTGCCAGTTGGAACAGCAGGTAGGCTTGCTGTTCGTAGTGCTCAGGTGGTTCTTTCGGGCACAGTTCCCGCAGGCGAACCCGCAACTCGGCAGCTGGGACATGCCGACCCGTCATGTCGGCGTACAGCCACTCTATCGAGAGACGGTCCAACAGCAGTCGAACAGCCAGAAACTCTTTGAGTGTTCCGGCCGGTGCGGGGCGAACGGCCCATTCGGCGTTCGTTTCCATCTGCCAGATCATCCCGGCCCAACCTCGCAGGGCCAGTAACGTCTGAGTGATGAAGTCCAGCCGTTCTTCCGGGGCGACGCCCAATTGGGACAGCAGCTGATCGATCGTCTCATCAATGGTCAGTCCGGCATCGTCAATGCGATGCAACTCGGACGCCAGTCGATTTTGCCAGGGATGCTTCCCCCGACCGGACTTGTACAACTCATGAAACGACTTCCAGAACCCCAGGTCGCGCTGAGGCAACGTCCAGCTGGCCAGTCCCTGATCCAGGAAGGCCGCACAGAAGCGGATCAGCGTGGCGTGGACCAGTCCGTCCGCGTTGCGGTCTGTTGCCTTTAAGAGCAGATCATGGTGTCTGATGGGGCAAGGTTCCGGTTCGGAGGGGGGAGCCATGGTTCGCGCACCGTGCAGGCAGATCGACCACAGGCATTGCAGCGTCACGGATTCCCAGGTGGAGTCGTTCCAGGAGTCATTCTGGTCGTGGCCGTACTCCTTTAGGACCGACTTTACCTGCTGTTTCGTCCAGGAATCGACTTTGGTGCTTCCATTCGAAAGATCACGCTCCAACCAGCGGCGCGTGTCGTCGATCATCTGCACTCGCACGGCAGGCGGCGTTTCCGGTCGGAATCGCCGCAGGGCGTCGGTATCGGAAATCAGCCAGCGCAATTCATGCTCCGAGCCCACTCGCAGGGGGTATTCCAGCATCGCCAATCGCAGGTGGAAACGGGTCCCCATGAAGCCCACGAGCTGGTCTGCCAGATCTCCCAGATCATCCAGCAGCACGGAGTTCAAGTCTTCGGCCGTAATTCGACCGGACTGGAGTTCTCGGTGATACCGATCTTCACTGAGATACGGCTCACAATGGTAGAGATCGGCTCCTCGCCTGACGGCCTCGTCGAATGGTAGATGCTCCAGCGCCTGCAGGGTATTATAGAAGACGTAGGAGGAAATCGGACCTTGGGCCGGTAAGAACGCTACGGCCGCCTTGATCATCTCATCAAACGCGGGCTCTGTGTCAGATTTCAATGATGATGGAGTCAAAGGAGCGGCCAAGTGTCTGAAGGACCGGGCTGGCAAACGGGCATTTTGGTTGACGGCATAAGCTTATACGCTTGATGCAGAGACCGGGCAAATCATTCCGGGTTACAATTCCGTCAGGTGACGCACCAAGGGAACTTGAATCCTGGCAAAGGCTTACAAATTCTTAAGGGGACGTTCTGCGGTGTTGGCAACTAACCCTCTGGAGTGGTATTGAGAGCCCTGTTGCCGCACCACATCAGGTACTCCCCCCATGAATATCCTGCTAATCGAAGATGACGAGTCCCTTGGCAAAGCGCTGCGCATGGGGCTGACGGAAGCAGGGCACTCGTGCCAATGGGTGAAGAACGCCAGTCGTGGAGAAGAGCTGGCTTTGCAGCAACAGGCCGAGGTCATCGTCCTCGACCTGATGCTTCCTGATGCCTCCGGACTGGATGTCCTCAGGAGCCTTCGCAGGGCCGGGATCGAAACTCCCGTGCTGATTCTCACTGCGCTGGGCTCGGTGGATGAACGTGTTGCAGGTCTTGAGGCCGGTGCCGATGACTATCTCGTGAAGCCGTTTGCCTTGCCTGAACTGGTGGCCCGTTTGGTTGCCATCACCCGACGTTCGCAGCGACTGGGGTCACAACAGTTAACTGTCGGTCCGTTGTCGCTCGACCTGGCAACGCGCCGGGTGACGCGTGATGGGCAGGAGCTGGAACTGACACCGACCGAATTCAGTCTGCTGGAATTCCTGATGCGCCATGCCGGACAGGTCGTGACTCGGCGGATGGTGTGTGAGCATCTGTGGGATGCCGACTGGGAAGGCGTCACCAACGTCATCGAAGTTCACATTACCCGACTGCGATCCAAGATGGATCGTGGCTTTGATGTGCCGCTGCTGCATACGGTTCGAGGTCGTGGCTACGTGATTCGTAGTGGTGACTGAGAAACGCTTCTCTTCGCGCAATGTTGACGTGCTTTTGGCCACGATTTGACGCCCGCTTAGGGCGCAGCGCCTTTCCCTACGCTCCCCAGACGCCTCCCCGCCACCTATAATCAAGAGTTCCTTTCTTGCAGGAACTTTCATTCATACAAGCGGTTGAGGTTTGCGATGACAGCTGAGTCGGGATCAGGCCGGGGGCTTCCCTGGCGCACGATCGGGAGTGTGGTGGCTCTGGCTGCTGCCGCCGTGGGCATGTTTCTGGCAACTCCAGACAAGACGGAGGACCCGAATCAGCCGCTTCGACCGCAGGTCGCGAACTCCAATGATCAGCTGAAAGCCGAAAAGGAACTGGCCCGTATTCTGCTGGGCATGGAACCGGGAACTCTGGACGTCAACCGTGACCGACTGCAGGCGACGGATGATCTCAATATCTGGCTGAAGGATTTTCCGCTTCCGGAAAAGGAACCGGCGCTGACAGATGATGCAGCATTACGGGAGAAGCTGCTGTCTGGTCTTGGACTGGAAACGGTGAATGCTGATCGGGCTGTGCCAGCTGATGTCGCTCATATCCGCATGTCGCTGCTCGCACGGGAGACTGTGGAGTACATGACCCGCAAGCATCCGCGCGATCTCGATCGCATGGCTGCGCTGTTCGAGTTTGTGGTCCGTCATGTCTCCGGAGAACTGGAGCAGCAGCCCATCACGGCCTTCGAGGCATTCCTGTTTGGTAAGGGAACGGTCTCCGATCGCGTGTGGTGCTTCGCCGAACTGATGCGACAGATGCACTTTGACACCGTACTTGTGCTTCCGAAATCCGACGACCCGCAGAAGTCGCAATTCTTTCTGATCGGCGTGATCAGCGATGATCAGCAGGTGTATCTGTTTGAACCGCGGTTCGGAGTGCCCGTGTTTGATCCGGAAGTGGCCAAGGATTCGGCCTATCCCGAGTTGCCGGTAACACTCGCTCAGGCTCGTGAGAACCCCGAGATCCTGAAGCAGTTCGATCTTCCGAACCTGCCGTATACGTTGTCGGCCGAAGATCTGAAGCAGGTGCGAGTCCTGCTTGTCGGGTCGCCATCGCAGTGGGCTCCGCGCATGGCTCGCGTGGAGTTTCGCTTGCCAGTGGAAACCCGAGCGAATCTGTACTCGGGGCTGGGTGAGAATCGACTGCGTTCGCCAGGAGCTTATCAAAGGGTTGTGGAGGCCGGGGAAAAGCATCAGCTCTGGACGGAAGAGAATGTGCGCATCTGGACGTTTCCGTTTAAGCAGGAACAGGCACTGGCGGCGGCGTTTAACGATCCCAACTCGTACTATCAGCAGATGCTGCGGATCTCCAGCGGTCCGCTCATTCTGGCTCGCGACCCGGAGACGGGCCAGGAGACCATGCGACCGGCACGCAGCACGATCCATGAAGTGCGCGTGGAACAACTGACTGGACGCTCCGCCGTTGCACTGGGCAACCTGTTTCCCATTCGGACGGCTGCCCAATCGCTGCGCATTCAAGAGAATCTGATTGCCGAGGACATTGGGGCTTTCCTTGCCGGTCAATGCCAGTTGGAGTCGGGACAGTACGAGGCCGCCCAGGACACACTGTCGGCCTACCTGACCAAACGACAATCGGGAATGTGGGGGCAAGAGGCCATTGATGAACTTGCGCATTGCCTTCGAATTCAGGGCAAACTGCCGGAAGCGTTTGGTGTGCTCAATCAGTCCACGAATATGACCGTCCGCCGCGGCTGGTTGATTCTCCGCTGGGCTCGGCTGCTTCAAGACCAGGGAGTCCTCAAGCTGAATCCGGAACCAACCGCAGGGCAGCCTGCCGCCTCCGCTGGCGAGTCGCGTCCTCCGGTCCCGCCGCTCCCGGAGCGAATCGAATAGTTGCGAAACTGAACGACACTGCGGGAGGCACTTCTCTTTCCGTGGCATATTTCGATGAAGTCTCACCGAAACGATGGTGATGAACGAGCCAATAACGCGGCAGCATGAGATCACTGGGAAGCGACAGCGACCACGTTGGCTGCTGGTGGCACTTCTCGCCGGATGTTCGTTTGGCGTGACATTCGTCGCGGTCAAGCTGAATCGGCGTTCCGTCAATCAGCACGAATCTGCTCCACAGGGTATGGTCTGGATTCTTGGCGGTGAGTTCAGCATGGGGACCGATTCCGAATTGGGATGGCCAGAAGAAAAACCCGCTCACGTCGTACGTGTGGACGGCTTCTGGATGGACGAGACGGAAGTCACGAACGCACAGTTTCGGGAGTTTGTCGAGGCGACTGGCTATGTCACTACGGCCGAACGCCCGCCGGATGTCGACGAGATCCTGGCGCAGCTTCCACCCGGAACTCCGGCGCCAACACCTGAATCGCTGGTCCCTGGTTCGCTGGTGTTTACTCCAACCGACGAGCCTGTTGATCTGGCCGATTATCGCCAGTGGTGGACTTGGATGCCCGGCGCCAACTGGAAACATCCCGAGGGGCCAGGCAGTGACATCCTGCAGCGTGATCACCATCCGGTGGTTCATGTCTCATGGGATGATGCCGTGGCCTATGCTCAGTGGGCTGGCAAGAGATTGCCGACAGAGGCCGAGTGGGAATTTGCTGCGCGAGGCGGATTGGTCAATAAGCCGTATGCCTGGGGGGACGAAGCCCCTTCCGAAACCAACATTCGGGGCAATCTCTGGCAAGGGGAATTTCCGCACTATAATTCTCTGGAGGATGGATATATTCGCACTGCTCCGGTAAAGTCATTTCCAGTTCAGGGATATGGACTCTACGACGTTTCGGGTAACGTCTGGGAATGGTGCGCCGATGCTTACGACGCCACTATATATGTTCAACGGGCAGGGCAAGGGGTCACAATCAACCCCCTTGTCGAACGGAGTCGCGATCCCCGGAACACACGTGCGGTCAGCCGCGTACAACGCGGCGGGTCATTTCTCTGCAACGATGCCTACTGTTCCCGCTACCGCCCCAGTGCTCGTCACGGGCTTTCGCCTGACACTGGGATGTCACATGTTGGATTTCGCTGTGTGAAAAGCAGATGAAATTCATGCCGTCCTGTCTAGGATCCAATCTCGTTCAATTCTCTGACGTCAAGTCACAACTATCCTCGGGTTAAAGAGAGAGTTCCCATGTTGAAAAACTGGTCATCCATGTTGGCGGTGGCAGTGAGCACAGCTCTCGGCTACGCCGCAGCCACAGTTGAGTGGCCGCAGCCGATGCACGCTGCGGAAAATGCCGAACCGGTCCGTGTTGATTCCAACACAAGTTCAGATTCAGTCAGCCGTCCCGCATGTTGTCCGGCGGGAGATGCAGTCGGTCAGCTGGCTCTCGCGGCCCACAATCAGGCGGTCGCGACTTCAGCCAAACAGTCGGGTCAGCGGCCCAATATCCTCGTTATCTGGGGGGATGACATCGGCACGTGGAACATCAGCCACAACAACCGCGGCATGATGGGCTACCAGACACCCAATATTGATCGCATCGCCCGTGAAGGAATCTCGTTCACCGACTACTACGGCCAGCAGAGTTGTACCGCTGGTCGGGCGGCGTTTATCGGTGGAAATGTGCCGGTTCGCACGGGGATGACCAAGGTTGGACTTCCCGGAGCGAAAGAAGGCTGGCAGAAGACTGATGTCACAATGGCTACCGTGATGAAAAGTCTCGGCTATTCCACGGGGCAGTTTGGTAAGAACCATCAGGGAGATCGGGATGAGCATTTGCCCACCATGCATGGCTTCGATGAGTTCCTCGGAAACCTGTATCACCTGAATGCGGAAGAAGAGCCGGAGAATGAGGACTACCCGGGCGATATGGTGTTGGCCAATGGTAAAACGTTTCGTCAACAGTTTGGGCCACGCGGCGTGCTGAAGTGCAAGGC
>JAGQPW010000059.1 GCA_020426515.1 Planctomycetaceae bacterium | reverse complement strand
TCGCTGGGAGAGGTGCGCGCACGCTCGAACACAATCCTGTTCTGGGGCTGCAATCCGGCACACAGCCATCCCCGGTTCATCGAACGATTCGTCGATGCTCCCGGCTTATTCGTACCCGGGGGACGCCGCGATCGTCAGGTGATCGTGGTCGATGTCGCCCCCACCGAAACCTCCGCACTGGCCGACACCTTCCTGCAGATTGACCCCGGCAGCGATTTCGAGCTGCTGTGGGCACTGCGAGGGCTCGTGAAGGGTGTGCCCCTCTCCGACAACACGATAGCTGGCGTCTCAGTCTCCCAGCTGAGTCCGCTGGTCCAGCAATTCAAATCAGCACAATATGGTGCCGCCTTCTTTGGACCTGGTCTCACAGCGCACGGTCTGCCGCATCAGAATGTTGAAGCACTGCTGCGTCTGGTCACCGATCTCAACGCCCACACCCGCTGGGTCGTTCGCGGCCTGCGGAATCCCGGAGAGGCATCCAGCGCAGAATCTGTACTCAGCTGGCAGACGGGATACCCAATGTGTGTCAACATGTCCCGCGGCTACCCTCGATACAACCCCGGCGAGTTTACGGCAACCAACCTCCTTGAGCGGGGCGAAGTGGATGCCGTGCTGCTACTGGGAACCACTGGTCTGCATCAGCTTCCCGCTGCGGCCCTGGCACACCTGAAGTCTGTTCCCACCGTGGTTCTCGACTCTGGCTGGCACGAGCTGGACTTTACGCCGACCGTCCGCTTGAACACGTCGACATACGGGCTGCATCGCGGGGGAACAACTTCCCGGCTGGATGGCACGCCACTCCCCTTGCACGCCGTACTGAAATCCGACTTGCCAGCCGACCATGAACTCCTCGCCGCACTCGCTGCCCGCCTGCGGTAGCGTCCATCGGCGTGATGAACTGGGCCACAGTATTCCGATCGACGGACACGCGTTGGTTCAGATCCAGATCCACAGCAAGCAACAGCATCCCATGGTCGCGACGGCGGCCAGCAGTACCCCGAGGCAACCTCCAGACGACGGCAGGTCCACGCCAAGCTCATCGAGAATCGCCTCGACTTCCTCTTTGGCTGCTTTCAGACCAAGACGCTGTTCCTTGCGCACGAACTTAATGGCGGCAATTTTCCCGTCGCGACGGGCGATTTCCGCCACCCGCAATGAGAACTCATCTGGCTCCTGCAGATCAGGCAACTGAGCCCCACAGGCCACGCAATTGTGCGCGTCATCGGGATTTTCTCGACCGCAGTGGGGGCAGAACATCGGGGGAACCTCGTTGAATAGCATGTCGTCCGAGATGCAGAACGGACGAACAGCCACTCCGGATCAACGGGCGCAAAAAAAAGACTGACACCCAATTTCTGGGGGTCAGTCTCATCATACAATGCCCAAGAGAGGACTCGAACCTCCACGGGTGTTACCCCACATGGCCCTCAACCATGCGCGTCTGCCAGTTCCGCCACTTGGGCCGGGCATTGTCTGGAGGCGGATGTTAGGAAAAGGTTCACCCACGAGCAACCGAACGAATCGCCAGTTACGAGGCTCACCAGCCAGTTGTCTCCATCCACAATCCGTGAATCGTCACGACCGGTGAACTCGAACCTCCAGCTGGAGCCGAGTTCCCCTGCAAATGCAATGCTGAGCGAACACTCGAGGGTGTTCACTCCGAGAACCGCTGTCGTCAGCCTGGAGGCATCTGTTACTTGTGGTAACCGAGTCCCGCCATGACGTCGTACAGTTCTTCAAACGTGATGAATCGACGGCGATGCATCAGTTTGTACTGGTCGACGGCCTTGGCCAGCTCGTCAACTTCGGGTCGGCTCGTGTTCCGAGAATCGGAAAACTGGCGACGTTCTGCCCCGGGCTTTTCCTGACCGTTTCCGCCGCGCCGACGATCGACAAAGGGGGCCTGTTGTTCTGATCCAACTTGCATTATCGTACTCCCGTATGGTGCCCTGTTTGTTGACGGCTCGACGACTGTCCCTCAGCCTGCGGCACCTGCGTGTACTGGAACCCTAGGTCACGAGATTCGAAATCGGGAAGCTGCTCACTCAAACCCGCCCATTGCGAACGGTTTGAGATGTAAGAATGCCGATTATTCCGTTTCCATGGGTGGCACCGTCCTATTCAGCAGAGCTCACTTCATCTTTTTCGGATCAATATGGGAACCAAAACGACCATTCTCGGCAGTGGTGCGATGGCAACAGCTTGCTCGATCCTGCTGGCCGAACATCCCGACCAACAGGTGGCCATCTGGGCACGAGATGCTGAACATGCGGATCAGCTCGCCCGGAACCGCGAGAACAAGCGCCTGCTGCCGGGCGTCCGCATCCCGGACGAAGTCCAGATTACAGCGGATATCGAAGCCGCCGTCGCCGGATCCGAGTTCCTCGTCGCTGCGATCCCTTCAAAATACCTGCGGGAAACACTGGAAAGCATTGCCCCCACACTCACCAGCAATCGCCCGGTCATCAGTGTGGTCAAGGGCATCGAAATCGACACGCTGCTACGCCCCAGCCAGATCATTTCCGAAGTCCTCGGTGGACGTGCAGTCGTCGCTCTCAGCGGTCCCAGCCACGCCGAGGAAATCGCCCGCAGGCTGCCTGCCAGCGTCGTTGCTGCCAGTGGCGATGTGGTGCTCGCACGCCGAGTCCAGGAGATGTTCACAACGGATCGGTTCCGCATTTACACCAATCCCGATCTGATCGGTGTCGAACTCGCCGGAGCCCTAAAGAACGTCATCGCCATTGCCGCCGGAATCTGCGACGGGCTGGAGTATGGCGACAACGCCAAGTCGGCCCTGATGACCCGAGGCATCGTCGAAATCAGCCGCTTTGGTGAGGCTCTGGGGGCTGAACCCTCCACGTTTGCCGGACTGGCGGGAATCGGCGACTTGATCACCACCTGCACCAGCCGCCACGGACGCAATCGACTCGTGGGTGAGCGACTGGGCAAGGGAGAGACGCTGCACAACATTCTCAAGTCGATGAATGCTGTCGCGGAAGGGATTAACACCGCTCACGCCGTTCTGGAACTTGCCGACCAGAAGGGCATTGAGATGCCCATTACGGCGGAAGTCTGTGCGGTCTTGAACGGTACTCACACTCCGGAAGCCGCAACACAGGCGTTGATGATGCGGCCATTGCGTGACGAATAAACGGGCAAGATTCCATGGTTTGGCTGATTGCCGGAGTTGTTTCTCTCGCTGTTCTGGCTGGAATTGCGCTGCTGGCCCCCAGACTGGCTCAGCGCACGTTGCAGCGTGAAGAACAACGCGCGATTCAGGAGTTTCGACACCGGCGGGAAGTCCTGGAGGCCCGGTTCTTCGAACTCGCCTCCGCCACCGGGAAGCCGCGTGGTCTGCGCTGGAAGCACTGCGACTGGAAAGATGCCGTCCGCTTTGCCCGGGAAGTGGAATCCGGGGAAATCGCCGCCTTTGCCGCCGTCGAAATCCACTTTGAAGCGATCGCAGGGAGCGACATGGAAGATGTCGCCGCTGTGGGCGATGTGCGCGATGCGTCCGCCGTCTTCCACTGTCACGAAGGCCAGTGGGGAACCGGCGGCAAAGCCCTGTTCAATATGGCGCCCGAATTGGCGGTCGAACGTCTCGCCGGTCAGTACACGCCGCTCAGGATTGCCGAAAATGAATCTGCGTCGGCCCGCATGACCTGAGCCTGCGCCCTACGACGCGTCATTCTGAAACCGTTCGGGGTGTTGCTGAGCGACCACCGCACGCAGGAAGAGCAATATCTGCCCCGGCGTCACGCGAGCCCGGTTGGCAATGTCCGTGGCCACCTCGTCAAACGGTTCTGCCAAATTCGGATCTCGCATCACCTGCAGGCGGTCAAACAACTCTTCTGCAAACGGCTCAATCCGCTCGACGTCAGCTTCCGTCAGCCTCGGAGCCACTGCATCAAGCGGGACGGGGTCCATGCCCAGACACAGCAGGTAGCGAATCACGTTATTCAGCACGAACCCGATCGTCAGAACAAAGGAAATCAGCCCCCACCACCCCAGCACCAGAGTCGTGCCGGTCATCGACCAGAAATTCTTGTGAACACAGGACTTGCACAGCTCGCCTTCAATTGACTTGCTGAACCTCATCACAAGGGCCCCGATGTTTTGATGAAACGCGACATACTTCGTCGGCGCCTCGACACCACAGTTCTGGCAGATCATCGGCCTTCCCTCAGTGAACCAATCTCATCAATCATCCCCGATGGAAATCTACCGATTCTCGGCTGAATTGCCAGCGAAGTAAGGAACGCCCGTCAGTCCGCGCAATCCTTCCGAACTCGCCACGCTTGCCAGAACATCTCCAGCCAGATAAATTCTGAAAGTTAAGGGATCGGTCGGCGGGTGCCGTCCGCAGGTTCATGGAGGTTGTCGCCGATAGCGGCACAGGAGATTAAGCGTGGTTAAGCTGCGTTTGCGTGAAAATGAGTCGGTTCAGGAAGCCGTGCGTCGGTTTCGTAAGATGGTTGAGTACTCCGGCATGAAGAAGGAACTCCGCAAGCGTGAGTTCTTCGAAAAGCCGAGCGAGGAACGCCGTCGCGAACGTCGCCGCGCCAAGAACCGCGCCCGCATCAATCAGTCAAACGCCAAGTAGTCTCGCGTTTACGCGAGGTTGATGGTTCGCTCAGCACGCTCACAAGGCGTGCTGCTGGCATTTACGGGCCTTGCTCTTGGCGCTGGTCGATTGCTTCCACGGCAGACGGCACGGTACGCTTGGCTCATTCCCGCTTCATATTCGCTTCGGACGCAAAGCCCTCATGGCCATTTCGTACAAAGATGCTGGTGTTGATCTCGACTTGTATGCCGATGCGATGCGACGCATTCCCCGGCTCCTCAAGCAGACCCACCGCCCCGGCGTCATGCCGCTGGATGGAGGCTTCGCCGGTCTCTTTCGTCTTTTTGACGGCAGCCGCAAATACGAAGACCCGGTCCTCGTCTCCGGAACCGATGGTGTCGGAACAAAGCTGAAGCTTGCCGTTCGCACGAAGACCTACAACACCGTAGGCATCGACCTCGTCGCCATGTGCGTCAACGACTGCCTTTGCGTCGGTGCGGAGCCCCTGTTCTTCCTCGACTACCTCGCCCTGGGAAAGGACGATCCTGAGCTGATTGCCGCGCTTGTGGAAGGGGTAAGCGGAGGCTGCATGCAGGCCGGAGCCGCACTTATTGGTGGCGAAACAGCCATCATGCCGGACATCTATTCCCCCGGCGACTTCGACATGGCGGGGTTCTGCGTCGGAGTGGTTGAAAAGTCGCAACTCATTGATGGTTCACGTATCGGTGTGGGTGATGTTCTGCTGGGCATCGATTCTTCGGGAGTCCACTCCAACGGATTCAGTCTCGTCCGCAAGATCGTCTTCGAGGCGGCCGGGCTCGATGTTGGTGACCATGTCGACGAACTTGGAGCAACCGTCGGCGAGACGCTCCTTACCCCGACGAAGATCTACGCAAAACTGCTGACCGACCTGCTCGCCGACCCCACGCGCCGATCCGCTGTTACCGGAATTGCTCACATCACCGGCGGGGGGCTCGTGGAGAACATTGAACGCATCATGCCCGAAGGGACCTGGGCACAGATTGACCGCAGCACTTGGGAACCTGCTCCCGTCTTTCAATGGCTGCAGCGTCTCGGAAGCGTGGAGCGGGAAGAGATGTTTCGCGTCTTCAACATGGGAATTGGCCTCGTGCTGCTGGTTCAGCCGGCTCAGGCAGAAGCCATCGGTGCAGCACTCAACGCAGCAGGCCAAACGTGGCGGCAGCTGGGTCAGGTCGTTGCAGGTGACGGCGGCGCAGGTTATCTGAACTAGCCAACACACCACACCGGCAGAGTGCCCAATTGATTACGTCGATGCTGGCGGCTGCGGAGTATCCGTTTCCGCCCTCGCGGCCACATCGGTTGATCGAGCGCTCTGCGGCGATGCAGCTGAACGTTGCGGACGTGTTCGCTTTCGTCCCTGTTTGCGGCGTGTTGCCAGAACATCGCGGAAGTTGAACGACCAGCGGCGACGGCGAGAAAAGGGCGTCAGCAAACGAATGACCTCTCCCATCGACCCCGGACGGTCGTCCACCTTAATTGCCATCATCCTCTCAACGACATCCGCCACCTCAGATGAGACCTTGGGGTTGTCGCGATCCGCTCGCGGGCGAGGAAGCTGGTGGTGCGCCTTCACTGTTTCGGCCCGCGTCGGCATCGGAAACGGTCGTTTGGCCGTCAGCGCTGCGTAGAGGGTACACCCCAAACTGTAAATGTCGGCCCGTTGATCAACCTGAAAACTGTCTTCTGACTGTTCCGGGGGAATGTAGTCAGCCGTTCCCAGGCAATCGTGACCGAAAATCATCGCCAGCGAGAATTCATCATCATGAATCGAATTGTCGGCGAGCGTCAGCCCGAAATCGAGCAGTTTCACGTTTCCATCGGCATCAATCAGAATGTTGTCCGGCTTCACATCCCGGTGCACCATTCCCCGCTGATGGAGATAACTCAGTCCCTGAGCAGCTTGCACTGTCGCATCGCAGGCCGCATCCTGCGAAAGCGGGCCCCCGCTGAAATGAATTCCTTCCAGCAGCGTCACTCCGGGAAACAACTCCATCACCATGAAGTCAGTTTCGCCGTAAAGTTCTTCGAGCTTCCCCAGTTCCAGCGTACGGACCAGGCAGGGATGATCCATCTGCATCCCGCAACGCCCTTCCAGCTGGAAGCGGGTCCGCATTCCAGGTTCGTGCCGAAATGCCTCTCCGAGCAACTTGAGGGCCACCAGATTGCGAGTTGCAATGTCCGCAGCGACGTAGGCCGTGCCCATGCCTCCGTAGCCGAGAATATCCCGCAGCAGGAAATTGCCAACCTTCAGCTTCCGCCAGTGACCGTTGAGAATCAGCTCAGCCTGAAACTTGGTAATCGCCCCCGCCTGAACGACCGCCCGCGCAGCTTCCAGCCCGTCCAAGTTACCCAGGGTCGCACGAAGAGTCTCTTCTCGCCCCGGTTCCAGAACGCGTGAGCGGTGAAGCAGTTCCCAGAATGATTTTGTTGCTGTTGCCATGCGATTTGATACAAGCCGCCTTTGTCAACCGGACAACCCGCCTGGAGCCCATCGACGAATCGATTTCTTCATATGTATCTTACCATGACGATCGTCGTTTCACTCCTCGATTGTTTGCCAAATGCTTCAGAATTTTTCACAACCGGAATCTCCGCCGCCTCGGCGTGATCGATGTGGCGGCATTGTGCTCTGTGGCGGCCAAAGTCGCCGCATGGGGCAATCGAAGGCGTTGCTCCCCTTTGGCGCGGAAACCTGCCTCCAGCGAGTGGTGCGGATTCTCGGCAAACAACTTGCCCCAATCGTCATTGTCGCCTCCCCAAATCAGGAATTGCCCTTTCTCCCCACAGAAACACTCATCGTTCACGATCCTCGGGAAGGACTCGGCCCGCTGGCTGGAATCGCCCTTGGACTGCAACATCTTTCTGCCGCAGTAGATCGAGCCTACATCAGTGGCTGCGACGTTCCTCTGCTCAACTCGGAGTTCGTCGCCCACATCATCAGCCAGCTTGGCGATGCTGACGTGGCCGCCGTCCGAGACGGAGCGTTCTATCATCCGCTGGCGGGAATTTATCGCACTTCCCTCGCCACCGCCGCCTGGAAGCTCGTCGAACAGAACCGGTTACGAGCTCAGTCACTGATCGAAACCGCCCCACACCGGGACATCCCCGTTGACGACCTTCGTGCCCTCGACCCGCAGCTGTTGTCGCTGCAAAACATGAACACGCCGGACGATTACCATCGGTTACTGGCTCTGGCGGACTGACTCAGCGGAGCCAGGGCATTCTGCGGGTGTCTTTGTTCCAGGGGTGAGCATCATCGGTCGTGCGGGTCGTCAACTGAATGCCGTCCGCACTCAGACGGGCGACCGTCCAGCCGGTGGTCGACTGCTTGGGATTCCCCACGTACGACGTCGCCGGGGTATTGATGATGTGAATCCCTTCATGCTCGGCATAGCTGCGGTCGTGGATATGGCCATGCACGTAAGCCTTCACGTGCGGCCGCGATGCCAGCACATCCCACAACTCCACGGAGTCGATCAATCCGCCAGGGAAGTGAATCGGGTCGCCCCCCAGCCTCGGATTGTGATGGGCCACCACAATGGCCGGTCGATCGGCATGGGCATCGAGCGCGGAGCCGAGCCATTGGAGCTGGTCCGCTCCCAGCGTTCCCTGAGTCACCATCGTCTTCTGCAATGAATCCAGCAGAAAGAAATTCGCGTGCGGGGTTTGCACGACAGAGATGTGCCGCGACTCCACCACCGGTTGCTCAGGCCGCTGTTCCGCCATCACCTCGTAGAACGTCTCGCGATTGTCATGGTTGCCCAGCGTCAGGTGCACATCAATCCCGGCGTCGTACAGCGGGGCCAGTAGCTCCGCCAGATGCCGGTAATCCCCAGGCTGACCATCTTTCGCCGCCAGGTCGCCATTAATCAATACGCATGCTGGCTTCTGTCGCAGCGCCACGAGCTCTTCCACGACCTGCCTCAAATGCGTCGGCACCGGCGAGTCCGCAGGCTGCTTTTCTCCGATGTGCGTGTCGTTCAAGAGGTACACCACATCCCGTTCCGTCACATCCGCCCACACAGGAGACGACAGAGCCAGCACACTGGCCCCGGTGGTCATCAGGAATTGGCGCCGGCTGAGCGCAGGCAAATGGATCGGCATTGTCGGCCTTCCCCTTATGCAATTTGTGACAGAACCTTCAATCAGCGAATCAGTCGGTCACCACATCGCCCAGAATCAGAATCTGACTCGTGCGAACCTTGGTTCCCTGATATTTCGGAGCCTTCAGTTCGGTTTCCGGATCTTTCAGGCGAAACGCCACCGGCTGCCGATCAGGCTGCTCGGGATGAATTTCCACCGTCACCGTGTGGACTTCATTCGGATCAAGTCCTTCAGCGAGGGACAACGTTGCGATCCGATGGTACGTGCAGTAGCTGTCGAAACGTGCGACCGGTTTCTCACGCGTGACACCATCGACAGTGATGATGACCTGTCCGCCATCCGGTCCCAACAGGTCGTACAACTTTGCCGAGGAGCCCTTGAACTTGAACGTAATCTTGGCTCCCGGCTCGGTCGCCTCCCACAGCGGCCCCATGCGGTTTCCAAAGCTGCGCACCAGAGAGTTGTCCGCTGGCAGCAGCTTCCACTCCGGGGACAGCATGCCCTGCGTCAGAGGCACCATCTTCGCCGCCTGCCAGTTGTTCTCCACAAATGGCTTCGCCAATTTTGACGAGTGATCCATTGGCTTGGACGTGAGCGTCATTTCTTCGACGGCCTGTGCAAGCACATCGGTGTAGATCTGATGTCCTTCGTCCAGGGGATGGACACCATCTGAAGAGAATCGGACAATTCCTTCGGGAGTCGCTTCCGCTGACTGAAACACCAACCCACCAGCCTGCTCCAGCCCCACAATCTTCAATGCGAAATTGACCGAAGGAATGCCGTAGTGATCGGCGAGCATCTCCATGGCCGAAGCTGCTCGCGGACATTCCCCTGCCCGCAATTCCTTCTCGTAGCCGGTTCGAAACGTATACACAAAGCAAATGTCGGTCCGTGGATCGGCGGCCCAGGTCTGCCGCACAATTCCTTCCATCGCCGACCAGATGCGTTCCGGCGATGCTCCCCCGTCATTCACCGCAAATTCCACAAACAGCAGATCCGGCTTGTGTCGCAGTGCATCCCAGTTCACGCGGAACACACCCAGATCGCTCCCCGTTCCGCCAATCGCTGCGTGAATCTCTTCAACCTGAGCTTTCGGAAACTTCTTGGCGAACCACTCACGCGACTTCACGCGCCAGCCATTTGCAGCCGTAATCGAGCCACCCAGGTAGGCGATATTGACCGGTTTCCCCTCCTCCAGTTTCTGCAGCACATTGCCCAGTCCGTCACGTGGCCGAATCAACTCGGCAGCCACCGGGGCGTACACCGGAACTTCAGCGATCGCCAGGGTCGCAACCAGCAGCAGGGAAAGAAATCCAATCGAACGCACAGTCATTGAGATCATCAGCTCTTCCGGGGTGAAAAGGCAACTGTGGTATCACAGCGATTCACATCATCGATGCCATCAGTCTACCGACTGACCGACCCCGTCCCAAGCGTCTCGCAACAACCGACGATGTTATCGACGTGGAGGAGGACCACCACCCGGAGGACCGCCACCGGGTCCGCGCAGATTGACTGGCGTCCCGCGAAAGTTACGGGGAACCACTGGCCACTGCGAGGTGAGAAAGTAAGCATACGTGCCATCGGGAAACTCGGGCGTCACACAGTAGCGTCCATTGCACTCGTCCAGCGTGCCGCTCTCTGCGACGTACTCATAGTCTCGTACGAAGGCTCCATCGTACTTGCCCCCCGGTCCAGCGCGGCCATCCGGTCGACTGCCCGACTTCAACTGAAAACTGGACGTCAATTCCACGATCGGTGAATTCGGGTCCATCGGGTCCTCGTAACCGAACAGCGCATAAATTGGAAATCCATCAGCGGCCCAGCCAACCTGTGGAGAGTGCTGTTCTTGACTCAAGCCCAGTGACCTCAGATACGACGTGGGCAGGCCGTGATAATGGTACGCCCCGTTTGGTTGAACATGGGCCATGTTCACATCCAGCCCCAGTGGCACTGCTCCCCCAATCGCTTCGTAGTTCCAGTCTGCTTCGCGGTTTCCCTGCCAGTACTCTGCCGTTCCAGGATCAAACAAAACTCCGTTGCGGGCCACTCCAAACGGCCGATTCGGCGGACCATACAACCCTGCGCCCGAGTGCAGCGAAGTCACTTCATCGGCCGCCTTCGGATTGGCGGGAATTTCAAAGTGATATCGCTGAAACTCAATCGAATGCGGATTCCCCCGATTCGGAAACGCCCCCACGCGATGCTCTGGAATCCCGTTCGATTCCAGAATCCTCAGTTCCCCTTCGACGCGCTCTCGATGCAGGCTTTGTCCCCGCGTCGATTGCGTGGCAGGCACCAGCCTCAGTGGCTGTGCGGTCGTTGAAGTATGCCGACGCATCGGCGGCGGCCCGGGAGGCTGAGCCACAGCAATGGCCAGCATCAATGCCGCACAAGTGAAAATAATCGGGACCAGTCTGTGTGATGGCATCCGAGAAGTCTCCCGCAACGCAAGTGAACAAACCGCATCCCGATGTCGAACCGCATCAACAACCGACAACCATGCGAGACGCTGAGAAAACTAAGCCGCAAGCCGCGTTCGGCCGAAGGCTCATCTAGAATCAAACGCATTCAGGCGACCGTATCAACATCCTTTCCAAAATTTCTCGACCGAGCCTGCCACTTGAAGGGAGGGCACGCACATCGATTAACATATCGCCCTGAAGTTCGCAGCGTGGCGGACAGACCGCGTACACTCGTTTCAATTCCAGTACCAGACACACACTGAGGCAATCGCATGCGTCTGCATCTCACGTTCTGCTTTCTCGTCCTTGTCATTTCCGCACGACCTTCGTTCGGGCAGGAAGCCACCACAGGAAAGGTGAACCCGGCTCTCGCCAAAGCGATGCAGGACTTCGTCGATTCTGGCGAGATTGCCGGAGCCATCACACTGGTTGCCGACAACCGGCACATGCTGCATCAGCACGTCTGCGGCGAAGCCGATATCACAGCCCATGTGCCGCTGCAGGAGGACTCCATTTTCTGGATCGCCTCCATGTCCAAGCCCGTCACCGCCGCCTGTGTGATGATGCTCGTCGACCAGGGGAAGCTCTCTTTGGACGATCCAATCACCAGACATCTCCCGGAGATGAGCAATCTCAAGACACGAGATGGAAAGCCCGTTGTCATCACCATACGACACCTGCTGACGCATACGTCCGGCATGGCCGAACTGAAACCAGGCGAAGCATACACATCCCGCAACCTGACCGAAGCCGCTGCACGCTACGCCCACGTTGATGTGC
The DNA here is from genome assembly GCA_020426515.1 of Planctomycetaceae bacterium. GTDB lineage: Bacteria > Planctomycetota > Planctomycetia > Planctomycetales > Planctomycetaceae > JACKHO01. The sequence goes on along the minus strand of JAGQPW010000059.1, from coordinate 20,957 downwards.
TGTTCGAGCCGGGCAGCAAATGGCAGTACAGTCAGACCTGCATCAACACCGCGGCCCGAATCGTGGAGGTCATCTCCGGGATGCCCTTCGACCAATTTGTCGATCAAAAAATCTGCCAGCCTCTCGGCATGCGCGACACCACCTTCTATCTCTCGGATCAGCCACCCGCCAACAATTCGCAGTCTCCATCCCAACTGCAGCGACTGGCCAAGTCCTATCGAACCACAGTCGCAGGCTTTGAAGAAGCAGCCATCATCATTCTGGCCGGCCAGTCCCCGGCGTTTCGCGACCGCATGCCCGCCGGAAATGGAGGCCTGTTCTCGACAGCGTCCGACTATCTCCGCTTCTGCCAGATGTTGCTCAACGAAGGCGAACTCGACGGCCACCGCATCCTGTCAAAAGAGGCCGTCAAAACGATGCGAACCGTTGCCACCGGCGACCTCGTCACCGGCTTCACCCCCGGCAACGGCTGGGGCATCGGCTGCTGTGTGGTGCGCGAGCCACAAGGCGTCACCAAGTCTCTCGCCCCCGGCACCTTCGGCCACGGCGGCGCTCACGGAACACAGGCTTGGATCGATCCGGTCAATAACAAGATCTACATCCTGATGGTGCAACGAGCCAACTTCCCCAACGGCGATGCCTCCGACGTTCGCAAGGCCCTGCACGACCTGGGATCACAGATCCCGCAGGACTGATCGTCGTTGGCCAACCCGATATTCGGCACCTTCCCCCAACACGACCTCACGGCTTCGCCGGACGTCCGGCAAGAAACTCCTGCACGGTCGCGGCAAGATTGGCGCCCACTTCACGGTAGCCTTCCGTGGTGCTGTGGGGAGTATTCCAGGCCGTTTCCAGACAGAGACTGACGGTGTGCGGATTGGCGTTCATGCAAACCCACGTGGCACTCATCTGGTGCCATAGCGGGTGATACGAAGGGCCCGTGGTCTTCGACTTGCTGCTCATCGGAATGGATGACTTCCCGTTGCTGATTCGCGCATAGGACAGCTGGATGAACTGATCACGCAAACCGATCATCGGTTCTTTGAGCAGGTCCGAAGGCAAAATGTAAAAGAAAGTTGGATCGCCCGGAGCCGGGTTGTGCAGATCGACAAACACATCCATGCGGTCCTCAACAGCAAGATCTTGCACCTGACGTTGAGCAGCGATGATTTCATTCCAGTGAGGCTCCGCCGACCAGTCCCGATTGTGATCGTGGGGCTGCGCATCCTTGCCGCCATTTCCGGTCGCTGTGTTGTCGATATCCATGATTGGCACAATGAAAATCTCCGCATGTTGCCGCAGCCACGCGGCCTCAGGCTCCTCACTGAGGAGCCATTCCGTGAATCCTTGCGCAACCCAACTCGATCCACTTTCCCAGGCGTGTTGACGGGCCTGAATCCACACTCCGAAACGCTCCTCCGATTTTCGGTCTCCCTCCATCACATGCAGCATCGGAACCGGACGATCGCCACGCGAGCGGCACAACTCATCAGCGCTGGCATACGGTGACTGCTCTGCCATCCGCTTCACGAACGCACTCGCCATCCCCGGCGTGTATGGAGGTCCCCAGGCAACAAATGCCGAAGTCCCTTCCACTTGCAGGGAATAGTTCATCCATTCCTCCTGCTTCTTCCCCTTCGCCGTGTGCAGCCATGTTTTGCCATCAGTCGAGAAGGTCGCCTGTGCTGGCATCGCCCACTCCGCCCCCAATGGCTTGCCTCGCGTAGGAACCGTGACCGATGACCCACGCAGCTTCAACGTGATCGCCTCTCCGGGAGTCAGTCCATCCACACGAAAATACCACCAACACGGCCACCCCCGCAGCGGATCGCCACCGGGCATAAAGCTGATTGTGCGCGTCTCCTGATCAATCTCCACCTCCCGCACCGAGGCCCCTTCAAAGTCCGAAACGACCTTCAGTGGTTCGGCTGCTCGGCCTACGGATTGACCAAGGGACAACACAAGTACGAACAGGAAAGGAAACAGTCTCATTAAACACACCTGAATTAAAGGGAGACGAGTCCATGTCGATATGGCCAACTATCGACCAGTGACCGTAGCGTGCGTCGCGACGCACCGGGATAAGTGGGAGCTTCATGTACCGGAGAGGCAGGAACGCCTTTCATTGCCGATGGTCCAATCCTTCCGGACGACGGCGGTGAACATGGAGCGAATCGGCCGGTGAACCCTGCCCTACGCGGATTTCCACAATTCCTTACATCAGAATCTTGCTCAACACACTCGCTCCCTCCACGCCTGTCAACTTGGCATCAAGTCCCTGAAACTTGATGCTGAAGGCTTCGTGCTGAATGCCCAGCTGATGCAGCATGGTCGCGTGCAAATCGTGGACGGTGCAGACATCTTCGACCGCCGCGTAGCCGAGTTCGTCGGAGGCTCCGTACACCATGCCACCTCGCACGCCGCCGCCTGCCAGCCAGACGGACATCGCCTTGTTGTGGTGGTCACGGCCACTCCCCTGTGACATGGGGGTGCGGCCAAATTCCCCCGCCCAGACCACCAGCGTGTCGTCCAGCATGCCGCGTTGCTTGAGGTCGGTAATCAGAGCCATGCAGGCCCGGTCGATTTCCTGTGCCTTCAGGGCGACCCCCTCTTTGACGCCGCCGTGATGATCCCAGTCCTTGTGATACAACTGCATGAACCGCACACCGCGCTCGGCCAGACGCCGGGCCAGCAGGCAGTTTGCGGCGAAGGAACCATCGCCCGGCTGGCAGCCGTACAGTTCCAGCGTCTCGGCACTTTCTCCCTGAATGTCCATCAACTCAGGAATACTGGCCTGCATCTGGAACGCCATCTCGTATTGGGCAATCCGCGTGGCGATTTCGGGATCGTGTGTGAGTCCTTCCTGCATCCGGTTGAGCTGGCCGATGGCGTCGACATCAAGTCCCTGCTGATCACGACTGATACCGGCTGGCGTTCCGAGATACAGCACCGGATCTCCCTTGGAACGCAACTGCACCCCCTGAAAACGACTGGGCAGAAACCCGCTGCTCCACTGTCGAGCGGCAATGGGCTGGTTCTGTCCCCCCCGCCCCAGTGAAGTAAGCACCACGAAGCCCGGAAGATTCTCGGCTTCGTTGCCCAGTCCATACGTCACCCAGGCCCCCATGCTTGGGCGTCCGGCGATCTGTGAGCCGGTGTTCATGAACATGTGAGCCGGATCGTGATTGATGGCCTCAGTCGTCATCGAGCGAATCAGGCACACGTCATCAATCACCGATCCGAGGTGCGGAAACAGCGAACAGATTTCGATCTGACTCTCACCATACTTCTCAAACGAGTGCTGCGGGCCAAAGCATGTCAGCGGCCGCCCTTGAAGCTGCGCCAGCTGCTGCCCCTTCGTGAAGCTCTCCGGCATCGGCTGGCCGTTCATCTCAGCCAGCTTGGGTTTGGGATCGAACGTCTCCAGCTGAGACGGCCCGCCCGCCATTGTCAGCCAGATCACCCGCTTCGCCTTCTGTGGCAGCGGAAGTGAGGTCAACACTCCCGGAGTCCCGGCAGCGTCACTCACTTGGGGATCCAGCAGCGAGGCCAGCGCCACGGCTCCCAATCCTTGCGCCGAGCGTCCCAGCAACGTGCGGCGATTCATCGCGGTGTTGTTCATCATGGGATGGTTGTTCATGACAGAATTCCTTTGATGACCTGAGCGTTTTCCACACCCGTCAGCCGGACATCAAGCCCCTGAAACTTGATGGAGAATGCCTCGTGACGAATGCCAAGCTGATGCAGCATCGTTGCATGCAGGTCATGCACCGTACAGACGTTTTCAACAGCGGCGTATCCGAGATCGTCGGTCGCCCCATACACCAATCCACCTCGAATGCCGCCTCCGGCCAGCCACATCGACATCGCCTTGTTGTGATGATCGCGGCCAATCGGCCCCTTGTTCCCCTGCATCATCGGTGTTCGCCCGAACTCGCCCGACCAGACGATCAACGTCTCCTCGAACATGCCGCGCTGCTTCAAATCGCGAATCAGTGCAGCACATCCCTGATCGACTTCCTTTGCACGAAGCGGCAGTTCCTCCCGCAACAGGCTGTGATGATCCCAGTCGCGATGATAGAGCTGAATGAACCGCACTCCGCGTTCGGCCAGGCGCCGAGCCAACAGACAGTTTGAAGCGAATGAACCATCCCCAGGCTGGCAACCATAGCTTTCCAGTGTGCTGGCCGTTTCCCCGCGTACATCCATCAGGTCCGGCACGCTGGACTGCATTTGAAACGCCATCTCGTATTGAGCAATCCGCGTGGCAATTTCGGGATCATGCACCAGCTGATCCTGCAGGCGATTCAATGAGTTGATGGCCTGCACGTCGACTTGCTGCTGGTCTCTCGAAATTCCTGCCGGGTTGGTCAGATAGAGGACCGGGTCTCCCTTGGACCTGAGTTGTACGCCCTGAAATCGACTCGGCAGGAGTCCGCTGCTCCATTGCCGCGCGGCAATGGGTTGCGGCGATCTTCCCGGCCCCGTGGAGACCAGTACGACGAATCCCGGCAAATCCTCGGCTTCGCTGCCCAGGCCATATGTCACCCACGCGCCCATGCTGGGGCGGCCCGCAATCTGCGAACCGGTATTCATGAACATGTGAGCCGGATCGTGATTGATGGCCTCCGTGGTCATCGAACGAACAATGCAGATGTCTTCCGCGACGGAGGCAATGTGCGGGAACAGCGTACTGATCTCCGCCTGATGGTCACCGGCCTTCGTGAACGGAAACTGCGGCCCCAGGCAGACCAGTTTTTGCCCCTGCAACTGCGCCAGTTGCTGCCCTGCGGTGAAGCTCTCCGGCATCGGCTGGCCATTCAGTTCGGCCAGCTTTGGCTTGTGGTCAAACGTCTCCAACTGTGAAGGTCCGCCTGCCATCGTCAGCCAGATCACCCGCTTCGCCCGTTGCGTCAGGGGCAATGTCGTCAGAACACCCGGCTGAGATGCTGACTGCAACTGTCCAGAGTTCAAAAGTGAAGCGAGCGCAACGATCCCCACTCCTTGCGTCGTACGACGCAGGAACAGGCGACGGTTCACGGAATTCATGAAAGGTGACACTGAAGTCATGAGCGCGTCACCGTTTCATGCAGATTAAGCAATACCCGCGCCACGTGCGTCCATGTGGCCAGTTCCGCCTTGTCGAGTTGCTCATCAACCGGAGCACCCCCAACGCCCAACAATGCGGCGGCTGATTCGGGAGCTTGTTGATAGGTTTTCGCGTGCTGAGTCAGCAGTTGCTCAACAATCTGCACTTCCTCAGGACGAGCATTCCGCTGCAGGACCTGATTCCAAACCCATTGAATCCGTTCGGGAGTCGCAGCGGGACCTTCATTCAAGATCCGAGTCGCCAGGGCCCTGGCAGATTCCACGTAGGTGGGGTCGTTGAGCAACACGAGTGCCTGCTGAGGGATATTGGACCGGTTTCTTTCAGCGGCACACTCTTCGCGACTGGGAGCATCAAAGGCGAGCATGCTGGGATGCAGAAACGATCGCTGCCACCATGTATACAGGCCACGTCGATACTGATTCTCGCCGCTATCCGCCACATATGTTCGAACGGGGAAGTTCAGGTTTTCCCAGTAACCTTCCGGCTGATACGGCTTCACGCTGGGGCCACCAATCCTGTTCACCAGCAACCCGGAGACTGCGAGCGCATTATCCCGCACAAGTTCCGCATCGACTCGAAACGCACTTTGGCGGGCACATTCACGGTTTTGCGGATCGGCCGCGAGCAACTCTGCACTGGCAATAGACGACTGCTGATAGGCCTGGCTCATCACAATGGTCCGCACCATGTGCTTGAAGTCCCAGCCACTGTCCATGAACTCGCAAGCCAGCCAGTCCAGCAACGGACCGTTCACCGGCGGCTCACCCTGCGCCCCGAGATCGTCCAGCACCTTACTGAGCCCAATTCCAAAGAACTGCTTCCAAAGTCGGTTCATTACGGTACGGGCCGTCAGCGGGTTCTCACGGGAAACCAGCCATTGCGCGAGATCGAGTCGTGTCAGTTTGCGTCCATCGGTTTCTGGTTGCGGCAGGTAATGAGGCAATGCAGGCTGCATCACTTCACCACTTTCGTCCATCCAGTTGCCACGTGGAAGAATGCGAACCGTGCGAGGATTGGAACTGCTGATGCTGACCAGACATTTCGCCAGAGTGTCGTAATACGCTTTGCGTTCCTGCTCCGCTTTGGCCAGTGCGGCCTGTTCCTCCTTGTGCTGGCTGCAGACCTTTGATCGGAAGTAGGACTGAATCTGATCGCGTTCACGTGAATTGCGGTCCTTGTCTGCTTTTTTCACCAATGCGAAAATCTGCTCGGCAGTCTTCTTGTCACCAGCCGAAGCCTGACTCCCTTCCGCCAGCTCTTCAAAAATCGCTGTCCCTGCCCGAACGACATCTTCCTCCCACTGATTCTGAGCCGCCTGTAGCTGTGGCAGAATGGCGTTGAACTTGCCCCTCGTCTCGGCCAGCGTGGCATCCAGCGCGGCGAGCTTTGCCTGCTCTTCCGGAGTCGTCACCAGCATGCCATCTTCCCGACGGCCGAGAATGGGTTCCTGGATGTCGGCAAAAAAGGCTCCCAATGCGTAGAAGTCTCGAGTGCTGATCGGATCAAACTTGTGGTCGTGACACTGAGCACAGCCCGTCGTCTGCCCCAGCCAAACGGTTCCAATCGCGCGAACCCGGTCAGTCAGCATTCGGGATTCGTAGTCTTTGGCTTGTGCTCCCCCCTCTTCCGTGCTGAGCAGCAGGCGATTGAACGCCGACCCCACCTTTGTTTCCTGATCTGCATCGGGCAACAGATCACCCGCGATCTGCTCCAGCGTGAATCGGTCGAATGGTTTATTCTCGTTGAAGCTGCGAATCACCCAGTCGCGGTACGGCCACACGTTACGGGGGGTATCACTGTGATAGCCAATCGTGTCGGCATAACGCACCACATCCAGCCAGCCGATCGCCATTCGCTCGCCATAATGAGGGCTGGCCAGCAATCGTTCGACGAGTTTCGCGTAAGCATCGGGTGACTGATCATCAACAAAGGCCTGCACCTCTTCCGGCGTCGGAGGAAGTCCAAGTAGATCCGAATAGAGTCGGCGAATCAGCACGCGGCGGTCCGCTTGTGGAGAGAACTCCAGACCAAGACTCTTGTGCCGCTGCTGGATGAGGACATCGACCCCGTTCTGACCTGCAGGAATCTCGGCTTTCACAGGTGCGACATAGGACCAGTGTTCCTGATACTCGGCTCCTTCAGCGATCCACTGTTTCAGAATCTGCTTTTCGCGATCGGTCAAATGCTTGTTCGACTCCGGCGGCGGCATTTGTTCGTCGGGATCGGTCGACATGATTCGATTGACGAGATGACTCACTTCCGGTTTCCCCGGCACGATCGCTTCGCCGCCAACGGCCTCGTCCCGCACGTCCAGTCGCAAATCGGCCTCGCGATGATTGGCATCGGGTCCGTGGCAGAAAAAGCAGTTGTTCGAGAGGATGGGCTGCACATCGCGATTGAAGTCAATCGTCTTCTCGGCAATGGGTTCAGCCGCACTCACTGAAGCTGCCGCACAGCCCAGCACAACCAGAAAAAGTCGTCTCATGGTCATCAATGTTTCCTGCTGAGGCTCCACCGATCGCGGGAGCCCGATCGCCGAAATGAGATCGTCGAAAACGTGTTGTTGCTGTTAAGCCAGGATGCCCGGCACCACATGGCCATGCACATCGGTCAGGCGATAGCGACGGCCCTGAAACTTGTACGTCAGCCGCTCATGATCAATCCCGAGTAGATGCAGAATCGTGGCGTGCAGATCGTGAATGTGCACACCATCACGAACGACGCTATACCCCAGTTCGTCCGTTTCGCCATGCAGAGTCCCCGGCTTGATGCCTCCGCCGGCCATCCACATGCTGAAGCAGCGGGGATGATGATCGCGCCCAAAGTTGGGGCTGATCTTCCCCTGACAGTAGTTTGTGCGACCAAACTCGCCTCCCCAGATGACCAGCGTATCATCGAGCAGCCCGGTTCGCTTCAAGTCCTTTACCAGTGCGGCCGCTGGCTGATCTGTCTCCTTGCAGCTCTTGGGAATTGCCCCGGGTACGCCGCCGTGATGATCCCAACCTGGATGGTAGAGCTGAATAAAACGCACCCCGCGTTCAGCCAACCGCCGAGCCTGCAGGCAGTTTGCGGCAAAGGTTCCCGGCGTGTTCACATCCGGTCCATACATCTCCAGCACGGCCTGAGATTCCGAAGCAAAATCGGTTGCTTCCGGAACGCTCGACTGCATTGCAAAGGCCATTTCATAGTGTGCAATGCGATTTTGAATCTCCGAATCGGGAGTCGTGGAATACTGGTGCTCGTGCAACTCCTTCATTCGATCGAGCAACATGCGGCGGCTCTGTGTATCCACACCCGCCGGATTTCCCAAATACAACACGGGATCGGCCCCCGCGCGGAACCGCACTCCCTGGTGTTTCGTTGGCAGAAAACCGCTCCCCCACAAGTGAGCGCCGAGTGGCTGGCCCCCTTTGTCCTTTGTCACCATCACGACAAACGAAGGCAGATTGGCGCTTTCTTGCCCCAATCCATAGCTCAACCAGGCGCCCATGCTCGGCCGACCGGCGATTTGGGTACCGGTCTGCATAAACGTAACGCCAGGGCCATGGTTGATGGCCTCCGTGTACATCGAATTGATCACGCAGAGGTCATCGGCAATTGCCGCAGTCTCCGGAAGTGTTTCACTGAACCACGCTCCCCCTTCTCCGTGTTGTTGAAACTTGAACGGAGAACCGACCAGCGGAATCGAGGACTGATTTCCCGACATGCCAGTCAGCCGTTGTCCACCGCGCACCGAGTCCGGCAGCTGCTGACCATGCAGCCTGTTCAGTTCTGGCTTGTAATCCAGGAGATCCAGATGCGAAGGCCCCCCGGACATAAACAGGTAGATGATCCGCTTTGCTTTAGGTACAAAATGCGGGCTCCCCAGTACCCCCTGCTCCACTTCAGCACCGGATGCAGATTCCTGCGACAACAGATCGGCCAGAGCCAGACCGCCCAGTCCCACTCCGGACTGAGACAGAAAGCTGCGGCGATTCAGTGCAGCGCACAGTGATTGCGTTTCCACTGTCGACGAGCTGGAGGATTTTTGGGTCGGTAGTCGGTTACTCATGGGAACATCATCCATTGTTTCGTTCAGATCGAGGATGTCGGCTGATCCGTTATCGCTTCACGACACTCGCATCGTGGTTCAGCAAGGCCTGCGCCAGCACGGTCGCTGCCGCTGCCTCGGCTACGGGAATCGCAGCATCGCGCGGAGCCCGCCCAATCTTCAGCAACTGTTCGGCCCCCTCGGAATGCTGCCGGAAGTACTCCAACTGCTCCCGATACAGTGCCGACAGAATCTCCACTTCGCTGGCATCGGGTCGACGACTCAGACAGCGCAGGAACCCCGCTTCGATCATCCCGGGCACGTCGCCATCCGCCTCCAGATAAACATGTTCACCAAGAACGCGTGCTGCTTCGACGTACTGTTCACCGTTGAGCAAAACAAGAGCCTGTAACGGTGAATCGGTACGCTCCCGCTTGGCCGTGCAAACTGCCCGGCGCGGGGCATCAAACGCGATCATGGCTGGCGGCGGGCCAGTCCGTCGCCAGCGTGTGTACAGACTGCGTCGATAGACGCCATCGCCGCCCGACGCAGCTGCAGGCTTAAATGACTCACTCAACTCATACGGATTGACCGGCGGCCCTCCCGTCCGCTGCACCAGCAGCCCGGCTGAGGCGAGGGCGTTGTCGCGAATCATCTCTGCTGAAAGTCGGAATCGAGGTCCACGGGCGAGCCATTCATTGCCCGGATCGTCCTCCATCACCTTCTTATCTGCGATGCTGCGCTGCCGGTACGTCTGCGACATCACAATCGTCTTCAGCAACTGCTTCACATCCCAACCACTGCTGATAAATCCCGCCGAGAGCGTATCCAGCACCTCGGGGTACGAGGGCCGCGCTCCCTGACTGCCAAAGTCCTCAGCCGTCTGCACGATGCCGCGGCCAAACAGACTTTGCCAGATGCGATTGACCGTCACACGGGCGGTCAGGGGGTGCTGCGGATCAATCAGCCATTGTGCCAGTCCCAGTCGATTACGCGGCGCATCTTCAGGGAATGGAGAGAGCGCCGCAGGAGTTCCCGCGAACACTTCTTCCCGCCGCTGCGTGTACTCCCCACGAAACAGCACGTAGGCTGGTTTGGGTTCCGGCAACTCGCGCATCACCATGATTCCCTTCACACCATCAGCAGCCTGATACCACTCGGCCCGCGACTCCTGAAGTGTTTTCAGATGCTTCGCCCATTCCTCATCAATGGTCGACAGGTACCACTCAAACTGCTGATTGCGGTCCTCAGTGGCCTCTGAATTCTCGTCTACGCTTAAGAGTGATTCCGCCGACACTTCATCGTGAATCGCAGTTGCCTCCAGAGCAGTCAGCTCCCGGCCGAACACGCGGAAATCGTCAATCAGGCCTTCCTTGAAACCCCGGTCGCGAAAACGCTCTCCAAGAGTGATGTTGTCACCACCACCTCCGGTGATCTCCTTGGTCAGATTGTCCTTAATGACATCGACCCTGGCCGGTTGTCCGTTGACGTACAGAGTCAAACCATCAGCCCGGCTGCTGCCATCGTAAGTGACCGTCACCTGGAGCCACTCGCCCACAGGGACCGGATCGACTGCGCGAATCGAAATGGCATTCCCCGGCCAGAAGTGAATCAGCGACCACTTGAGTCGCCCCTCTTCGATCAACAGTTCGTAGCCTCGACTGGCCGCATCTGTCCACGCACGAGAGCGATGAAACACCACCGCGCGGTCCTTTACATCGGGGGTTTGCAGCCACAGAGAAACTGAGAACGGTTCGTGTCGTCCGAAGTTCCCCAGCGGCAGGTTGAGCGCATCGTCTCCGGAAAACTGGACCGCGTTGCCGGTTCGCCCGGGGACAATCTGATTCCCTCCCGCCAGAGTGGCGAGTTGATCGGCCTGTACGGTATTGGCCAGTTTTCCCCCGGTCACCTCGTCCAGCGGGAAACGCGCCAGCTCGCCTGGCAGCGTCGTTTTCTCCTCGGAAAGGCTCTCCGACTGAGTTTTTACCCACTCATCGAAGACTGCCGCGCGTGCCGCCTTCAATTCCTTCCCGGACTTTTCGATCGCTTCAACTTTCTGCTGCAGTGCGTCGAGCCGTTCACGCGTTGCCGCATCGGTCAATTCCAGGGCTGGTGTCGGAGGTGAATTGGTGAAGAACGAATAGAGCCCTGCTTCGTCGATGTTCTGGAACATCGCGAACAGCTGGTAATACTCCTTTTGCGTGATGGGATCATACTTGTGGTCGTGACAGCGGGAGCATTCGAAGGTCAGCCCGAGAAACGCCGTCGCAAATGTCTGCACCCGGTCGCAGACATATTCCACTCGATACTCCTCTTCCACGCTGCCACCTTCGGATTCCTGCTGATGCAGTCGATTAAAGGCGGTCGCCAGTATCTGATCCTGCGTCGCGTCAGGCAGCAGATCACCCGCGAGTTGTTCCGTAAGGAACTGATCGAACGGCTTGTTCTCATTGAACGCGCGAATCACCCAGTCTCGCCAGGGCCACATCTCCCGTTCCCGGTCGACCTGGAAGCCGTAGCTGTCGGCATAGCGGGCAATATCAAGCCAGTCGACCGCCATTTTCTCGCCATACGCTGTGGAAGTAAGCAGCCTGTCTACAAGATGTTCATAGGCCTCGGGCGACTTGTCACTCACGAAGGTTTCAATGTCTTCGGGCGTGGGAGGCAGGCCCGTGAGGTCAAAACTCAGCCGGCGGATCAACGTGTGGCGATCCGCTTCAGGCTGCCGAGTGAGTCCCCGTTTCTCCAAACCACGCTCCACCGCCTCATCAATCAGTGAGGTCACGCTCTGGTCGGTTTCCGGCAACGGCTTAAGCGGAACAAAGGCCCAATGATTCTCATACACCGCCCCCTGCTCAATCCACGCTTTGAGCGTTTCGATCTCCTGCGGAGACAAATGCCCCAGCTTGGCAGAGGGAGGTGGCATCTGCTCATCTTCGTCGGTGCTCAGCACGCGCCGAATAAGTTCACTTGCGTCGGGCTTGTTGACGTTGATTGCCCCTGCTTCAATGGCCGCCGCACGATCATCAAGCCTCAAGTCAGCTTCGCGCCGCTCGGAATCTGGACCGTGACAGAAGAAGCACTTATCGGAGAGGATCGGTCGCACATCGTGATTGAAACTGACGCGATCTGCTCCCTTGACCGGATGCACCAGCATCGCGGTCAGCATCAACACAACATTCAAGACGCAAGTTTTCATCATCTTTCCTGACTCAGGGCAACCAGTGAGGCGCTCTCGTACCCGGTCCATCAAACGATCAGTTCGTTGATGACATGCGCCGGCAGAACGCCTGTCAGCTTCTGTTCCAGTCCCTGATACTTGTATGTAAACCGCTCGTGGTCAAAACCCAGCAGATGCAGGATCGTGGCATGGAAGTCCCGAATGTGAACCGGGTCCTTCACGATATTATAGGAGAAATCGTCGGTTTCTCCGTAAATCGTCCCCCCCTTGGCTCCACCGCCAGCCATCCACATGGTGAAGCAGCGGGGATGGTGATCGCGCCCATAGTTCTCGCGCGACAACTTGCCCTGCGTGTAAATCGTTCGTCCAAACTCGCCGCCCCAGATGACCAGTGTATCGTCCAGCATGCCGCGCTGCTCAAGGTCTTCCAGCAGGGCATAGCAGGGACGGTCAATATCCTTGCACTGGCTCGGCATGCGTCCGGCAACGTTGCTGTGGTGATCCCAGTTGTTGTGGTACACCTGAATAAAGCGCACACCCCGTTCGGCCAGCCGGCGGGTCATCAGTACGGTATTGGCAAACGTTCCGGGCTTCGCCGCTTCCTCGCCATACAGCTCGAAAGTGTGCTTGGATTCCTGCGTGATGTCCGTTAGTTCCGGCACGCTCGCCTGCATGCGGAATGCCATTTCGTACTGTTGGATGCGGGTTTGCGTTTCCGGGTCGCCAAACTGCTGGAAGTTGATGTTGTTGAGCTGATTCAGTCCTTCGATAGAGCGCTGCCGCAATGCCTGCGGAACTCCCGGAGGATTGTTGATGTACAGAATCGGATCTCCCTTGCTGCGAAACGACACCCCGGCATGTTTGCCCGGCAAATAACCGGCACTCCACAACCGGCCCGAAATCGCCTGTTCCTGGTCCCGATTACTGGGGACGGCCACCAGGACGACAAACGCAGGCAGGTTCTCGTTGTCAGCCCCGAGACCATACGAAGCCCACGACCCCAGGCAGGGCCGACCGGTCACCTGGTTGCCGGTTTGCAGGGCCGCGATGGCGGGTTCGTGATTGATTGCCTCGGTATTCAGACTCCGCATCCAGCAGATCTTGTCGGCCTTCTGAGCCAGATTCGGCAGCAGTTCGGTATTCATCCACATACCGCACTCGCCAGCCTGACTGAACTTGAACTTGCTGGGGGCCACCGGAAACCGGGCCTGTCCGCTGGTCATGGTCGTCAGCCGCTGGCCGTTGCGAATCGACTCAGGCAGATCCTTGTCGTACCAGTCCTGCATGCCCGGCTTGTAATCGAACAGGTCCATCTGCGCGGGGCCCCCTACCATGTGCAGATAGATGACCCGTTTTGCCTGCGGCGCGAAGTGCGGACCGCTTGGTCCAGCTTCGGAACCAAACAGTGATGAAGCCGGTCCCAGCAACGACGCCAGCGCTGCGCTGCCAACAATGCTACGTCCACCGGCAAAAAACTGCCGACGCGTCTGCAATTCCGAAAAGTTCTCGAAGAGGCTCATCGCCAGTCCTCCAGACAGTGAGTGTGTGTTACTTGTTCAGGGTCTCATCCAGGTTGAGCACCTGATTGCAGACCATCGTCCATGTCGCGAGAACCGCTGGATCAAGATTTGCGTCGACTGCGAACTCTCCGACAGAAATCAGAGCCTTCGCATCGTCGGGGTGAGCCTGGTAATACTCGAGATACGCCTGCTTGTCGGTCAGCAGCACATTGCGTTCCGGTTCGGTCATCGAACGAGACAACACCCGCTGCGCGATGGTGTCCACGATTTTTGCCTCATCTCCACTGGCGCTGACGAGAACCTGTTGAGCCAACACTCTTGCCGCCTCGACAAACTGGGGATCGTTCAACGTGACAAGCGCCTGCAGTGGGGTATTGGTACGCTCGCGTCGCACGGTACAGACCTCACGGCTGGGCGCATTGAAGGCTTCCAGATTTGGAGGCGGAGCCATCCGCTTCCAGAATGTGTACAGCGTTCGACGATACAGGTCATCTCCTTTGTCCTGTACGTAGTTGCGTGTGTTGCCGCCTGGCAGCCCGACAATGTCCCAGATGCCCGTTGGCTGATATGGCTTCACTCCGGGACCGTACATCGTCTCACACAGCAACCCGCTGCTTGCCAGTGCATAGTCCCGCAACATCTCGGCATCCATCCGATACCGTGGCCCGCGCGACAGCCAGATGTTGTCTCGATCACGTTCCAGCTTTTCAGGCGTCGTCAGTGCGGCCTGCCGATACGTCGCACTCATCAGGACCAGTTTGAAGAACTGTTTGACATTCCAGCCGCTTTCACGAAATTCGATCGCCAGCCAATCCAGAAGCTCTGGGTGCGAAGGCAACGTGCCCATCACGCCAAAGTCTTCAGCGGTGGCAACAAGTCCGCGGCCAAACAACTGCTGCCAGAAGCGGTTCACAGTCACCCGTGCGGTCAATGGATTGGCCGGATCGATGACCCACTGCGCCAATCCCAGGCGATTCTTTGGTGCCTCAGGCGACATTGGATGCAGCGCCACGGGCGTCGCCGCTTCGACCTGTTCGCCCGGTCGATCGTACTCACCGCGTGCCAGAACAAATGCCATTGCCGGTGAGTTCTTTTTCTCCTCCTGAATGAGCGTCACCGGACTGCGGCTGCGAATCGCTTCGTATTCCGCCTCCTTCTCCGTGACGGCTTTCGCGAGTTTGGGGAACATGGCATCCTGCGTCACGAGATATTGTTCGAACAGGGTCTCTTTCTGTTCCTTGGTCCGTTCTGCCTCTGGGATGCCGAGAATCGCCTGCAGCGCAGTGCTGTTGGCGATGGCCTTGACCTCGATTGGACTCAACTGTCGCCCAAACAGTCGCACATCCTGCACGGCCCCCCCCTCAAAAATTGCCGAGTTGCTGCGCTGACCAATCAACAGCGGAGTCCCCGTTCGAATCGAGGCATCGCCCTTCAAGTTGTCGCGTTCAACCCGCAGTGGCTGCTCAACGCCGTCCACATAGATGCGAATTCCCGCCGCCTTCCCTGAGCCGTCGTAGGTTGCAAACACATTCTGCCACGCCCCGGCTTTGACAACGGCATCGCGGGTTACAACCTTCATACCGTTCTCGGGCCAGCTGTCGATAATGTGAACGCCATACGATCCCCCCTGCTGCCACAGGTCCCAGCCTCGATAGGCCTGCTGATCGTCCATGCGTGCAAGAATTGCCGCCGAAGCGTTGGTATTGGCTGGCTTGACCCAGGCCCCGTAGCTGAACCCACTGTCCCGTTCAAAATCGCCCGCGCCACCAAGATCAATTTTCTGCCCCGATTTGACGATCCGCGCTGGGCCAATTTTCCCGTCCTTTTCCCACGTCAGGTCGCTGGCTGCCGTGAAAGTGGCTGGAGCATCCCCAGTCGTGCGAACTGAGCGGCCTTCCCCTTCGTTCAAAGGAAGGTGCAGCAGCAATCCGTCGCGTGGCAACCCGTCATTCAACGCCTCAGGACTAACATTCGCCAGCCATTGCTGGAACGCCGGCTCTGCATCCTTGCGATACTGATCGCGAGTCGCCTTGGCTGCCGCAATCTCCGCTGGCAACGCGTCCCAGCGGTCACGATCCTCACCCTGCGGCACCATCAGGAACGGACCGCGTCCATCTTTGACGTTTCCATCCTTGGGGGGCTGCGTTGTGTTGCGGAAGAACGCCGCCAGTGAGTAGTAGTCCTTTTGGGTAATCGGATCGAATTTGTGATCGTGGCACTGACTGCAGTTTGTTGTCAGCCCCAGGTAAACCCAGCCGAACGTCTGCACACGGTCGGTGGCATACAGAGCCAGATTCTCTTCGTCGATCGTGCCCCCTTCATTGGTCGTGATGCAACAGCGCTGGAAACCAGTGGCAATCAACTGATCGTCCGTTGGATCAGGCAGCAAGTCTCCAGCCAACTGCTCCACGGTAAACTGGTCGAACGGCTGATTGGCGTTGAACGCGCGAATCACCCAGTCTCGATACATCCACATTTCGCGGTAATTGTCAAAATGCAGACCATGCGTGTCGCCATACCGGGCGGCATCGAGCCAGTAGCGGGCCCGATGCTCTCCCCACGTCGGCTGTGCCATCAATCGGTCAATCCAGTCGGAAAGAGCCACATCGCCGCGTTCGCCGTAGTCACGAACGAATGCTTCGACGTCTCCCGGAGCCGGGGGCAGTCCCGTAATGTCCAGATGCAGTCGGCGAAACAACGTGCGTGAGTCGGCTTCGGGTGCCGGAGCCAGACCTTGCTGCTCCAGCTTTGCCAGAACCATCCGGTCAATCGCATTCTTCCCCCACGCCACAGTCTTCGCTTCGGGAAGTTCCGGGCGAACCGGGGCGATAAACGACCAGTGAGGCTGATACTCAGCCCCAGCTTCAATCCATCGTCGCAGCAGTTCCTTCTGAGTGCTGGAAAGTGACTTCTTTGTCTCTGGAGGCGGCATGACCGTGTCTGGATCATCCGACAGGATGCGTGCCAGCAACTCGCTCTGCCCGGCATCCCCGGCCACGATGGCACCAGCATCGATAGCCGCATCGCGTTGGTCCAGCCTCAAGTCGGCCTTGCGTGATGCGCTGTCGGCCCCGTGACAGGAAAAGCAGTTGTCCGCGAGAATCGGCCGGATGTCGCGGTTGTATTCCAGTTCACCTGCCCACAACGGGGCGCCACCAATGATCAACAGGAGCAGACTCAGCAACCGAACTCGCAAGCAATAGCAGCAAAATCTCATGGTGTAATCCCTGACGCCAAATACCCTGCATTTCTGTTCCCGCAACAACAACACCTCATGTGGTGTGCGAACCAGCCTGCATGCGTTGCTGACCGCAGTCGACGGGCCGGAATCCCAAAGGGACGCGGCCGCAGACATAAGACGCAACTCATGCATTGTACGGATTGTCCCTTTGGGCGGAGCAAAAGTCTTGCACGAGGGACGCAATTTTTTGTACATTCACCGCATGCTTCAAGATTCCCCGATGCCGTCAGACTGGGCTTGTCAATTCTTCGAAAGTCTCGGCAAGGTCAGCAGTTTGCTCGATCTGTTCGACGAACTTCCCGGCGTCTACATGTACATCAAGGACACCGATAGCCGCTTTGTGCGCGCCAATCGCGTCGTCTGTGAAGTGGTCGGTGTGCCGGACCCCCAACAGCTGGTCGGCCGCACCGACTTCGATTTTTTTCCACCGGCGGTCGCGGCTCAGTATGTCGACGAAGACCAGCGCGTCATTTCCTCGGCGGCCCCATTGACCAATCAGGTGTGGCTCGTGCCAGGGCAGAAGGGCATCCCCAAGATGTACCTGTGCAGCAAGATTCCATTGCTGGGCAAGGCTGGAGAAGTGATTGGCATCGCCGGTATCAAGCGTCCTTACGAGCACTTCGCCGCCGAGGTCGACGGCTACAGTCGACTGATGAAGGTCGTCGCCCATGTGACGGAGAACTACAAGTACCCGCTGGAAGTTGCGGATCTGGCCAAGCTGGTCCACCTTTCCGTGAGTCAGCTGCAGCGAGAGTTCTCCCGCAACTTTGGTATTACGCCCGTGAACTATATCCGCGAGGTCCGGATCGGGGTCGCCCGTCACCTGCTGAAAACATGCGATGCAGCCGCATGCCAGATTGCCGTGGATTGCGGTTTCTATGACCAGAGTCATTTCAACCGACACTTTAAATCCTCGACCGGAATGACGCCGCTGCAATATCGACAGCGGTTCCGACAACTGTAGGCATCATTGTCCGGACGAGAATTGCCAAAGATTTGTCCAGCGTATCAGGCCGACTGGTTCGTAGTTCCGCGTACAACATGTAGACTGTCGTCATGACGAACCGGGCTCACCTCAAGCGAGCTGACCGCCGGCCCCTTCTTGCTCTCAACACAATCTGGTGCGATGCGACGCCTGCTGATCATTCCACTGCTCATTATCGGCTGCACCCGACAGCCAGTGACACCAGCAGAGGGACATGCTGTCGCACAGTCAGAGAGCAAACCCGAACGTCTCCATGTCCAGCACCTTCCGAACGCAATTCGCATTCATCCGCAGGTGATCTCAGGAGGGCTGCCTGAAGATGACGCCGCGTTCCGGGAACTCGCCGACCTGGGCGTAAAAACAGTCATCAGCGTCGATGGAGCCCGGCCTGATGTTGCGATGGCGAAGAAGCATGGCCTGCGATACGTTCATCTGCCGCACGGCTATGACGGCATCCCCGAAGGACGCGCGAACGAACTGGCCAAAGCCGTGCTCGAGCTTGATGGACCAATCTACATTCACTGCCATCACGGCAAGCACCGCAGTCCCGCAGCTGCCAGCGTCGCCTGCGTGCGAGCCGGTTTGATTCCTCAAACTTCGGCAATCCCGTTCCTGGAGTTCGCGGGCACCAGTCCGGACTATCGCGGACTCTATCAGTCGGCAGATCGCGCACACCCCGAAGATCAGGCGCTGCTGCGATCGCTGCGAGTCGAGTTCCCGGAAACCGTGAACGTTCCTCCGCTGGCGCAAGCCATGGTCAATCTTGAACACACCCATGATCACCTCAAGCAGATCGCGGCAGCAGGTTGGAAAAGTCCTGCCGATCATCCCGACCTGTCTTCAGTGCATGAAGCCTTGTTGCTGCAGGAGCACTTCACAGAATTGTTGCGAACCGAGGAGGTCCAACAACAATCGGCGGATTTCCAACAGTCTCTGCGTGATTCGGAAGCTGCCGCGAAATCGTTACTTGCCGCTCTGAAGGCCTGGCAGGAGGATGCTGAATCCGGCGATCCTCCACCACGACTTTCTGAACTCATGAGCACGATCGGTACTCAGTGCAAGACCTGCCACAAGCAACATCGCGATCAGCCACTCTTCGGCTCGAACTGAATCGCCCTTGTCTCGACCGACAATCCTACACGTTCCGCCAATCATGGGGCGATCAATTCCGATAGTCTCCCCTGTTCTCGATCAGCGAAGAAACCATCACAGCGGAGAGTGCGGAGGTATGCAGAGCCGAGGCAGCCGATGCCGCCATGCTTCCGTTATTCGCCATCTCGTTTCCACCTCGTCACGTTTCCTGCTGGCGTAGCGTTGCACAGCTGTCGTATACTGAGGTCGTCAACCCTGCGGCGGGTACCCCTCAGGCTTTATGAATCGCCAATCAAGCATCTGGTGGGCATTACTGGGCGTAGCACTCTCGCTCGTCCTGCCGATCGTCGGCAGCATCGCCGCCGCCGCCATCTTTCCTGACGCCCGTCTGGCCCATATCCCCATTCACTCCCTGCTGGAAACGTCCGGGGGACTGATGGCGGTAGCGATTGCGGGCATCCTGATCGTCGAGCGCGGGCGCCAATCGAATTCAGCACACTACCTGCCGATGGCCTGCTCCCTCGCAGGGATGGGTGTTCTGGATGCATTCCACGCCGCAGTTGACCTTGGCACAAGTTTTGTCTGGCTGCACAGCATCGCCACCTTTGTCGGCGGCCTGCTTTTTGCGCTCGTCTGGTTCGACTCAACACGCTGCAATCGGCAGACCAGCCAGCGACTGGTCTGGTCCACCATAGTCTTCAGTGCCCTCATTGGAATGGCCTCGTGCCAATGGTCCGGGCAACTTCCGTCTATGGTGCGTGATGGTGAGTTCACGGTTCTGGCTCGGGCCTTGAATATCGTCGGCGGCCTTGGATTTCTGATCGCCGGGATCTTCTTCTCGCGACGATTCCTGCAGCATGGCACGCAAGAGGACTGGCTATTTTCGGTCCATACGCTGCTCTTTGGAACAGCTGGCATCCTGTTCGAAATGTCCTCTTTGTGGGACCTGACATGGTGGTGGTGGCATGTGCTGCGGCTGGGAGCCTATGTCGCCGCCCTGGGATACGCTATCCGGGCTTACCAGAACGCAGAAGAACAGGTCCACAGGCTTTATCAGGAGCTGCGGATTGCCCACGAGGATCAAGACAAGATTGTCGCCTCTCGAACAGCAGCGCTGCAGGCCAGCGAAGAGCGATTTTCCCTTGCCGTCGAGGGATCAACCGATGGCCTGTGGGACTGGAACGTGCTCACCAATGAGGTTTATTACGCACCGCGTTTCAAAGAACTGCTGGGCTATCGCGACGATGAAATGGAGAACGTCTTTTCGGAATTCGAAGTCCGCCTGCACCCCGATGACCACGATCGCATTCTCAAGCGCCTGGAAGATCATCAGAAACTCCGAGAACCCTACGATGTCGAGTATCGATTGATGACTCGGCATCGAGGGTACCGCTGGTTCCGCGCCCGCGGTCAGGCCATTTGGAACGCTGAGGGACAAGCCACGCGAATGGCGGGTTCCATCACCGACATCGACGATCATAAACGGGCCGAAACGGCGCTGGAAGATGAACAGTTTCTGCTCAACACGCTGCTGACGAACCTTCCGGACGCCATCTACTTTAAGGATGCAGACGGTCGTTTCTTACGTGTCAGCACATCTCTTTCGCGGAAGTTGGGGACCAGCAGCCCAGGTCAGGTTGTCGGAACAACGGACAGCGACTATTTCCCGGCGGAATACGCAGAACGGGCCCGCCAGGAAGAAGCAGAGGTCATGCAATCTGGCCAGCCACTCATCGGTCGGGAAGAGTACCCGCGCTGGCCAGACGGCACGAAATCAACGGTGCTGACAACCAAGGTC
>JAGQPW010000058.1 GCA_020426515.1 Planctomycetaceae bacterium | reverse complement strand
CAATTTGCCCCTGCCAACTGAGGTCGGGCGTCAGGTCTTCTCCGTAGTGCAGCTGGGTCCCGGCATCAGTGTCGATCAGATCCGGTTTCGGCAGATTGAGTTCTTCAATCAGCTTCATGGCACTGTCGAGTCGGCGACCGGTCGCGATGCCGAATCCCACGTTGTCGTGTGACTTCAGCATTTCGACAAACTCGCGTAGCGCCTCATCGTCACCCGTGAGTGTGTTGTCTAGATCTGTGATAATCAGCCGGTCGAAATCGGGAATACGACGCAGCTTCGGTCGCTCGGCGAGCACGGGCATCGCCGAGTGCTCCAGAATGTCGGTCAGATCCCGCACGTACATGTCGACATGCTGCTTCCACGTGTAGTGCTTGTGGACCCCGTCCACTCCATGAGTCGACCAGGCCTGCCACTGTTCCGGCTCCGTCAGCATCCGCAGCAGGGCGTGTTCCATCGCAGTTTCATCGAGCGGGTCCACCAGCAGGCCATTGCGGCAATTGGCCACAATATCGCGAGGTCCTCCATCGTTGGTGGCCACAACCGGCAATCCACTGGCCGCCGCCTCCAGCAGAGTCAGTCCAAACGGTTCGGTGAGTGCCGGATTGATGAATGCTCCTCGCCGCATCTGCGCCAGTCGGTACAGATCGGGGACATCGCTGGGCTTATGGGACTTCGGATAGGCCACTTTACCGTAGAGATCGTAACGATCGATCAGGAACAGGATGTTGTTCAGAACCAGACGCTGAGCTTTGGGCAAATCCTGTAAATCGTCACGTGTTCCGAGGACCAGCAGCAGATTCGCTTTTTCCTGCAGTTCCTCGCTTTCGCCATACACACGCACGAGCGTTTCAAGATTCTTGCGCTCGTCGGGACGGGCCATCGTGAAGATGAGCGGCAACTCAGGACGGCGCAGAAAGCGATCCACCGACTCGGCAATAGCGGGCTCGGCGGCTCCTTCTTCCGGCGGAGAGAAACGGGAGAGGTCGACGCCTGGCGGAATGACCTCCATGCGGGAAGGGACATAGTGATCGTACAGGGCGTACTGATCGGACACTTCCTGGTTCGTGCTCGTCACCACCATGACGGCGGTTTCCAGAGCGGTTTCCTCCGCTTCGAAACGACGGCGGAAAGAGTACTTCTTTTCCAGAATGTCGGAGTCGTCGACATTGCCGGAAAGTCGCGAGTTCTTGACGCGTCCGAGTGAGTGCCCGGTAAACACATACGGAATGTGCAGCAGCCGGGCCAGTTGTGCTCCGGCCAGACCTGCATCGGCGTAGTGACCGTGAATAATGTCGGGCAGTCCGTGCCGTCGGAAATGAGCCAGTGCCTGATCAACGAACAGGTCGAGATAGGGCCAAAGTGATTCTTTCTTCAAATAGCGTTTCGGCCCAAAGGGAATGCGTACCAGTTTGGCGTGTTCGGCGATCGGCTCTTCGAGTTGACCATAATGCTCATCGACACGTGGGTCGATGATTTGCCGTGTGATCAGTTCCACTTCCCGGACCTGTGGATGCCGAGACAGCTCGCGCGCCAGTTCCAGGACGTAGGTGACTTGACCGCCGGTATCCGCATCCCGTCCCAGTTCCGGGGCCTCCGCTCGAATCAGGCCATGCAGGCTGATGAGCGCGATCTTGAGATTTTCCGTTTCCGGCAATTGTCCCATAACGTTGTGCAGATATCTCAGGTTGGTCGCGAACCGTGGCCCTCACCGTAGAGGCAAGCTCGGCGACAGGTTGCCAGAGACGAACACAAAAACGCTTTCGGCCCTGACAGATACAGGCCGTGATCGACCTGGTGCCGATCCGTACGACTGCCTCAAGTATAGGCGCTGTGCCGGAAGTTGCGACCCAGTGTCCCCAGCAGGACGAATTCCGTGCAACCTGATCGCGACGGTTCGTGCGGCAGGAATGACGAACGTTTCCGATCGCACGCCGGGCTTTTGTGGCAGAATGAACGCCGTTCTGGTTAAGAGGCGGACGGATGGTCACACAAACTTTGCACGCGGGGGAGAACTTCACTCAGCTCGGTTACGTGATGAAACAGCGTCCAGCGGTCTTCGTGGTGGGGATCAAGTTCCTTGATCGCCTGCGGTGACAACCCGTGAGGGTTGTGTCGCCCCTTCACCTGACGAATACAGATGTGGGCCACCTGATCGCCAAATGATCGAGCCACCTGAGCGTACAGTTCGGCATCACGTTCGCCGGCGTCGCCAACGAGTACGAAACGTCGTCCCGGAAATGATCGCAGAATCTGCTCGATCGCGGCTCGCTTGGCCCGGAACGATCCATGTCCTTCGCGATCGTTACGCAGCTCGCGCAGCTTGACGTACCGCAGATGGACGCTTCCGGCTGGAAACCCATCGGAATTGAGCCACTGGTCCAGCGGTTCGTACAGTGGCCAGGGACTGGCCGACACATAGTGGAAACTGCAACCCTGTTCGGCCCAGTCCTGATAAAGCTGCGTCATTCCGTCGACAGCGCGAAACTGACGGGTGAATGTGTTCTGAAGCAGCTCCTTCCGATTGGCGACATCGGAGATTTTGATTGTGTCGTCGACATCGGAGACAATTGAAATGCCCTGCGGCGGCACCAGTTCGACATCACCTGCAAACAGCCGACCGTCTTCTTCAGGCAGCTCGACACAAAACTGCACAAATCGCCGGCCGTCCGGCAAGGTAACGACCGATGGTTCCAGTTCGCTCGCCTGAATCGTCAACGTGGCTTCAAAGTGTCCGTTTTCCGTGGTGTCCGGCAAAGCGTGAGCCCGTTCAGCAATTGCGACCGGGATCGATTTGCCGCGACGATGTTCGGTGAGAAACAGTTGCGCCCGTTCGAGGAACAGTTGATGCTGGTCGGCATTGCGTTCCGGACGAACAACCCGCTTAAGCAGAAACATCAGTGCCCGCTTGCGGATATGTCGACGGGACGGAGCGAACACGCGGCCCTGCACTTCCAGATGCCAGCAGTCGCCCAACTGGCTGTAGTGCGCATAGCTGCGATAGAACTGCACCGTTTCCCGCTGGTGAACCGGGGCATTTCCGTTTGTGCCGTCCTTGCCGGAATTATCGCTCATTATCATGCGTGTGGTTGCTCTGAGACCCCACATTCAGAACACCTCCGGTTGGTGGAACTGACCATCTCCACACCCAATATCGGTGAACTCTATTCAGAATTGGGGAGCGGTTGGAAAATTCCAGCAACTTCAAGACAGTGTTTCGTTACGCGGGTTGCCTGATCTGGTCTTGTACCACCCACTCCCCGAGGACGGAAGTCTGTCGCGCAAATCCTGTCGAGGATGTCATGGATTTGTTGAGAGCGCAGAGTCCAGGATTCAGGGGGCTGTCCCCTTGTTGAACGTCTCAAGTCGAGGGGCGAATGGCACACGACGATGCGCACAATTCCCGCAAATAAAGGCGTTCGGATTCTGAACGCGGGACGCAGCCTCCACAACGTTTCAACGCCCAGTGCTCCCCACTCGCCCCCGCCGCAGGCATTGACTAATCTTCGCGACATGTCCATCAGCACACTCCCGCTCTCGTATTGCACCAATGTTCACCCCGGATTGACGGTTCCGGAGGTCGCATCTGGGTTGCAGCAGTTTACTATCCCGGCCCGCGACCGCGTGGGGGCGCCTATTGCTGCTGGATTGTGGCTGGCGGCCCCCGTGATTGCGGAGCTTCAAGCGGAGCCGGCTGCCCTGGACTGCCTGCGGGGCATGCTCATCGGCGGAGAATTGAGCTGCTACACCCTCAACGCGTTTCCGTATGGGAATTTCCATAGCGATCGCGTCAAAGAACAGGTCTACCTTCCGGACTGGACCGCGCCGGAGCGGCTGAAATACACACTCGACTGTGCGACCGTACTCTCGGAATTGCTGCGAGAAGGCGCCGAGGGCAGCATTTCCACGGTCCCATTGGGGTTCAAGGAACTGGCCAGTGGCCCGGACTTCGAAGTCGGTTGTATCGACAACCTGCTCCAACTCGCCGCAGGTCTCGATGACCTGCATGATGACACCGGACGAGTGATTCGCCTCGCCATCGAGCCAGAACCTCGCTGCGTCCTGGAAACGACTGCCGAAACGTTGGGCTTTTTTGATCGACTGTTTGCCGTGGCTGAGCAGCGTCACCAGCTCGACATTGCTCAACGGCATCTCGGCGTCTGCTACGACGTGTGCCATCAGGCGGTGGAATTTGAGGACATTCCCTCGTCGATTGCCGCATTGCAACAGGCGGAAATCCGCATCAACAAGGTGCACATCACGTGCGCACTGCACCTGGACAATCCAGCCGAAAATTCCGCCGGACGGGAATACCTTGCGAACTTTGTGGAGCCTCGATATCTCCATCAGACGTTCGCCCGGCAGGCCGATGGCAGCACCATTTTTCAGACCGATCTGACAACGGAGCTGTGCCGGCAACCTCCGGCAGAGTTCCTGAACGCCGAGTCCTGGAGAATTCACTATCACGTCCCCGTGCATGCTGAATCGGTTGGCCCATTGCGGACAACCCGACCCGAACTTCGAACAGCCCTCGCCAGCGTGGCTGCGCTCGACTACGCCCCCCATCTCGAAGTGGAGACGTACACCTGGGGTGTTTTGCCCGAAGGAGCCCGACACGATCTGGTGGAAGGGCTGGCCGCAGAACTGACAGCCACTCGCAACGAACTTGCCGCCTTGCAAGAAGTTCCCCCATCGTCCTGATCGTTCCGGGCATGACGGATCAACTCATAGATCATCCCTCAGTTTCTGACCGCGTCCGTCTGAGCAACTGACCTTTCGACTCGACTGCTGACTTTCGATGCACCATCCCGACTTTGCTACGTTTTCACAACAGGCCGCCCATGTGCGGCTCGTGCCGGTCTACCGCATGCTGTACAGCGACACGCTCACACCTGTGAGTGCATTCTGTCGGGCGGGCTGGGATGGCGATGCGTTTTTGTTTGAGAGTGTGGTTGGTGGCGAGAAGGTGGGACGCTACAGCTTCCTGGGTGGCAATTCCCTGTTGAGAATTGAAGCGTACGGACGCGACATTGTCCTCAGCGGACCCAACATCGAAACCGAACGCCGCACGGTTGATGATCCTCTCGTTGAACTGGGCAAACTGCTGGAGCAATATCCCTCGACGCATGTCGTCGGCCTGCCTCGTTTCCTCGGTGGGGCCGTCGGCTATGCGGGCTACGATGTCGTTCGCTATACCGAGAACCTTCCGAACGCTCCGGAAGATGACCGCAAGCTGCCGGACCTGTCGTTTGCGATTTACGATCAGATGGTCGTGTTCGATCACATCCGCAAGACGGTGCTGGTCGTTGTCCATGCCCGGGTCGACGTCGACGATTTGCAGGCCGAGTACGACCGAGCCTGCCAGCAGGTCGATGACATCTGCCGTAAGCTGCAGGATAACCCCACCGGGCTGAGCATGCCCGATGTCATGCCACATGGTGTGACCAACCGGGAATGGAAGTCGGACTTCACGCAGGAAGAATTCGAGGCTGCTGTCGTGGCCTGCAAGGAATACATCAAGGCGGGCGATATTTTTCAGGTGGTGCTCAGCCAGCGTCTGCAACTGGAAACGACAGCAGCCCCCCTCGATATCTACCGGGCACTGAGGGTGGTGAATCCCAGTCCGTTCATGTTTCTGCTGCAAACGCCTTCCGTCACGCTGGTGGGGAGTTCGCCTGAGATCATGGTGCGTGTGGAAGATGGCGAAACAACGATTCGCCCACTCGCCGGAACTCGCAAACGCGGGACGACCGAAGCCGAAGACAATGCCCTTGCCGAGGAACTCCTCGCCGATCCCAAGGAGCGGGCCGAGCATGTGATGCTGATCGATCTGGCCCGAAACGATGTCGGTCGCATTGCCGAATACGGCAGCGTCCAACTCAGTGATGTGATGGTCGTGGAGCGGTACAGCCACGTGATGCACATCACTTCCAACGTCACCGGACAGCTGCGTCCCGGCCTGACTTCTCTCGATGCCCTGCGGGCCGGGTTGCCTGCCGGAACTGTCTCGGGAGCCCCCAAGGTTCGGGCGATGCAGATCATTGATGAGTTCGAACATCACCGCCGCGGCCCGTACGCCGGAGCGGTTGGTTACATCGACTTCACCGGAAACATGGACACCTGCATCGCCTTGCGAACACTCGTGATGCAGGGAAGCACCGCCTACGTGCAGGCAGGCGCGGGGATCGTGGCGGACAGTGTGCCTGCGGCCGAATACCAGGAAACGCTCAACAAAGCTCAGGGTATGCTGAAGGCGATTGAAGTGGCCGAAGCCGCGTCCCGACAGAACTCAACGACCACCTGATCGTCCCCTCTGCCCCGTCGCAGGGGATGAGCGAGGACTCGAGTACAACGATGTCACATTTCATTGGTTCCATCGCTCTGATTCGCGACGCCGACAACGAACAGTCCCGTTGGCTGGTCCGACTCGG
Organism: Planctomycetaceae bacterium; assembly: GCA_020426515.1. Classification (GTDB taxonomy): domain Bacteria; phylum Planctomycetota; class Planctomycetia; order Planctomycetales; family Planctomycetaceae; genus JACKHO01. Next base: position 27,441 of record JAGQPW010000058.1, on the reverse strand, counting down.
CACGAACGAAAATCATGCTGCATTCGTTCAGGCCGAGCGACTCGAACAAGAGTCGTACCGCGATGCATTGAAGCGAGAGATTGCCTGGGAACTTGAACTCGATGCACGCAAGGACTTCATCATCTCCAGCGTGCCACGCATTCACTTCCAGTCGCCGCTTGCGGATATTGGGGATGCCGAGAAGAATCGTCCTCCCGACCTGACGGCCTGCAACTCGCTTCCGGAAAAGGGAGTCGACTGGGTTATTGCTCAGTTCTTCGTCGTCGACCTGTTTGGCCGGGTCAGCCGCGAGAAGGTTGCCGCGAATTCACGAAATCAATGGTGGACGCCTGAAGAAATCCTGGCGGGAATCAGTGACGCTGGAACACGATTTCATTCCCTGCAGCATCAGCTTGTCCTGCAGACGGAAGTCATCACCACATTCGGTACGTGAGCAATGCGGAGCCGGTCAGTCGAACGCCAGCTGCTTGAGGACCATCCCCAACTGCGAAGCGGCCTGACCGCGTGAGAGCGTCATCGCGCCCGCTTTCCTGGCGGCCTGAAGTTCGGCCTCACGCACATGGGATGCGTACACGATTACCGGCAAACCCGATTCCAGCAGGTCGGGGACATCCACGCCTTCCTGGAGCAGTTCCGCAACGATTGCTGTGCAGGTTTCTTCCGCAAGAATCTGATGGGCTCGTGCGACGTTTGGAATCGTACGCACGCGGCAGCCTGCACTGCGAATCTGTCCTTCCAGCTGCGCGGACGCCATCAGGTCGGCGGTGATCAGCAGAACAAGTGGACCTTCATTGGACGAGGGTGATGCCGTCATGGCTTGGCTTCCTTGGTAGATGCGTGCTGGTGCCCCAGACGTGGACGGTTGTGTAACTCGGTCGGCGACTCTTCGCTGTGTAGCGGGAAACGGAGTCGAAACAATGTGCCCCGTCCCAAATGACTTTCCAGCTCGATTGTTCCGTGAAACAGTTGAACGAGATGCTTGACGATCGCGAGGCCCAGGCCGGTTCCTCCGTCGTCCCGGGAACGAGCCTTGGAAACGCGATAAAATCGCTCGAAGACATGTTCCACGTGTTCTTCGGCAATGCCGATTCCGGTGTCTTCGACTTCGAGAACGACCTGAGCATCTGCGGCAAACCAGCGAACAAATACCTGTCCGCCCGGATGATTGTAGTTGATGGCGTTATTGACCAGGTTCTCGATGATCGATCGCAGTCCAGCCGGTTCGGCGAGTACGACGTGAGCTGTTTCGGTCGACTCGACGTGCAGCGTCACATCGCGAGACCGGGCCACTGCGACACGTTCGTTCACGCATTCCGTCGCAATCAATCCGATCCGAACCGGGCTGAGATTTAACTGATCAAACTCCGATTCAATACGGGCCAGTCGGAGAATGTCCTGAATCAGTTCGTTCAGCCGCTCTGACTGTTCCACGATTCGTTCCAGGAACACGCGATTGTTCTGGGGGTCTTCCAGTGCTCCTTCCAGCAGTGTGTCGGCGTAGCACTGAATGGAAGTGAGCGGAGTTTTGAGCTCATGCGAGACGCTGGAAAAGAATTCGCGACGGGAGCGTTCCAGTCGCCTCAGTTCGGTGACATCACGGAGCACAATCATCAGGCCCGGTACAGGATCCAGCGGCAATGGAACTGTGGAGACCTCGACGATGGTTTTCTGTCGAGACAGCTCGATCTGCAGCTTTTGAACGTCACTCGATCCCATGGATTCTTCCACATGCGCGAGCAGCTGCTTGGATCGCAACAACTCCCAGATCGCACGTCCCACGACTTCTCGCCCCGGAAGACTCAGCAGCTTGCGGGCCGCCTGATTGAGGAACAGGATGCGACGCTGTCCGTCGATCGCCACCAGCCCTTCAGACATTGTTCCGAGCACTGTTTCCAGCAGGGCCCGGTTGTCTTCCAGCTCGCGAATTCCGTGGCGAAGCCCTTCCGCATAGCGGCAAACCTCGTCAGCGGTCCGATTCCACTGGCGTTCCCAGTCCCCAAAAATATCGGCCCGGTCGAGGTACAGTGTGGGGACACGCTGCTGTTCCAGAGGCAGGTTCTGACCGAGTTTCTGCAGCGACTCAATTTGCGTGTTGACCAGCGCAGACAGGTTGGTTTGAGCGACCCAGCAGCAGCCGGCTCCGGCGATGGCAGCAGCGCAGCATTGCCAAAGGAGCGTCTGGGCAGGAACATAGTTCAGAATACCAGCCAGCAACCCGGCAATGGCTGGTCCGACCGCACAGAGAATGAGTTGCCATTTCAGGCTGAGTGACGTCATCGTGTTTCGGTCAGCGGACTCGTTTGTTTTCCTGCAGATACCCGGTTGAGTTTATGTCCTGGCATCTCGATCCCAATGCCCCGCTCCACGACCCCACCGCTCTGGCCAAGTTCGGCCGGTTGGATGTGGTGGCCAGGCTGATCGTGGAAGGATACATGATCGGGCAGCACAAAAGCCCGTTCAAAGGATCGAGCGTCGAATTTGTCGAACATCGCCAATACTATCCGGGAGACGAGATTCGGCATATCGACTGGAGAGCGTACGGGAAAACTGGCCGGTATTTCGTTAAGGAATTCGAAGAAGAAACGAATTTGCGGGCTTATCTCGTCATGGATGCCTCTGGCAGCATGGCCTACCAGGGGAAGACGCTTTCCAAATTCCACTACGGCCGGCTGCTCGCCGCAGCGCTGGGCTATCTGCTGATTTCACAGCGTGATGCCGTGGGACTGACCATTTTTGATACCAAGGTTCGCGAACGACAGGAGCCCGCAACGAGTCCCCGCCGCTTTCAGCAGATTGCCAGTGCCCTCGAAAATACGCAACCGGGGCAGGAAACCAGTCTCTCCAAGGTCTTTCAGTCGATTGTGCCGACGTTCAAACGCCGCAGTCTGGTCATCGTGATCAGCGACTGCTTTGACAATATTGACGATCTGGGGATTGTGTTGCAGCAGTTGAGACATGCCCGGCATGAAGTATTGCTGTTTCAGGTGATCGCCCCGGAAGAGGAAGAGTTCCCCTTTACCAAGCCCACGCAGTTTCGCAGTCTGGAACTGGACTCCCATCGCATCCTCACCGATCCCCACCGATTGCGGCAGGCGTATCTCGACCAGTTTCGAAAGTTTCAGGGGCAACTGCAGCAACTGGTGGGAAATCTGGGAATCGACTACTGCAAATTGTCGACGACCGACCCGTATGATTTGGCATTGGGCGCGTTCCTCGACCGTCGTTCCCGCCGGAAAAAATAGTCATCACAATGCTGTTCACCAGACGTCGATCTGGCGAGCAGCGATGCATTGAGCCGAATCATGTCCCGAAGCCCCCGCCCTGCCCCGCGCAAGCCTGCGACGAAGTTGCCTCACCTGCAGAAGAAGCTGCAACAGCAAAAGCCGCGCGCAGTGAAGTCACGGAAGACGAAATGACGGCCTCATTCGGTCAGCCTGTCACATCTCGCCGTCGGTGGATCTTCTTCCTCATCTATGCGGGGTATGTCGTGTCTCTGCTCGGAGTGGGATATCGCGCCTACCTGTGGCTGGTGTATTCCGTAGCTCCGGCTGATCTCTCCAACAAGATCGATCCATACCGCCTCCACTATCCGGAGCTGTATACCCGCAACATACTTCAGTCGAGTCGATCGCCAGACGAATTGCAGGTCCTGCTGCTGGGGGGCTCTGTCGCCGAACAGGTTGGGGATGCACTTTCGGCAGCGCTCACTCAGCAGCTGAACCGCCCCGTTCGTGTCCACAACGCGGCCGTTTCCGCTCACACCACACGCGACAGTCTGAATAAGCTGCAATGGCTGTGCGAACAGGGGGCCGGGTTCGATTTGATCGTCATCTATCACGGAATCAACGAAGTCCGCATGAATTGTATCCCGGACGATGCGTTCCGCGATGACTACGCGCACTGCCAGTGGTATCGGTCTTTCGATCGTCTCAAGCGGCACCGGACACTTTCCATGGGCAATGTGGCAGTAGACACGCTGGACCGCACCATTGGACTGGGGCCTCCCGACATTGATGCATTCGAGTACGGAGCCGAGATCAAAACGGGGCCGGCATTTCACTCCAATCTGGAACAGATGATTGCCATGGCCCATGAGCACCAGACTCCCGTGGTTCTGATGACCTTCGCCACATACTGGGTCGACAACTATTCCAGAGAGGCCATGGAAGCGGGAACACTGGGTTACGCCCGGGGGCAATATGGGTTGGCCACCGAATTGTGGGGAGCGCCGGAGAATGTCCATCGCGGAGTGAACGTCCATAACGAACAAGTTGTCGCCGTGGCTCGGAAACACCCCGAAGAACTGTTTGTCGACATGGCCTCGGCCTTGACGGATCTCTCCCTGTTTTCGGATGTCTGTCATCTCTCGCCAGCCGGCATCGATCGCTTCGTGGAGATTCTGTCGAGTCAACTGGCCACAGACTGGAAGTTCCCCACGGAAACGACAGCCAGCGAGGAGAAGTGATGTCGGAGCTGGTGGCATATCACGAAGCCGGCCATGCCTTCACGGCCCTGCAACTGGGGGCCAGGGTGCTTTCACTGACCATTGACCCAGACTGGGATGATGGCCCGCAGCGGTATGGCGATGCGGAAATCGCCTGGGCAGAAGCGGAATTCTCCGGCGAAGACCTCAACAAACGAACCATCCTGGTGGCACTGGCCGGTCCCGTGGCGGAGATGATTCACACGGGAGATCCCTTTCACCCGGCCATGGTCGCCGAATGGGCACAGGACTGGCGTCTCGCCTGGCACGCTGCGGCCTCAAAATTTCCGGACCAGCGTCGCCGTATGGATTATCTGGAACAAACATCCATCGACCTCTATCACCGGCTTTCAAACGACGAACAGTGGTCCGCCATCGCCGTGCTCGTCGATCACCTGCTGGCCCATGAAACGCTGGACGAGGAACAGATTCTGGAAATCGTGGGTGACTGGCTGAGTCTATGGTGAGTCCAACAGCCAACAGCTGCGTTGGCTACCAGAGTTTCCACCAGGGGCGAGGGGCGATGTCGGGGAGTTTGAGTTTCTCCCACCAATCGTTGACCTCTTCGGTCGTCAGCTGGTCGATGACGTTCACACGCGGTGGCGCTGCCTCCAGATAGGGGCCGAAGAAGCCGGCATCCCAGGCACGGCTTCCCTGGAGATTCGGCCAGAGCAGCAACACTTGAGTCTCGCCGATCTGGGGAATCGACTCGGGGCTGGCTTCGCCCCAGACCGATGCGGCGATGTTGGATTCGCTGACATCACCTCGTCCATAATGCCATTGAGCCGAATCGCTGGCTTCTCCGTACGCCTCTCCGCTGGCAATGGCCAGTGTTTGCTCAGAAACGGGCATCGCATCAGGAACCTTTCCAATCAGGGCAGCCTGCAGCAGCGTGAACAGGTGGAAGCAGTTCGACAGGTTTTCGTAGGCAAGCCGATAACCCACCCGGCCCGCAACATGAATCACCAGCAACGTGCCGCTGCGTTTCCGCAGCAGTTCCAGCACCCAGACAACGCCGGGAGACAAATGCTCCACGCGTTCCAGTTCGGTGACGATGTCCTCGCGGCTGGCGAGTTGGGCCAGCTGCCCCGGACTCCGTGACAGGTGAGCCACCAGCCCCTGGCCCAGACGTTCAAGGCCAATGGCCACCTGTTCGTCGACCTCGACTGGCGTTTCAACACTCGTGTCGTCCGGCGTTGCAATCGTCCGTGTCCAGCGCAACATCGCATTCAGAATGGGGACGGTCGTCGGCTGTGGATCGAATCCGTTCTCAACTCCGCCGCCCAGCCAGACCGCCAGAAATCCCGTGCCTGCCGGTGAGTCCACTTCGTCGAGTCGGACCGCGACTTGCAGCCTCGTCATCGCGAGACTGTCCTGATCCGTCAAGTTTACGATGGCGAGACGCAATTCCTCGCTGAACTGATTTCCCCGCAGGCGACTCGCCGCTGCCAGAATGTTGTCGGCTGGAGTCCCGTCAATTGCCACGCCCTTCTCCTGACATCGCGATCATTCAGGGACCCTGTTCTGCACGGCAGATTGACGATCAATCTCTCACGAACGGCGGCAAGCCCCCAAGCTGAATCAAAGACGCATTAAAGTGGGCCAGCCGAATCAGTCAAGCAAGAAACCAGCCAACGACGAGCATCGGACCACAAGAGAATCGTGACTGCACCGCTATTGGCCGGTCGCTGGCGCTGGCTTGGCTTACTTTCGATGCAGTTCAATCGTGACTGAGTTTTCTGGCTGCGCCTTAACTTCGGCTGTCAATTCGCTGGTCGACACATCGAAATACCGCGTCGGAATCAGTGGCACGGGTTCCACCAACTTCGGATTCTCAGGATCGAACGGCGGGACTGGCTCGTAGGCTTCGATCGACACCCGATGAAAGCCGACGACCGCGCCGTCGCCTGGAACCGATGTGCGGAGTGTGAATCGACCCGAGGAATCAATGGCCCCCGACGCCAGCGGTCCCGTGGTCCCCCGTTTGGAGTCCGGAACAAAGGAAATCGTGCCGGTCGTGAGCGGCAGACCATCAATCAAGACCAGACCATTGACGGGGGCCAGGGTTGGCGCATCATCGGCAGCGCCAGCACATCCCAGACACAGCAAACATCCAGCCCAGACAAGCCAGTACTTCATTGTGGATCCTCAACCAGAATTATTCATTGCCCATGCAGGTTCTGTCCGCTGACGCAGGTCAGCGATATCCGACGCAGTCCTGTCGTGCCCAATGAGCCACGCCAGCGGATCAGTGACCACCGGCGCGGAACGCATGGGCAATTGCACTATTCACCGACGACTTCGCCCCCGGCACGTGTGGATCGCGAGCGCCAGTTGCCACTATCAACGTTCTCGCTGACAAAGACCACGCTGCCATCCGCGTTCAGCATGTGAACACCCCCCACGTGCTGTGAACTGAAGGGCAAGTTCGTCATGTCGTTTGTGTAAGCGGTCGTCTTCGCGAACACCTGGTTCGGGTTGTAGCGCGTCCCTTTGGCCGCTCCACTCCCTTCAAGGGAAATGCCACGCACCCATGGGCTCCAGCGTTGATCCTGATTCCACGACCAACCGACATCGGCCATGATCGTGGGACGAAACTCGCCGTACATGAAGGTGTTCGAAGTTCCGTCGGTAATGTCCCGCATGCCAATGCTGCTGTTGACGAAGAACATGCCACCGCGATCTGTGGTGAACGACTGGTTCCCGGTTGCGTTGTACCCACCGACACCAAGATAGCACGTCACTGCTTTGACCGAGGAGTTGCTGGAGGGGCGATAGCCGTGCTCTGAACCGCTGGTCGGACCGGCATAAGACGGACAGAGAAAGGCCGGAATCGGGCCAGCCAGCGCATCGTTGGGAGCATCGTTGTAGCCAACGTTGAAATCAAACTTGTTGTAGAGCGGTGCCTGATCGATGTAAGGCAGGATCATGACCAAAGGGCTGAAGGTTTGATTGGAATTGTCGCCTGCGGCCTTAGTGAAGGAGTACCCGATGCTTCCCGGTGGAAACACGGTGAATGTGTCGTGGTAATTGTGAAGCGCCAGGCCAAGCTGTTTCAGGTTGTTCTTGCATTGGCTGCGTCGAGCCGCTTCCCGGGCCTGCTGGACTGCGGGTAACAGCAAGGCAATCAGAATGGCGATGATCGCAATGACGACCAACAGCTCAATGAGCGTAAACCCTTTTCTTCGCGAGGTTTTCATCGTACTTCCCTTAAGACAGAATGGAAATAAGCCAGGAGGCTGAGTGGCAGCATTGATATCGGGTGCAACTTAACTGATCTGGAAGCAACAATGCACGTTGAGTCAAAGAGACAACAGATGCACGTTTGCTTATACAATGATTGCTGCAGTAGTGTCAAACCGTTGTGCTGACAGAGTTTCACGCCACCACGTTGCGCAGGGGAAGCGGACCCTCAGCGGAGGCTTGCCATTGGAGAAGCAGACCGGGAGGCAGCGGCGACGACTGCACTGGCTGAGTCGATCAGTTTTCGCCGGTCACTTCATTGCCAGCGCGGCTGGCCTTGTAGCGCCAGACGTTGATGTCGATGTTCTCGTTGACGAAGCCAACGCTGCCGTCAGCGCTGAGCATGTGGACGCCACCCACGTGCTGCGAACTGAAGGGGAGATTCTGGTAGTCGAAGCGGCGGTCACACAAGGCTGTGAACACCTGGTTGGGGTTGTATTTCATCCCCTTGACTGACCCCATGCCTTCGAGGGCGATCCCAGTTGGCCACGGACTGCCCCGTTCGTTCTCAATGACGTGAAAGCCACAACTTGTCCCGGTCGAGCCAGACAGTTTCTCGGGATACGACGGAAGGTACTCTCCGTACATGTAGGTGTTTGAGGTGCCATCGGTGATGTCGCGAAAGCCCAGTTTGCTGCTCTTGAAAAAGAGCCCGCCGTAGTCGCTCGTTCCGGACTGATTCCCGTTGGGATTGTACCCGAGCACACCAAGATACGAGGTCAATCCCTTGTTTGTGGTACCACCACTCCGGTACCCGTGAAAGGCCCAAACGCTTGGCCCTGCGTAAGAGGGACACAGGTAGCCCGGAATAGGGGGGTAGCGGTCCTTGTTCACGGTGTCGCCGTAGTCGTAGTCAAAGTCGATCAGATTGTACAACGGGGCCTGATCGATGTAGGGCAGAATCATGACGAGCGGGCTGAAGCACTGGTTTGTGTTGTCGCCCGCTGAACGCGTGAACGACGTCCCGATACTGCCCGGCGGAAGCACTGAATGAACATCCACGTAGTTGTGCATGGCCAATCCCAACTGCTTCATGTTATTCCGGCACTGGGTGCGGCGCGCGGCCTCCCGCGCCTGCTGCACTGCTGGAAGAAGCAACGCGATCAGAATTGCAATGATGGCGATGACCACCAGCAACTCAATGAGCGTAAAGCCTTTGGTAATCGATTCCTTCGACAAGACTTTCGGCACAGACACTCTCCCGGTCAACAGTTGTCGAGGCCGCAATTCGACACGCGGTGTTATCTGTCACGCGACCTCAAAATGAATTTTGGGGGAGTGTAGCATCACTTTTAGATAATGGTACCGCCTGGCATGAAGCTCAGACTGGTCGGTCTGGTCGAACTGTGGCTCGACCGACTGGAGCGTGTCCCGCCTCTGGAGCACAAGGTTATTGAAGGTTGATGCTTACGCTCCAGGACGCGGCCGGGAATTGAGCGATCGCCGGCCATCGGAAAGGCGGAGCGCATTGGGTGTTTGCTGATGAGGGTGGCTTGCATTTCCCCTGAACGCCTTATGCGTCGCTCAGGGGGTCAGCAGTTCTGAAGTCGAGCGGTCAGCGATGCGAGCAGATTGTCCAGTTTGGACCGCGTTTCATTCCACTGCCCCCGCCATTGTTCGAAGTCGCTCGTCGCGGAGCGGACGTTGGCCGTGTGGTAATGCAGGTCGTTGCGGATCCTTCCGACAAGATGGGTTCCTTCCCCGGAGTCAATGGACCGGGGCATGAGAGCTCTCCAGGTGGACTTTCGAGAAGTGTTGATCGTTCTCAGGTGTCATCGTCTGGAGGCATAGGCGAACTTGGAAGACAGTGCCGGTCTGGAAGACTTTTCGTGACACAGGCTCTGCGGAGGCTGCGTAAACCGAACAGTCAGAGTAAACGATACGCAATCGGCCGGAAATCGCGACGATGCGACACTTCGGAGTGGTAGCGATGGAACCGGTCACACGGGCGTAGTCTCAATTGTCTACCGCACGCGTATTTCCTGCTGTCGCACGTATTTTTCCCACAACCTCGCGATTGGCTGCATTATTTCGATGCACTTCACTGCATCTTGGAAGGGGGGTGATACGATTCGCAGCAAGATAGGTACCTGCACGAATAATCTGCGGCAATTTGCAGCAGGTGTGACACCTAGCTGTCACGGGGGGCGGGTAAGAGTTGTGAATTCGTGGTGTCATCCACGGGGCAGACGCTGGATTTGGAATATTCAGTCAGACCCCGTGGGGACCCGGAACGCGAATTCAGGCCTCAACACGAGTGTTCCTATGACCATGATGGTCCTGCCGAAATTCTGCCCGGGGTGTGCACATCCCTTCCCGCTGCGAGTGGGCTTGTGTGGAGAACGTCAACTTCAGGCCATCGCACTGCAGGCGATGCGGTCGGGGGTCGAACTTCCCTGCCGCCACTGCGGAATCCTCTTCGTAGTCGGTCGAAGTGTCCCGATTTGCGCCAATCAGAGATCTGGCGCAGAATTCAGAAAGCCCAACGGCAAAGTTGGCTCTCGCATCGGAACACGTTAGAACTTGGTCATGGGTTGCCAGTATTGATGGCCCCCCGTTCCCTGCCTCCGCCGCTGCGATTTTTCCTCGGGGAGGGAGGGCTGACTCGAATTCTACCTAGCGTTCCGGAGCAACTGATGTCGACAACTCCTGAGACTGTTTCCCGCCGCGATGTCCTGAAATCAGGCACCGTCGCGGCTGCCGCACTGACAATTCCTTCCCTGATTTCGGCCGGAGCATATGCGGCCGACGACAGTACGGTTCAACTTGCACTGGTCGGTTGCGGTGGCCGTGGAACGGGGGCAGCGGCGAATGCTCTCTCTGCTGAGTATGGCCCCACCAGACTCGTGGCGATGGCCGACGTATTCGAGAATCGTCTGGCGAGCAGTTACAACGCGCTCAACCGACAGTTCGAAAAGCAGATGGATGTGCCCGATGACCGCAAGTTCATCGGCTTCGATGCCTTCAATCATGCCATGGAGGTGCTGCGTCCGGGCGATGTGGTCATTCTCACTACGCCGCCCGCCTTCCGCTGGGTGCACTTCAAGCAGGCAATTGATCGCGGTTTGAACGTGTTCATGGAAAAGCCTGTGACCGTCGACGGAGCGGCATCTCGCAAGATGCTGGGCCTGTACGAAGAAGCGAAGGCCAAGAACCTGAAAGTCGGCGTGGGGTTGATGTGCCGCCACTGTGTGGCTCGTGGTGAGTTGTTTGACCGCATTCAGAATGGCGAAATCGGCGATCTCACGCTGCTGCGCGCCTACCGTCAGGCGGGGCCGACGGGGTCGGCATTCGTTGGCAAGAACGATGGTTCGCTCAGCGAACTGATGTACCAGATCAAGAACTTCCACGGCTTCTTGTGGGCCAGTGGCGGGGCGTTCAGCGACTTCCTGATCCACAACATTGATGAATGCTGCTGGATGAAGAATGACTGGCCCGTCGAAGCCAAGGCGGCTGGCGGACGTCACTACCGGATGGACAACGTCGACCAGAACTTCGACAACTACTCTGTCGAGTACACCTTCGCCGATGGAGCCAAGTTGTTTCTGGAAGGGCGTTGCATGCCCGGAGCACACAAGGAATTCGCCAGCTATGCCCACGGTACCAAAGGGTCGGCTGTCATCTCCACGGCCTCGCACGCGCCTTCCAAGGCCCGCATCTACAAGGGGCAGCACATCGATTCCAAGGAGCATCTGGTCTGGGCGTATCCACAACCGGAACCAAATCCCTATCAGCTGGAGTGGAACGATCTGCTGAAGGCGATTCGAGAAGACCTTCCCTACAATGAGGTGGAACGGGGTGTGAAGGCCAGTCTGGTCACGTCGATGGGCCGCCTGGCAGCTCATAGCGGTCAGGTCGTTACCATGGAACAGGCCCTGAACAATGACCTGGCCGTCACCACCAGCATGGACGCACTCACGCTCGATGGCCCTGCACCACTGCTGGCCGATGCCGATGGAAAGTATCCGATCCCGATGCCCGGTCTGAAGAAGACCGAATACTAGGACCCGGAATTTCCAAAATTCTCACAGTCGCCAGATGCCCGGCGGTGAATTGCTTCGCCGCCGGGCCACATGGCGCGACCCAACTGAAATGCTGGAGAAGTTATGGCTGGTGCGTTGTCCCATCCGGTCAAGGCTGCGAAGTTTGTGGCCAACCACGAACGTGCTGCATGGCACGATCGTACGTTGTGGTTCGTACGCGCAAAACGAGACAAAGCCGCCAGCAGTGTGCCGGAATGGGAACGGCTGCGTGAACGGGCCTCTCAGATCAAACAGTACACAATGGCGCACCTGCCGGAACTGCTGGAGCAGTTCGAACGGAATGCTCAGGCCAACGGCATCGTCGTACACTGGGCCGCCGACGCGGCCGAACACAATCGGATTGTGCTGGAACTGCTGCAGAAGCACGGTGTGAAACGGGTGGTGAAGAGCAAGTCCATGCTCACAGAAGAATGCCACCTCAATCCGTTTCTGGAACGGCACGACATCGAAGTGGTGGATACGGACCTTGGTGAGTGGATCGTGCAGCTGCGCAACGAGCCTCCCAGTCACATTGTGATGCCTGCCATTCATACAAAACGCGAAGAAATCGGCGAGTTGTTCCACGAGAAGATCGGCACAGAAAAAGGGGCCACCGATCCACAGTACCTGACCGAAGCAGCACGCCAGGAATTGCGACAACGATTTCTGAAAGCCGAAGCTGGCCTGACCGGTGTGAATTTTGCCATCGCGGAAACCGGTGGCGTCGTCGTCTGTACCAACGAAGGCAATGCTGATCTGGGAACCTCGCTCCCTAAGCTGCACATTGCCTGTATGGGGATTGAGAAGCTGATTCCCCGCGCCAAAGATCTGGGCGTCTTCCTGCGATTGCTGGCCCGTTCGGCGACCGGTCAGCCGATCACAACCTACAGTTCGCACTTTCACGGTCCACGTGAGCCGGGGTGTGAAATGCATGTTGTGTTGGTGGACAATGGACGCTCGGAACTGCTGGGCAGTGACGACTTTCGCCGCTCGCTGAACTGTATTCGCTGCGGTGCCTGCATGAATACGTGTCCCGTCTACCGTCGGAGTGGAGGGCACAGCTACAGCAATACGGTGCCTGGGCCGATCGGGTCGATCCTCGCCCCGTCTCAAAATGCCGAACAACACGCCAGCCTGCCACACGCCTGTTCTCTGTGTGGCTCGTGTACCGATGTGTGTCCGGTGAAGATCAACCTGCACGAGCAGCTCTACACCTGGCGAAGCAAGCTGGCGCTCAAGGGGCTGCTGGCTCCGAGTAAGCGATGGGGAATGTGGCTGGGAGGCATCGTCCTGAGCAGCCCGCTGCTGTATCGGTGGGCTGGCCGACTGGGACGTCTGGCGCTGCGCTGGACGCCACGTTTTCTGGTCTATTCACCACTCAATCCCTGGGGCCGACAGCGTGATTTGCCAACCCCGCCCCGTAAGAGCTTTCGCGAACAACTGCGTCACAGACGGTCGCGGTAGGAGTGTTTGGGTGACTGCAAACTCGGCTCGCTGCAGACTGTTGGATTCTGCCCGATGACAAACTCAGCGAACATGTCCTCAGCGAATACAGCGGGGCAATTCATTAATCTCGCCTGTATTCCGAATTCGCGGCACATCGCGCGAAGTCGATTGTTGTGGTTGATCCTGTTGCTGCTCGCTTATTTTGTTTTGTCGACGCTGATCATCGTCACACTTGGAGCGGTGTCAGTCAATCTGGTGCGGTTCGTGTTCTATGCTGTTGTCTGGGGAGCCCTCTGGAGCGTTTCGCCGCGACTCGATCGTCAGGAACTCTTCCTTGAGACACAGGCTGACGTTGCCGGCATTTGGCCGGAAAACTGGTCGCCGCGTCGAAGCATGAATGCCACGCTGGCATCCGGGTTAATTCTGGGAGGCGTCATTGCCTGGTTCCTGCTTGAATCCGTCCTGCTCGGCAGCGAGTCCTGGAGATTGAGCAGTTCGAGGGGGCTGGTGGAACTGCTGCTGGGACTGGACCTGATTGTCATCTGGAGCAGTATCGTGCTGGCGTTCTGGTTGTGGTGGGAACCGTTCCTGCAACGTGATGCCGTACTGACAATCGCCCCGAAAGGTTTGTGTCTGATCGGATATCCCGACTTGCAGGTGCCCGAACGAATCAGCTGGACCGAGTTGCGAAAGGTCCAGCTCGATCAGTCCACCCGGCCAATGCTCTACCTGTGGTACCGACCGCGGCGCAAAGTGTTTGGCGTGCAGTTGCCTCAACTCTCACTCGAAGAACAACAGCACCTTTCGCACCTGCTTAATACACTGGGGGCTGCCGAACCGACTCGCGAGGCAACTTCCAGTTGCGAAGCAGCTCCGCGCCGCTTTGATCAGTTGCTGGACCGGCTGAAGGAACAACGCGGCCATGCGGCTCAATCCCCCGACGATGGGGCCAATCCTGCCAAGCCGGAGACATGAACAGCGAGGGCCAGTATTGGCGAGACACGATGTCTCAATGTTTTCGCGCGTCTGTCGCTCGCATCAGGTAGACAAAGAAATCAGAATACAATGAAATCTTACGTCTCCGCTGTAACCGATTGCGTGGAAATCTGATGTGGTATTACCTGTTACTGGGCGAGGAAATGGGCCCCGTTGCAATCGAGTCGCTGATGGATCTGGTCCGTCACGGTGATCTCGGTGCCACCGATCAGGTACGTCGCGAAGACGAATCGGAATGGCGAATGATCGCCGATGTTCCCGAACTGGCAGACTTGGAAAATGAACCCACCAGTGCCGATCTGGATGCCATGCTGGTTGATGAGGCATCCGCCCATGGCGATGACTTGAGTTCATCAGCGCACGACCTGGACATGATTCAGTTCAGCGAAGAGTCGTCCACCACTTCAAAGCCAAAAGTGGAGCCTCGCTGGTACTGCAAAGTCTTGAATCAGGAACTGGGGCCGTTCGGTTTTGATGCTCTGCTGGAAATGGTTCACGAAGAAGAGATCGCTCGTGACGATCTGGTCCGCTCCGATGGAGGTGGAGATTGGCAACCCGCTGAAACCATTATGGGATTGTTTACTGCGGAACAGCGTCCAAAGAAGGCGGTTCAGGCATCGGGGGGAATCCTGTCGCCTCAGCGTGCGGCCATGTTCAAAGCCGCTCCCAAGAAGAAGGAAGAACTCGACTGGTACAACCGCGTCTTGGGAGAAGAATTCGGTCCGGTCAGCTGGAAGACGCTGCAGGCGGAAGTCCGCGCTCGAAAATTGACGGCCGAAGATGAAGTGCGGGTTACAGGGTCTGAGACGTGGCAACGCATCTCGGAGGTTCCAGAACTGGCCGCGCTGTTGCCGAAGAAGGAGCCAGCCGCCCCAACCCCAGCGGCTCCAACCCCGGCGGCTCCAGCTGCCCCCAGCGCTCCACCGCCATCGTACGAGGCTCCGCCGTCGGCCCCCGCTTCCTCCTACGATTCGTATTCTCCACCGACACCGCGTCCGTCGGCTCCGCCAGCGTATAGCCCCTCGCGGGCCGCTGCTCCCCCTCCTCCATCCCGCTCCAGCCGCAGCACACCTCGAAGGTCGTCGAGTGGTGGCGGTGGTGGTCTGGACCTGTCCGGCTTGATGTCGGGAGTCAAACTCGATCCCAAGGTCATTGGCGGCATCGCGGCTGTTGCCGTTCTGGTTCTGCTGTACTTCACCGGCATACTCAGTGGAAACGACAGCGGCCACGTCGCCAAAGTGGAGGAAATTTACGTACAGGTTACTGCCCTGGCGCAACAGTCAGCGGATCAGGCTGCCTGGCAGGGGCTGGCACAATCGACCGAAGCCCAGCGCAAAGAGCATCAGGCGGAACTAGAGGAGATTGCGTCTTCCAAACGCCCTGCACTGCGAGTGCTGCTGGACGTGTATCGCTACACTTTGCCACGAATCTTCACCGGGACGGAAGAGGAACGGACCGATGCGATCAAGATCTTCGAGACGCAGATGGAAGCGGCCAAGCGGACACAATAGGATTCTGCGTGGTGTGTCTCTCAACGCCAGTTGGCGATCAGTTGTCTGATCGCCTGCCATGCCGCCTCGGGATCGCGCTCCAGCAGCAGATGTGGTCCGGCAAGTGCGCGAACCTGAACATCAGGCCGGGCATGTCGAATGATTCTCAGACACTGCTGAGGAATGAGCCGGTCCTCCTGCGGCGACAGAACTCCAACCGGGCATGAGAGCCGCGCCAGTTCCGAGGTGACGTCCACTTCGACAACGGTCGCAATTCGAGCCGCCAGAATCTCAGCGGGAACTGATTGGATCGTCTGGTTGAGCAACTTCAGGTGGTCAGCCGGTGCATCCCATCCGCTCAACAGCCAACGAGCGAGTATGGCGGGAGATGGAAGTCGAAACATCCAGCGCCAGGGGATGCGCCGAGTCAGCCACCACTCCGGCGAGGTGGCAAACGTGGCGGCCAGAATGACGCCTGCCACCCGGTCCGGATGCTGTGCAGCCAGCAGGATGCCAAGCGGCCCCGAGAACGACTCTGCGAGCAGAATGCACCGCGAATGTTCCTGCAGCAGGCCATCGAAATGGTTCACCAGCGTGCGGTAGTCCTGAGGTCCCTGTTGTGGCAGCGGGCAAATCGTCAGTGAATGTTCCTGCATCACAACCTGCTGCAGGTCGCGCAGCAGTTCTCCGGTCCCATCGAGACCGGGAAAGGCGAGAATCGGGGGAACATCTGATGTCAGCATCTTGGCACCGAATGGTTTGCGGATCAGATGAGATCCAGATCGTGGTACACAGCGCTGGCCAGTTCGCGAAACCGCTGATTGTGCAGTTCCTCACCGGGACAACCATTGGCGATCAAAACGACGGCGAGACCGTGAACGGGATCGGCAAATCCAATGGAGGACTGCGCGCCGCCGTGTCCAAACGAAAGTGCGGATGCATGCCGACCGAAACCATAAGGGACGGTATCCGGGCCATACTGACTGGAATTCACGAGCAGTCCCAGCCCGAAGTCGACCACATGTTTGAAGGTTCGGTCATGAATTCCCTGTCGCTGGCGACGCGTCATCTCAGCAACCGTTGCCGGCTGCAAAATGACTGACCCGTCGGTCGTGGTGCCGTTTCGAAGCAGCATCTCGTAGAACCTTCCCAGATTGGAGGCCGGTCCACGCATACTGCTCCCGGGAGCAGGGGTTTTGCAGGCATCACGCTGATGCCCGGCGGTGGGATTCAACTCGCCATCCTTGTGCCCGTACGTCACCCCGATCCGGTCGCCATAGGCCTGATACAGCTGTCCGGGCATGGACATCCAGGTGTCGAACATCCCGGTCGGTTCCAGGATCTCTTCACGCACATAGTTGTTCACCGTCCGGCCATCGAGTCGGTGAATCATCTCTCCCAGCACAAACCACGACCTCGCTGGATCGTACGCTGCCTGTCGCCCCACCTCCCAGTCCTCCTGCATTGGGGACGCGGTAATCCGGTCGAGAATCTGCTCCCACGTTTTGTGCGGCCATCCAGAGACGATTGGCCTCAATCCCGCGGTGTGAGTGAGCAGGTGGCGAGGCGTAATGATGTCCTTCCCGCCAACGGCAAACTCCGGCAGGACTTCACTGACCGGGGCATCAAGGTCGATACGGCCTCGTTCCCAAAGCTGCAGAATGGCCGTCGCGGTCAGAGGCTTCCCGGAGGAAAGCCATAACATCAGCGTCTCGGGTGAGAGTGGCGTTTCGGACGTATTGTTCCCTAACGCAAAGTTTGCGAGAACATCTGCATCCCGGGAAACGTAGACCTGCATCCCGTGATGCAGGTGCTGCTGGATTCCCTGCTGGATCAGTTGAGAGACGCTCGGAAACTGTTCCGCGCCAATTGAGGGGAGTGGTTGGTTCGTCACCACCAGTCGACTCCAGAATTTTCCGTGTGATGCAAAATCGTGAACCCATGACGCCACGCAGGCTGTGCCCGGCACGACAGGGATGAGGTCATCCTACTGCATCAGAGTCTCGACCGCGGCGACAGCCGTCAACCGATTCTTATTCAAAGGCCGGCAGTTCCGCCTGCGTCTGCTGAATTTCCCCCTGCACCCGTTGCAGAGCCAGCGACGCGGCCTGGCTGACTTGCGGGTCGGCCGAAGTGGCAAGAGGCTGCAATTGAGAAACAGCTGCCGAAGCGGCCGGCCCCATTGCCCCCAGCAGTTCAATGAGCGGTACTGCCACTTCCACAGCCGCCTCGCGTTCCAGCTGAGACAGCACTTCGGACAAATAGCTTTCGGCGGCCAGCGGCTGCGACCGCAGATTCATTGCGGCCATCTGACGCAATCCGGAGTCGCGGGCCTGAAGCAACTGAACGAGCGTGGGCAACGCCCGGGCCGCCTGGTCCGGAACCTGTAACAACGCCGCAGCCGCATTGGCCCGTACGAAGTCGCTATCGTCATTCAGGGCCTGCAACAGTTCGGTGGTCGCCAGCGCAGCGGCATCGGGCCCCAGCAGTACAAGAGTCGTCGCGGCCGATTCACGCTGCAGCGGAATCTCGGACCGCAATGCGGCGGCCAGAACCGGGGCCGCCTGAGCACCCATTTCCAGCAGCTGCTGCTGGGCCGCATCCCAGTCGTCCAGCGACGTACCTGGAGTGGTCAGCACATCAAAGGCTCGCTGTGCGGATGAGTCCACTGGAGCAGCGGCAGTCATTTGCGGGGCCGATGGAGCCGAAGTTCCTTCGCGTGCCGTGGCTTGCTCTGTGGCGGGGCGTTCCTGCCGAACAGGTGCCGGTTGGGAGACATGAGATTCGGGCTCGGTTGCGGCCTGACATCCAGCCAGCAGCCCCAGCAGGGCTAATCCTCCCCGTAAGTTCCGCAAGTTCCAAGGCATCCAATTCACTCCCGCTGGTAAGATCTCCCCCTCCGTGGGCGCGCAGCTTTCAAATCGGTGAGATCACTCAAGCAAGGTATCGACCACCTCGTGAGATGGAGTTGAGTCGGATTATTCGGCGTCATGGGTTCGCCATGCAGAACTGGAATGTTCAACAATGTTGTCACAACCTGAACTGCGATGTTCGATCGCAGTAACAGCGTGTATCCCGCGCAAAGAAGGTCCTGAGAGGGGGATTGCTCCTCAACTGCAAACAGAGATAAGGCTTACATCCTGTTTCGGGGTGGTCCGTTTGTAACGATTGTAATGATGGCACGGACTGTGCTTCTTATCCGGATGTCGCCGGTTACGCCGGTGGCAACAGTCCTGACGACCGCCTCGTGAGTGTGAAGCCGCTGGCCACTCCGATTAGGTCGCGGCCTGTGCGTTCGCCTTAAAAAGCCATGACGCCGCCCTTCGACTGGCAGGTGGGAGGGCGGTTCCCGTTTCGTTCGCTGCACGCATGTTGCGTGATCGGCTGGACCTCGATCGCTCTGCACTCAACGCAGGGTTCCTTTGAGTACGACCGTTGTCCCAGGAACGGATTTTCCCGGAGTAAAGTAGCAAAGAGACGTGCCATGTTGACTCAACTCTATTTTGACGAATGCGGATTCATCGTGTCTGCGGAACTGGTTCTTGTGGCGACAATTGTCGTCATCGGGTTGATCGTGGGGCTGAGTGAAATTCAGCATGCCGTGAACTCAGAACTCAACGACGTGGCCGATGCCATTGGCTCCGTAAATCAGAGTTATGCCTTCAGCGGATTCCACAAGTACGCATACTTCGGTCAAGGCCTGCATGCATTCACCCGAGGGAGTTTCTTCTGGGATACGATCGACGACTGCGATCTCAATCAGTGTGCAATCAGTTGCGATATCCCCGTTGGTGAAACGTCCAAAGGCGGCGGCTACGGATTCAGCGGCGGCTATGGTGGCGGAGCTTTCGGCGGAACGTGTGCCGGCGGCGGAAACTGATTGGTCTCTGCGGCGACAACTGACTATCGTTCATCAGGCGGTGTCCAATTCGGGGCATCGCCTGATGTGCGTTCATAACCGCCCTCGCCTCAGTCACCCTGTCCGATAGTGCTGATGTCTCGTATTGCAAAGATTCAAACCCAGCTTGATTCGACTCCCGAAGACCCGTTTCTGAACTATTGCCTGGCAATGGAACTGGCCAAGGAGGACGACGTGCCCGGTGCCCGCGCTGCCTTTCAGCGAGTGCAGACACTCGATCCACGGGATGTTGCCTCCTACTTCCAGGAAGGTCAGCTGTTGGGCCGTGTCGGCGAAGTGGACGAAGCACGACGGGTCATTGAACTGGGGATCGAGCGCGCGATCCGCGTTGGCAATGACCATGCACTGGCCGAAATGCGTGGATTTCTCGACACGCTGTGAGGATAGTTCCATTCGCCGGGCCATGAATTGAGGACGCAGCCATCCCCTGCCCGGTCGCGCCTGCTATCCTGCAACGGAGCACGGATTTGTTCCCTTAACGAGCGTACGCCGATGAGTTGGTTTCGATTGCTGCTCGCCAATGTGTCTCACTACTGGCGAACGAATCTCGCCGTCGTCCTGGGTGTGGCTGCAGCAACAGCCGTCATTGGCGGAGCACTGATTGTCGGGGACTCCGTCCGATCGAGCCTGAGGCAAATGTCGCTGGATCGTCTGGGAGAAATTGATCACCTGCTGACCGGTCCCCGCTTCTTTCGTGAAGAACTCGCGGAGGAATTGCAGGCCGCTCACAGCGAAGTGACCTGGGCTCCAGCCATTGTGATGCAGGGGACCGTGGAGTTTGGAGAGTCCAGAGATCGGTCGGTTCGCGCGGGGCACATTCAGGTTTACGGCGTCGATCAGCGGGCTTGGCAATTGCTCGATCACCGCGAACTCGTCGCCCCCGCGCCGGGGCAGCTGATCGTCAATCAACGCGTCGCTGAGCAACTGAATGTGTCCATTGGGGACACCGTCACACTGATTGTGGAGATCCCCGCCTCCATTCCGCGCGACGCCTTGCTGGGCGACCGTGAAGAAACCATTTCGGCCCTGGACCTCGAAGTCTCCGGAATTGCCCCGGACGAAACGGGGCTGTCGAGGCTGGGGTTCAATCCGACGCAGCAATTGCCTCTGAATGTGTTCGTGTCTCTCGAGGAACTGCAGCAGCAGACGGGACTGGCGGCGGTACAAAAATCGCGTCGGCAGCCAGTCGCCAAACCGGCTCGAGTGAATACCTTGCTGATCCATGATGCGGGGCGCATTGTTCCGGAGCGGGCGGAGGAACTGACACGCTTTGTCGGGAAGCAGTTGCAACTCAGCGACCTCGCACTGCGTCTGAAAGAACATCCGAACTTGCGGTATCTGTCGCTGGAAAGCGAACAGATGATGCTGGAACACAGCCTCGCCAAAGCCGCCATGGACGTGGCGGAAGCTCAGCAGGTCACGCACTCTCCGGTGCTGGTCTATCTGCTCAACGAAATGTGGAATCCGGACGCCCCTGAGAAGCATTCGATGTACTCGGTAGTCGCGGGAATCGACATGGCCACCCTGCCCGCGTTTGACTTCCGGTCGTCCGCTATCGTTCATGAACTGGCCGATGATGAAGCGCTGGTCAACACCTGGCTGGCAGAAGATCTCGACCTGCAGGCCGGCAGCACACTGGCCGTAAAGTACCACGTCGTGGGGGATCGCGGACAACTTCCGGAGGAGTCGCACGAGTTTGAAGTCGCCGCCATCGTACAGTTGGATGGCACGGCTGATGATCAGGGATTCACCCCCGAGGTTCCCGGAGTCACCGATGCGGACACCTATGCGGACTGGCGGGAGCCATTCCCGCTCAAGCGTGATCGTATCACGTCTCGCGACGACGCATACTGGGATGAGTTTCGCACCACGCCAAAGGTTTTTGTTGGGCTTTCTACGGCCCAACGTTTGTGGCGCAGCCGCTACGGAGAGTTGACGTCCCTGCGTCTCTCCCCGGCGCCAACGCAAACCCTGCGGCAGTTGGCGGAATCCTATGAACGGGCGCTGCTGGAAAAGTTGACCCCGCTTTCGACGGGATTGCTGATTCAGCCGATCAAGTACCAGGGACTGCAGGCGGCTCAGGGGACGACCGATTTCACCGGGCTGTTCATTGGTTTCAGCTTCTTTCTGATCCTGGCGGCTACGCTTCTCGTGGGACTGCTGTTTCGGCTGGGAATTGAACAACGGACACGCGAACTGGGACTGCTGCGCGCTGTGGGGTTTCGCACGACGCAGGTTCGCAACCTGTTCCTGTTGGAAGGCACGCTGTTGGTGGTTGCGGGAGCAATTGTCGGAACCGGATTCGCGGTTGGCTACGCCGCATTGATGATTCTGGGCTTGCGAACCTGGTGGATTGGAGCCATCGGGACACGGTTTCTGATGCTCGATGTGCAACCCGCCAGCCTGATCGTGGGGGGCCTGATCGCGGCCTGTGTGGCACTTCTCGCCATTGCCTGGGCGTTTCGACAGTCGCGAGGTGTTTCCGTGCGACAACTACTCGTCGGTGTCGTGACCGATGATCAGCCAGGGGGAGAGCATGTTTCCGCAAGCGGCGTCATGCGAGCCTGGGCACCACTGGTTCTGGCCATTGTTCTGGCCCTGTTGACGCTTCTGGGCATCATTCCCGATGTAGAAGCCTTTGGAGGTTTCTCCTGGCGAGTGGTGATGTTCTTCGTCGTCGGGACGATGATGCTTTGGGGCTGTCTGAGTATCCTGAGTTTCGGCCTGCGAACCGGGAACTGGGGAGGAGTTTCGGGATCGGGGATCTCGGCGTGGCGACGACTCGCCGTTCGGAATGCGGCGAGAAATCGAGGTCGCAGCCTGCTCACCACCAGTCTGATCGCCTCGGCGGCATTCGTCATCGTGGCCGTTGCCGCCGGACGGCAGAACCCGGCGCGGGAGACACCAGAACCTCACTCCGGGAACGGTGGCTATACCCTCGTGGCCGAGTCGAATCTCCCCCTGCTGTACGACCTCAACACGGCCGATGGTCAGGGCAAGCTGGGATTCAATCTGGCCGATGAACAGGTTGTCGAGACGCTGGGCCAGTTGCACGTGGCTCCGTTTCGCATGCAGCCTGGCGAGAACGCCAGCTGTTTGAACCTGTATCAGACGCGGCTGCCGACCATTCTCGGCGTTCCCGACGATGTGCTGCAGCAACTCATCGACGAGCACCGGTTTGCCTTTGCCGACACCCCCGCAGCCAACCCCTGGGAATTGCTGCGAGCCGAGTTGCCGGAGGGACGCATCCCGGTCCTGGGGGATATGAATACTCTCATGTACAGCATGCACCTGGGGCTTGGCGGGATCGTGGCTGTTCCTGCAGGTGAAACCTCGACGGGTGGGCAGCTGGAGATCTCCGGGATGTTCAGCAACAGCGTGTTCCAGGGCATGCTGGTAATGGCGGAGTCACACTTCCTGAAGCTGTTCCCCAAGCGGACCGGGTTCCAGTATTTCCTGATCGAATGTGATCCTGCCAACGCCTCTCAGGTTTCACAGTTTCTGGAACAACAACTGGGCGACTCCGGTTTTGACGCCGAACGTGTGGTGGATCGTCTGGCCGACTTTCTGGCAGTGCAGAACACGTACCTGTCCACGTTCCAGACCCTGGGGGGATTGGGGCTGCTGTTGGGGACGTTTGGACTGGCCACCGTCATGCTGCGCAACGTGCTGGAACGACGCGGTGAACTCGCCCTGCTGCGAGCCGTTGGCGTACAAGCCTCTGCTGTCGGCCAAATGGTCCTGTGGGAGCACGCGTTGTTGATGTGCTGGGGGTTGTTAATCGGAACCATTGCGGCCCTGATTGCTATGGGGCCACACCTGCTGACATCGGGAGCCGATGTCCCCTGGAGCGGAATCGTCGGTCTGCTGGTCGCCGTACTTCTGATTGGCCTGTTGACTGCAACCTTCGCCATTCGAGCCGCTGTGCGAACGCCCATTCTGTCCACGCTTCGCGGCGACTGACCTGAACCGCCCGCTACGGACGCATGGCTTTCATTTCACCACGGAATTCTGCAATACGTCCCGGATCGAGATGCGTTTCCGCAGACTCCAGAAGTCCTCCGCACAATTGCTTGATGCGGCTTTCCGCAGCCCGGTCCCGCGCATCGCGGGCCTGATACACCGCTTGAAGTTGCAGCGCTTCCACTCGACCTTTGAATTGATCGCGAGTGGGGAGAGCGACGATCTCTTCGGTGAAGTTCGCGACAGCGTCCCAGTCCTGCTTCCTGGCCGCACCACGAGCACGCGCCATCAGCACTTCGCGTGTCGCGATGATGTCAATCAATTCTCCCTGCAGCAATGAGACTTCGCCTTCCACACCAAGACGGGCTCGATCGCTGGGAACTTCCAATTCCAGATGAGGCGTTAACCCCGGAATGAGCGGAACTCGGGCGAGAATGGATTGACCGCTATGCACCAGCAAATACCGCAGAGGATCTCCTTCAGACGCCGGAACCGACAACTTGCCCTGCCGATTCGTGTAGTACTCATCCCGCTCGGGTACGGGATCTTCCAGAGTCGGCAGGCGGTCCACGACATCGCATCGGTACCCGACCAGCGGAGTATTGATGCCGCCGCGAGGATAGATGCGAATTTCGGACTCGCTCCAATTGGGGTGTTGCCACATCGCCATCACTTCCACCCGACGCCGCGACTGTGGAATGGGCTGGCGAAAGGCGGAAACAGTCTCACAACGAAACCGGCTGCGATCCCGTTCGACGACTTTCAGAAATGTCCACGGAAGCATCTGAATCCGTTGTACCGTTCGCTTCTTTCCCAGATAACGCAGGTACGGGACGATGTACTGTCCCTCCTGGAAGGGAACCAGTGCAGGATCAGCCGGCGGGAGTTCGCCGGCACGTACCTGAAACTCCAGCTTGTCTCCCTCCCCCACTTCGATTTCCGCCAACGGTCGAAACGCCCGGGCAATCGCATTCGCCACCGTGGCGGCCAGATCACGACGATCCGCCGTCTGGAGATTCACCAGCGGACTGAGTGTTTGCGAACTGGAGCACCATTCCACGGCCGTGACAAACAGCAGGGCTCCCTGCTGTTCAATCACCACATGGAAAACCTTATCGAATGTGGGAGCATGCGTACCCTCCTGTTCCTCGTCGAGAGGCTGCCACCGCGCAGTCCACGCTTCTGAATCAGCCAGCTGCAGCGATTGTTGGGTTTCCCGTTCCTCACTTTCCGCAGTCGCCAGATCGAGATTCCAGTGCTGCCGGAATCGAGCCGAGAGCAACTTTTTGACCTCCTGCGAAAAGTCCTGTGACTGCTGCAGTGAAAAGTTGGGAGCCACCGGACAGCTGAGGCGGACACGCACGCGATACGGATCAAGAATCAGCGGCGTCGGCGCGGGGGGAATCACAACGACTGGCGCCGAGGATGCTTTCGATGTGGCTGCGTCGTCGGCTGGTTGCGGATGTTCCTCGACCGCAGAAGCTTCGGGTGGGGTTCCCGATGCCTCATCGGCTGACTGTGCATGCAGCCTGTTGCCGCTGGCTGACAGCAGCAACAGGCCGACCAATATGACCGGGATGGTGGAGCTGGATGACTGGCCGATGTGGCTTGTGATTCGCTGTTGTTGCATCACTTGCCTCCTGCATACCAGGGCTGACTGATCCACTGGCCGATTCCGTCGTAACAGTGATTGGCGCGAGGCGGAAAACCGACGATCGTCTTGCGAACAACGCGGTACTGATCGAGCTCCCACAACGGGATGAATGCCGCATCCAGCCACAGGTGCCGATGGAGTTCCTGCATCCGACTCATGGCGCGGCTCTGGTCGCTCGTTCGATCCAGTTCCACAAGTTCCTGTTTCAACCAGTCCGGGTAATGTTCCAGATCAGAGAGTTGTGCCCGCTGGGAGATCGTGAGAAACGGCCACATCTGAACGAGCGGCTCCACCATTTGTACAGAACGATAGATCATGTCCCAGCTTTCCGGAGCCGGATCAGTCCCCGCGACAAGTTCGACGGGAATTCCGATCAGATTCCAGATCCGGACGATCTCTTTCGCTGTCGCCTCCCGCACTGCCCCGGGCTCCACGATGAGTCGCAGCGTGGGCAGGTCCGACTTCAGTATTTTGCGGGCTGCGACCGACATCGCAATTGCTGACGACAGGTCGTAGCGTCGCTCCTGCACGAGTACGTGACGTGCCGGGCTGTTTGCCGGAAATGGGCCGGTCACAATGCGGGCATGTTTCCGTTGCTCATCCTGCAGCACAATCTCGCGCAGCAGTCGATCACGGTCGATCGCGTAGGCCAGTGCCCGGCGCAGTTCGCGGACACGCAGTGGTTTGCTTTCGGGATTGAACTGAATGACCTGGGTCAACGGCAGCGTAAGCTTTTGAACATCGAACTGTTGTAGAAACCCGTCGTCATCCTGCATGCGTCGAATCAGCCAGTCCGGCAGATCGACGAGCATCGAGACTTCCCCTCGCAGCAGTCCCTGAATCGCCTGCTCGTGATTTCCATACTGATGTTCAACCAGTTCTTCGACACGATACTCAGGCAATCCGTCTGGTTGCGGCAAGGTACGGGCCAGCGCATAGCGTCCTTCCTGGGCCTCAATTTCGACAAACCCTCCAGGATTGGTCAGCGGCCCGATCAGTGTGGGGTCTGTCAAATCCTCAGCAGAAAGTTCCTGCCCCTGGTTTGTATACAGTGCCACATCGGCCAGCAGTGGCTCAACACGCGGCGGGACTCGGCGAAACTGAATCGTGAACTGCATCGGCGACTGGACATCGATGCTGCTGATGTAAGTGGAGAGACGCTCATCAAACTCCGGATGATGCGGATCGAGTCGTCGCAGTAGTGGAGTCACGACATCCGGCGTGGAAATGACGTTGTGCACATCTGTTGGCTGCCGGAAGCTTCGCAACGTGAACTGCATCCGTCGGCCCAAATCGAGCGGCTCCCATTCGTCAAAGAATTGAGTGGAGTAGTAGGCCGTTCCGTCCCGCATGCGATTCAAATCAAACAGCTTCAGACTTGTGAGCGGCTCGATTCGGCGGTCGGCGAGTGTGGGAAGAAAGTAGGCCTTGCCCGAACCCGGTCGATCGACCACGCCCACATGCAGTCGCTGATAACGGCTGGCATGCTGTCGATACGCCGCGGCCAGTTCATTGGTACGGGGCCAGATGCTGGCTCCTTCTTCAACATACAGTGCGGCCTGTCGGTAGTCTCCCTGCTGTGCAGCAGCATCGGCTTTTGAAATCAGACCGCGAACCTGCTGGGAGAGTTGGGCATCGTACTTTTCGAAGACCGGGTGATTGCTGTAGCGCGCTGCCAGATCGTCCAAATAGAAGATGGCCCGCGAATAGTCTTCGGATTCCAATGCTGCAGCAACAAGGCGGTCGATCGCTTCGCCGTAACGCTGCGAGAGCAGCGGATACCCCTTGTCCCGGACATACAGTTCACGCATGACCGTGAGAGCACTTTCATCCTGGCCACGCTCGATTCGAAGTTCGCTGTCCACGAACAGAATGCGATTGTGGGCCAACTCAAGCCCCGGCCAACGCTCCCAGGACTTTTCAAGTCGCATCAACAGTTCCAGGGCCGTGTCAATCTCCTTCTCGTCCAGCAGAAGATTCAGGCGACGCAGCATCAGGTCCTCGTGATGGACGATCTGCTTGATCAGAGTAATGGGAATCCGCCGTTCCGGGTTTCCCTGCACATTGGGGAGAGCGATGTATAGAAACTGCAGCTTTTCGAGATCGTGCGAGATCCGTTCACGATCGGCTCCGGTGGCAATTCGATACTCGTCTTCACTCCGTTCAATCTGCCGTTTGCGCACAGCCAGAGTGTCGGGGCGAGGAACGATGGACTCGACAACGAA
>JAGQPW010000057.1:24344-33910 GCA_020426515.1 Planctomycetaceae bacterium | reverse complement strand
TTGGCCTTCAGGCCGCCATGGGCATCCCATGCACCGGCACCGCCTCCCCCATGTTGAATCTGAATGAAGCGGACTCCCTGTTCCACGAGCCGACGAGCGGCGAGCAGCTGTGTGCCGAATTCACGCGAGTGAGGCCGGTCGATCCCGTACAGCGACTTGGTGGCTTCGGTCTCCTTGGAGAAGTCCACGATGTTGGGAATGGACGTCTGCATTCTGAATGCAAGCTCGTACGAAGCAATGCGCGCAGCCATCGCCTGATCGTTGGGGTACTCGATCTGGCGGGCATTGTTGAGCTGCTGGATCAGGTCCTGTCCGATTTCCTGCGAGGACCTGGAGAACGGGCGTTCGGGACTGCTGAAGTCGAGCGGATTGTTCGGGTCCACTCGCAGTGGGACGGCATCGTGGGCGGGGCCGAGGTAGTGCCCGTCACGGTTGTTCCAGTATTCGCGTTTCCCGATGGAGATAAACTGCGGCAGGTTCTCGTTGAGTGAACCAAGGCCATAGTGAACCCAGGCACCCAGCGTCGGAAACAGACCATCGTTCAGATGTCGCCCGGAGTGAAACTGCGTCTGGGCGCCGTGGTTGCTGTCGGTCGTGTACATCGATCGCACGACAGCCAGCTTGTCGACCTGTTTTGCAATGTGTGGAAACCAGTCGCTGACTTCGATTCCGCTCTCGCCGTGTTTGGCAAATCCCGTTTGCAACGGGTACAGCTTGTCTCGCTGATTTCCGTTCCCATCAGGAGCCGCCACGCGTGCCAGTGCCAGCTTTTCGGGATCCTGCGTATCGGCGAATGGAGTTTCGGCGATGGTCTTGCCGCCATACTTTGTCAGCATCGGCTTGGGATCAAAGCTCTCCATCTGGCTGACGCCGCCATTCATAAACAGCCAGATTACGCTCTTCGCTTTGGGAACCATGTGTGGCTCCCCTGTTGGCGGAGCCCAGGCTCCTTCGTGTGCCCCGCGACTTTCGCCATGCAACATCGCTCCCAGGGCCAGACCGGTAAAGCCCATGCCAAGGTCCGCAAGAAATGTTCGACGCGGCTGATGGTTCATGACGTGGCGATTCATGGTTGACTCTCCCTCGAAGGGCAATGCCTAACGCAGCGTGACAAAGTCGTTGTGATTGATCAGCGCCCAGATGAGATTCGCCCGAGCTGACTCGGTGGTTGCATCGGGCAGGTCCTGCCATGCTGTCAGTGCCGCTTCGCAGCTGGCTATTTCCTGCGGGCTCGCTTCAATGCCCAACAGGACAAGAAAGCCCTGCCGGATGAAGTCCCGGTTGTCCGGATACGCAGCCGAAATGTGACTTGCAATCTGCTGTGACGATTCCAGAACAAGTCGGCTGTTGGACAATGCGAGGGCCTGTTGCGGAACAATGCTCTGTTCACGTACATAACATTCAGAGACGGATGCTTCGTCAAACGTGGTCAGCAGCAGATTTCGCTCGTTGTTGGAATGAAAGAAGTACAGGCTGCGTCGATGAGAATTCTCTTGAGCGTTGGGCGGAACAGAAGGACCTCCCATCGTCTCATCCAACGTCCCGGCATTGGCCAGCACCGAATCGCGGACAGCTTGCGATTCCAGTCGAATGGGAGTGCGTCGCCACCAGTAGTGGTTGTCCTGATCTTTGGCGAGCTGGTCTTCCATCCCGGTGGTTGAGGACCCCATGCGGTACGTGCTGGACATGACAATCAAGCGGTGCAGGTGCTTCATGCTCCAGCCGTTGTCCATCAATTCCGAGGCGAGCCAGTCGAGCAGATCAGGGTGAGTGGGTGTGGCTCCGTTCCGACCAAAGTCGAACGTCGAAGCGACCAGCGGCTGTCCGAAGTGCCGCGTCCAGATGTGATTGGCGGCAACGCGGGCGGTCAACGGGTTTCGCCGGTCGGTAATCCACTTCGCGAGGGCCGCACGTCGTCCGGTGCTCGTCTTGGGGAAGGTCACTTCTGGATCATCTCGCCCGGTAAACAGGAATCGCGTCGCTGTCCATTTGGCTCCCGGCAGGGGTGAGTATTGTTCGTCCTCGCTGACTTCAGCCTGGACCAGTGTCTGGGCTTTGGACAGGGCCTCTTGCGCGGCCTTGAACTTCTTTTCGGCGTCCGCTTTCTTGTCGGCCGTTGCTCGCTCCAGAGAGAGTTGTTCTGTGGCGACCAGATTCTCCGCTCTTACCAGTGCGAGTTGCCGTTCGGCACGAATAGCGGCCACATGGGTTTCGCGGATGAGGGTGGCATCGGTTTCGGTCCAGGCTGCCTGCATCGCACTTGCGCGAGCCTGTACACTTTCCAGTTCGGCAAGTGCTTCAGCGGCCTTGCGGTTGGCCTCAGCCAGTTTCGCCTTCGCCTCGGCGACCGGATCACCCACTGAGGGGGAACCGGATTTTGCGTCTCTCAGCTCCACACTGTCTTCCAGCGGGAACAGCTTGAATTCGAAAATCGTGGCCAGCGCATCAAAGGTGACCAGCTGAATGGCACCGGGCTGACGACTCACGGGTGAACGCCAGGCGATGGAAGGCTGGCCGTTAAGTGCCGCGTTGACCAGCGTGCCTCGGACCTGAAGGTGAAGGGTGTACTCCGTTCCGAGTTTCACCTCGGTGGCCTGTCTTCCGTCGCCAGGATAGTGGCTGGTGCCGTTCTCCTGGTATGAGGCCTGCACCTTTGAACCTCCTTCGTGACCGCTCACGTAGACGAGGAACTGCGACACGCTCGCCGAGTCAACCGGAGCATCGAACCCGATGCCGACAGACCGGTATCCGCCAGCCCCGTTGATGCGGAAACGCAGCGTAGCGTCAAAGTTCTGCGGAGCCTGCTGTAGGAGTTGAAGCACAGCACGTGACTGGCCATCCATCGATTGCTCCAGTTCACCGGGCCGATGGGCCCACTCTCCGCTGGCGATTTTCCAGCGAGAGGCATCGAGTGTTGTGAAGTCTTCAATGACCGGTGGAATCTCCGCATCTTCGCGTGCCGCATCGACGAGCGGTGATGATGGCTTGGCTTGTGCCGCTTCAAATGCTTCGGTCGCCTTCCTGACGTTCGCCTCTTGCGTCTTCAGATGGTCGCGTGCCGCAGCAATGTGACTTTCGAGAATTCCGGGTTCGCGAGCAGGTTGCCACGCTTCCGCAGGAAGGTTGATTTGCTCGATCTTGAGTGTGTCGAATTCCAGGAGCTTGGGGACTCCGGGAGCAATGACGGTGGACTTGTCGGGCTGCGCATCGTCGCCGCGAATGAAGCGGTACGTTGGGGCATCCAGCAGAGCGTCGAATACGCGAGGAATTCCGTTTTGATCGACGTCAGTCTCACCGGGGACCATGTCGAGTCGCACAAGGTACGGCTCAAAGAAGGCTCGCATCTTGTAGTAATCGACGTGGTCAATTGGATCGAACTTGTGGTCATGGCACTTGGCGCAGTTCATCGTCAGGCCCAGGAATCCCTTGCCCACGTGCTCAACCGTGTCGTCCATCCACTTTGTGCGATTGAAGATGTAAAAGTTGCGGGCGAGATAGCCGGTGGCCCGCAGCTTTTCAGGATCGCCGGGCGCCAGTTCATCGGCGGCCAGCATCAGACGCACCATTTCATCGTATGGCGCATCTTCATTGAGAGATTCAACAATCCAGTCCCGCCAGTGCCACATGTGACGCTGGCTGTTGCGCAACTGGGCTCCCAAACCCCACCAGTCGCTGTAACGCCAGTTGTCCATCCAGTGCCGCGCCCAGCGCTCACCGTGACGCGGATCATTCAGCAGGCGGTCCACCGTTTGCTCGTACCAGGCATCGGTCGGATCGCTGAGGCACTCGGCGATTTCTTCGGCAGTGGGAGGGAGGCCAATCAGGTCGAAGGAGAGGCGTCGGAGCAGCTGGACGCGTGATGCTTCCTCTTGAGGGATCAGCGCGTGCTCTTCGTGTCCCTTGGCGATCCACGCATCAATCGGATTTCGAACCCATGCGGAGTTTTTTACTGTGGGGACTTCGGGCCGCTTGATCGGCTGAAATGCCCAATGCTGAGTGGGGTCAGCTTCGGCCGCTTCATCGGCTGGAGCGGGAGCCCCAGCGGCGATCCACTTCTTGAGGAGGTCCAGCTGCTGTGCATTGAGTGGCTCCCCTTCAAACTCGGGAGGCATGCGGCTGGCCGGCTCGGTGTCGGCAACACGCTCGATGAGCAGGCTCTTTTCTGGTGCTTCGCCTGGAGTGATTGCTACTCCAGAATCGCCTCCTTGCCTGATGAAGGCGGCGGTGTCCAGCCTCAGCCCCGATTCCTGCTTCAGTGCTCCGTGGCAGGCGTAGCACCGCTCTCGAAGGAGAGGTTTCACCTGCGTGAGGTAGTCCACTGTTTCCGACTCGGCAAAGCCAACACGTTCACCAACTCCTGCCAGGCAGGCGATTGCAATGCAGACTAGCCGGAGAAACATCATCTTATTTCGCCTTGTCTGAGGCTGGTATCGAGGCTCCTGCTGGAGTCGACATGGTCATCAAAACAGGGTGGTTCGTCAGGATGTGGTGAGACAGCGCCTTGCGGGCTTGGGGCCAGTCCTGATTGAGCAGCGCGGTGACAACTTCGCGGTGCTGATGGATTGCTTCGATTGCAGCGGACTCATCTCGGTCTTCCCAGCGGAACAGCATGCGGAAGTAACGTCCCTGCCGTTCAAAGAAGTCCTTGATGTAGGCGTTTCCAGACGTTGTGACGAGGTACTCATGGAGAGACTCGTCGACCGGCAGAATGGACTTCTTCCCGGTGGGAGGCACATTCTTCTCCAGAATGCTTTGCAGGTCCTGTTTGACGAGTCGCGACTGCGCCAGGTCCAGCGCCTTGAGTTCGAGTGCTTCACGAACTTCCACGAACGCCCGCAGGTCATCCTTGCGGAAAGGCCGCAGCCGCCAGCCTCGACGGGGAATGTGATCGAGGATTCCCTCACCCGCGAGGCGATGCAGGATGTTGCGGATTGCCGAGCGGCTCAGCTCATACTTTTCAGCAGTGACCTCTTCCCGCAGATAGACAGGCTTGCCATCGAGACTCAGCATCACGAGATCTTCCGCGATGACCTCAAATGGGTCGGCAGGCATCTCTGGGTGCTTGACCGGTTCAGATGATTTCCCTGTGGACTGCGATGGAGGACACGCCACCAGTCGGCGGTTTGGCCCCTTCTGCAGCAGCCCATCATCAATCAGCCCGGCAACCGCCGCCCGCACGGGGGTGAAGCTGACGTTGTACATCTCCGCGAGCGAGTCCAATGTCAACTGGGCCGGGAGTTCCTGACCAGAACGCAGCCGCACCGCAAGATCGTTTCGAATGTAGTCGGTGATGGACATAATCGAAAAACATACTTGTCATTGGCGACAAACGCAAGTACATTGGCGCCAAAATCAAATTTATTGTCGAGAGTTCCATCAGTCTGTCGCGAGTCGCTTGTTAATGATCCTCTCAAGTCGTTCTTCAACCGGAGTTTGTAGCAGCATGAGAATCACTTCGGTTGAGACTTTTGTCTGTCATGCGAGGATGAGAAACTGGATTTTCGTGAAGGTCGTGACCGACCAGCCCGGCCTGTTCGGCTGGGGCGAAGCAACGCTCGAATGGCATACGCGGGGGGTAGTCGGGGCGATTGAGGATCTCTCCGAGTTGTTGATTGGCGAAGACCCGACCAGCATCGAACATCTCTGGCAGATGATGTGGCGGCAACACTTCTGGCATGGGAGCGGCGTCGTTCGGTCGACGGCTATTTCGGGAATTGATCTCGCACTGTGGGACATTCTGGGCAAGGTTCACAACGTCCCTTGTCACAAGCTGTGGGGCGGTCCGGTGCGTGATTCGATCCGCATGTACTGCCATCTGGGGGGCGGCAACCTCGAAAGTTTCTACGAGACCCCGGTCGACAATGCCCGTCGATTCGCGGAGTTGGCACAACAGGCCGTGGATGATGGCTTCAGTGCATTCAAGTCGATGGCCGTTCCTCCAACGATGCCCATTGAAGGCTTGAAGTCGATCAAGGCGGCCGACGCGTGTGTGGCGGCCATGCGGGATGCGGTTGGCGATGACATTGATATCATGGTCGATTGCCATGCCCGGCCTTCGCCAGCCATGGGGCTGCAGTTTGCCAAGGCTCTCGATCAATACGGTCTCTACTTCTTTGAAGAACCCTGCTGGCCGGAGAGCCTGGAGAGTCTCGCCGCAATCAATGCAGCAATCACGACTCCCATTGCCACTGGTGAACGACTGACTCACCTCGCCGCATTCCGCGATCTGTTCGCCGCGCGAGGCTGCGACGTGTGCCAACTGGATCTCACGCACTGCGGAGGATTCACCGAGGCTCGTCGCATCGCTGCTCTCGCCGATGCGTACCGCATCGCGCTGGCTCCTCACAATCCACAGGGACCAGTCAGTACCGCGGCATCGCTGGAGTTTGGTTTCTCGCAGCCAAGCTACATTATCTGTGAAGCGGTGCATCAGGATGTCCCCTGGCGGCAGGACGTGGTTCAGGAGAGTTACACGATTGATCCTGCGACGCGAACTGTCACGCCGAGCAACAAGCCGGGACTGGGAGTGACTGTGAACGAAGACGAAGTGCGGAAGCATCCCTTCAAGCAGGAGTTGCCTCAGCGCGTGTTCTATGCCGATGGCGCTGTGGGGGACTGGTAATGACAACCGCAACTCACGGGACGTTGTCGTTCCGGCATGCCGCATTCCGTGGGAAGATCGGCATCGCCAGCGGCGACATCACTCCACCAGTCGGGATCTATTCTCGCAACTGGGGAGCAGCAGTGCATGATGTCGCGGAGTCGATCCACCGGCCTCTGACGTTAACCGCACTGACCATCGCTCCTCTGACAGGAGAGCCGCCGCTGGTATTGATCGATGCGGACCTGGGCTGGTGGCGTTCTCCGGAGCTCTTTCCTCGTTTTCAACAACGGCTGCTGGACGAATTCTCGCTCGACAGCAGTCAATTGATCTTTGCACTGACTCACACACATGCCGGGCCTCCGCTACTGGAATCGGCTCCCGGACTCCCCGGGATTGAATTGACGCAAGACTGGCTCGACAAGGTGCTGAGTGTTGCAATGGCATCTGTCCGGGCAGCAATGGAAGACGCGGCCGAGGCAACCCTTGAATGGCATACGGGACGTTGCGGGCTGGCCACAACTCGCGACCTTCCGGATCCTGAACCGAAAAGCGATCGTTACCTGTGCGGCTTCAACCCAGAGGGCGATCCAGACGATACGTTGCTCGTGGGCCGTATCACCGATGCGCATGGCCAGCTTCGCGCCACCATCGTGAACTACGCCTGCCATCCCACCACGCTGGCCTGGGAAAACAAAGCCATTTCACCGGATTACATCGGGGCGATGCGGGAAACGATTTACGAATCGACTGGGGCACCTGCGGTCTTTCTATTGGGAGCCTGCGGCGAACTGGCTCCTCGTTACCAATACGTGGGGGACACCACTGTCGCCGATGCTCATGGTCGCGAGTTGGGATACGCTGCGCTGTCGACACTCTCCGGCATGGAGCCTCCGGCCCAGCAACTGGCATTCATGGGAGCGGTCACTTCCGGAGCCCCGCTGGCGAAGTGGAGACATCAGCCTCGTGAAGCGTCTCAGACGCTGGTGGCTGTGCAGCGTGAAGTCGAGCTTCCGCTCAAGGACTGGCCCAGTGCGGCGGAACTGGAAGAGCAGCGTCTGGCTTGTACCGACCGGGCACTTGAAGAACGGCTGCGTCGCAAACGTGACATTCGACTTCGCCTCGGCGATGGTCGCACGTACCGATTGCCACTGTACGTGTGGCGCATGGGCGATGCAGTTCTTGTGGGAAGCTGCTGCGAAGCCTATTCGGTGTTGCAGCAGGAACTGCGGAAACGATTTCCAAACAATGCCATCATCTGCATGAACCTCATCAACGGGACGATTGGGTACTTGCCTCCGCGAGAACACTACGATCTCGACGTGTATCCCGTGTGGCAAACCCCATTCGATCGCGGAGCACTCGAAGCCACTTTGGAAGCTCTCTCTCAGGAAATCCATGACATCCTCCTCACCTGACCAACTTCTGCATGGAGTTCTCCCCGTTCTGCAAACGCCATTGACCGAACAGGGATTTCTCGATGCGGGAACGTTGAAGGCAGAAATCGACTGGGCATTCGACACAGGTGCCGATGGCGTTGTCGTGGCAATGGTCAGTGAAATTCTGCGGCTGAGTGAAGCAGGCCGACGCGAACTGGCGGAGCATGTCTGTCAGGCCTCGCAGGGACGCGGGTATTCCGTGATCAGCGTTGGAGCGGAGAGTACGCTCGTCGCCATTGAACTGGCACAGCATGCGGAATCCGTCGGCGCCAGCGCTGTGATGGCTATTCCCCCGGTCTCCGCCAGTTTGGGCAGCGAAGCGACTCGCGATTACTTCGCAGCCATTGCCAGCAGTATCTCCATTCCGCTTGTTGTTCAAGATGCCTCCGGTTATGTCGGCTCAGCGATCGACATGAGCGTCTATCTGGATCTGCTGAGCCGGTTCGGCTCCGAACGCATCTTCTTCAAACCCGAAGCGAGTCCGCTCGGCCCGAACCTGTCGCGTCTGAGGGATGCCACGCAAGGACAGGCACGCATTTTCGAAGGCTCAGGCGGGATCAATCTGGTCGACTGCTATCGTCGCGGTATCCACGGAACCATGCCCGGCACAGATCTGCTTGATGCGATTGTCGCTTTGTGGGAGGCGCTCAAAGCCGGCGAAGAAGAACGTATCTACGCACTGTCACTTCCCATCAGTGCGATTGTGGCCTTGCAACTCTCGGCGGGGCTCGATGGTTTTCTGGCGATCGAAAAGCATTTACTCGTCAGACGCGGCATTCTCAAGAACACTGTCCAGCGTCAACCGGTCGGCTGGACTCTCGACCCTGAAACAGCGGCCGAAGTTGACCGTCTGTTTTCTCGACTTCAGGCGGTCCTCTAAATGCCCGAACGGCCCACACACATTCGTTACCGGGCCATTGCCTGGCTGACCGTGGCTTCTGCGTTGGCCTATCTTTGCCGAAACGCGATTGGTGTTGCCGAGAGTTCCGTTCGCCTGGATCTGGATCTCACCCTCAAGCAGTCCGGCTGGTTCATGGGGGCATTCTTCTGGAGCTATGCACTGTTTCAGGTTCCGTGCGGCTGGTTTGCTCAACGCTATGGAACGCGTTTTTCGCTCACGCTGTTTGCGCTCACCTGGTCGATTGCTGCTTTTTGTATCGGCGTTGCTCCCGGTCTCGGGCTGCTGATTGTGGCTCAGCTGATCATGGGAATCTCCCAGGCGGGGATCTTTCCAGCGGCATGCAACTCCGTTGGGCACTGGTTTCCGCTGTCTCAACGCTCACTGGCCTGCGGAATGCTCGGGGCCGGAATGCAAGTGGGAGCAATTGCTGCCAGCGGTCTCACAGGGATGTTGCTGGTTCGAATGGAATGGCGCTGGGTCTTCATCATCTTCTCGCTGCCCGGCATCATCTGGGCCATCTGGTTTGCCATTTCGTTTCGAGACCATCCAGAACAGGATCCGCGTGTCAACCTGCGAGAACTCAAGCACATCCACAATAAGAATGTGGATGACGATGATGAAGAGC
>JAGQPW010000057.1:0-24245 GCA_020426515.1 Planctomycetaceae bacterium | reverse complement strand
TGCTTCTGGATATATGTTCTTTGCCAGCTGGTTTCCCACGTTTCTACAGGCGACGCGAGGCGTCTCCATTGAGACCTCCGGCTGGTTGCAGGGATTGGTTCTGGGCGGAACTCTGACCGGCAGCCTGCTGGGAGGCGTGATTACCGATTGGGTCTGGCGACGAACGGGAAGCCTGCGGCTCAGTCGCAGCGGGATGGGAACGGTGGCTCTCTGCGGATGCGGATGCCTCGTGCTGAGTGCGTGGTTCGTGGAGGACGTTCGAGTGGCCATTGCCCTGTTGACTCTCGGTTCTCTGTTCGCAGCGCTCGCGGGCCCACCCACGTTTGCTTCCATCATCGACATTGGTGGCAGCCGCGTGCCACAACTGATGGGGCTCGTCAATATGTGCGGCAACCTCGCCGCTGCCGCCTGCCCTGTCCTTGTGGGAATGCTGTTTGAATGGACGGCCAACTGGAATCTGGTGCTGGTGCTGTTTGCGGCCATCTACATTCTTGGTGGGATCTGCTGGGCGCTCGTCGATCCGCAGGGGCGGTCCAGAAGCGGATCGTGAAAACTGACGCTGCGGTGCCGCGTGATCTACTTCTTTTGACCAGCATGCCATATGCGGCCAACAGTGGAGTCATTCGTCGTTCGTGTACGTCGAAAACTCTTGACCTGACCGCAAGAGCCGCTTGCAGTAAAGGCGCGAATGGTAAACTGTTGTGCTCGACGTCAACGAACTCTTGGCCGTTGCCATCAGGGAGGCCTGCCTGACCGAACCATTGGAAACGTGGTTGTGATGACTCACCGGACCGTCCTGGCGACGAGGAAGCGGAATGTGAGGCGTCTGCACAGCATCGAGTCGACTCACGACGAGCCAGTTGAACCGAGTTGCTGAGTGATGAAGTCTCTCCACAGGATTGTTTCGGAGAGGTTGTCGACTTCGTTGCAGTGTTCCCAGTCAATCCAGACGTATTCCAGCACCAGGTCTCCCTGATATCCGGTTTCATGCATCACTTTCAACACGCGCGCGTAGTCGATCGTGTTGTCCTTGAAGGAGGCCTGGAGTCGTCGGGAGTTGGCCCCGCGCACATGGAAGTGGCTGGCCTGCTTTACCAGCGATTCAATTTCCGATTCTGAAAATCCCTGTCGAACGAAATGTGTGTAGTCCAACGTCAGCGTCAGGCCTGGAACCGCGTCTATCAGTCGTATCGTTTCCGCCGGCGTTGGTACGATTGACCCGAGATGGGGCTCGATTGAGCAGACCAGTCCACGTTCCTCCGCCTTCTCGCATCGCCAGCGAAGTTCGTCCGCGCATCGCTGAAACGAGTCGGTTTCCGGTTCGTCGGCAAATACTACGCCGGGTAAGACGGTGACGTGATGGCAGTTACACTCTCCCGCGAAATCAAGAGCATGCCGGTACGCTTCCCGGGTCTGCCGCCGTCGAGCAATGTCCGGGTGATTGATCGCCCAGGCAGAGAAATCCAGATCCACCTGTAGAAACACATCCGAAAGCCGCAATCCCCGTTCCTGAAGCTGGCAGCGATAGTCCGCGGCAACTCGTGACGTGTTCTGGAAGACCGTCGAAGGTTGCAGCTGGGAACGTCCTTCGAACAGTCCCAGGTCAACAGCCTTCAGCTCCAGTAAGACCACGAGATCGAGTAGTTTCTCTGGGGGCAGCAGTGGAAATGAAGCATCCGAACAGGCGATGCGAGAGCTCATAGCGGGTCCCTGAATGCGGTCTGGTCTGAGGATTCCCACTCGGCTGCAGCGAGGTACCCCCCATCGACAACCAGGGAGGTTGCTGTCACGCCGGCAGAGTCTTCGCACGATAAGAACAGGATCGAGCGGGCGATATCCTCCGGCGTCAGGACGATCCCGATGGGCACTCTTTTCAATCGGGCGTTTAGCACTGCTTCCGGATCGGCTGTCTTACTCAAGTGGTAGCGCAACATGGGGGTGTCGGTGATTCCCGGGCAAACGCAGTTGCACCGAAGTCCCACTTCGGCATAGTCCAGCGCAATGGCGCGAGATAGCTGCAGCACAGCCGCTTTGGACGTGTTGTACACAGGTGTCAGGGCCTGCCCGGTGAAACTGCCTACGGACCCGATGTTCACCATGTAGCTGCGACGATGCGAGCGCAGGAATGGCAGGGCGTGTTTCAGTGAGAAGAAGACGGACTTCAGGTTGACGCCCATGAGAGCATCCCAGTCCGCCTCAGTGCATTCGTGCAATTGCTTGACTGCTACGATGCCAGCACTGTTGACAATGTTCTGAGGCGGACCGAATTGTTCTGCAGCCTGTTGCAGGGAGTCCCGCACATCAGATTCCGCACTCACGTCGCAGCGGTGAAACGCCGCTTTCCCACCGGCGCTGGCGATCTCCTGGACGAGTTGCTGGCCGACATCGACCTGCACATCGGCTACCGTCACATGTGCCCCCTCAGCCGCGAACAGTCGGGCAGTCGCAGCCCCCATTCCAGAGGCTCCGCCGCTGATCCAGACGCTGCGATTCTGTAGTTTGCCTGCGGTCATCGAGTTTCCCCTTTGGACGAACGGCTCTGCAGGTCATACAACGAAGAGTAGCGCCCCACCTTGGGGATCAGGGGTGGTGGTCCGCCAAGCCGTGCCTGCGTCGCTGGTGATCCCGACAGTGGACGATACCGACTCTCAGCAGTCGCCGTCATCTCGCCGTAATAGATGGGAAAGGAATCGGCGGCTCGATACTCGTAGATGAGTGTTCGTCGTGCTCGGCTTGAGGTGTTGGGCAGGGAACTGTGTGGTGTGATGCAGTGCATGAAAATAACGCTCCCCGCAGGCGCTTCGAGCGGGACTGGACGGCCGAAACGCCCATCATCCAGGTTCACGCTGATCTTGCCCAGAAATTCCCCTTCTGGACCGTGATGTTCGAAGAAATGGTGATGATGTCGAGGCAGCACTTGCAGGCATCCGTTGTCCACGGTGGCATCATCGAGATAGACCAGCGTCGTAACGAGATCGTCATTCGTGTGTGGAAAGTACGCGAGGTCCTGATGCCATTCCACCGCCGAACCAACTCGAGGCGGCTTCATATTCAACTTGCTGTGCTGCAGATTGAAGTTGGACCCGATCAGAGAGGTGATGGAATCCATCATC
The DNA here is from genome assembly GCA_020426515.1 of Planctomycetaceae bacterium. Taxonomy (GTDB): domain Bacteria; phylum Planctomycetota; class Planctomycetia; order Planctomycetales; family Planctomycetaceae; genus JACKHO01. The sequence goes on along the minus strand of JAGQPW010000057.1, from coordinate 21,132 downwards.
CGTGAGTCCCGAGCGAGTGCCTGAAAGGCTTCATGCTGGTCATACGGATTGAAGATTCGGCGGGCCACTGGCTGTCCTTCGACCAGTTCCGGCTCCAGTTCCAGGATTTCACCCATGATTTCCGGAGAAGCCAGTGCCTTTTGCGAAAGCTCGCTGATGGCTTCCTCGACACGGGCAAGGTCACGGGCGTCAAACAGCCGTTCCACAACGACGTAGCCTTCGGTCTGGTACTGTCGAACTTGTTCAAGCGTCAGTGGAGTGCCCATGGAGCAGCCTCATTCAAGTCTTTGATGGACAGTGACAACTCATTGCAATCAATCGTCTCTCTGGAGATGTTGACGGACAAACGGGGGCATGAGTCGCGAACGTTTCGAACAATGTGCGTGAGCGAATTTGTGTGTGCAAAACTCACGGATAACCAGGGAAGGGGGAATCGTGAGTCGTGTTCATTTTGGGGACATCGCTGCCGAGATTTGCAGTCGCGACCATTTTTTCTGGAAGCTCTCACGCTCGAAGACTTCAGGATTGACGACTCCGCGCGGGGTTCGACCGTGTGCCAGATCGATCAGCCCTTGAGCGACGGTCTGGCCGATTTCGCGAAACAACTCTGTTGTCCAGGCAATGCAATGCGGCGCCAGCAGGACATTGTCCAGTTCCGCCAATCGAGGCGACGTCGTCAGCGGCTCCTCCGAAAAGCAATCGATCGCGGCCCCCGCCAGCTGATTCGTGCTGAGAGCTGCGTAGAGTGCTTCTTCGTCGACAATTCCGCCTCTCGCGGTATTGATCAAATAGGCGTTGGGCTTCATCAGATCCAGTTCCCGCTTTCCTATCATCCCTCGCGTCTGCGGGGTGAGAGGGCAGTGCAGAGACACAAAGTCGGAGTGGCTCAGCAAGTCGTCCAGCCCGACCAGTTCCACATCGAGTTCTCTTGCCTGAGTTGCGTTCAATGCCGGGTCGTATGCCAGTGGCTTCTTCATTCCAAAACTTTCGAGCAGCTTCAGTACGCTCCGCCCGATCCCTCCCAGGCCAATGATGCCCAGCGTGCGACCTCTCAATTCGCAGCCATGAAACCCCGATCGCAGGTTCCATTGTGCGTTGCGAACAAGTGCATCCTTCTCTCGGAACCGATGGGTGAGAGCAATCATCCATCCAACGGTAGCTTCGGCCACGGAGTGATCCACGGCTCCCGCAGCGATCAGCACGGCGACATCTGCCTCGGTGCAGGCGTCGAGATCAACAGCATCATACCCCACGCCGAAACGGCCGATCACAAGCAGGTTCTGGCCCTGGGAGACGCTGGCGCGTGTGACTTCGGGGGTGAGCACGATGACTCCCTGTGCTCCTTCCAGCTGTTCGGGAGAGATCTCGGTCTTGTGCTGAGGAAACGGGGCGTAGCTGATTTCCTCGCACGCATCCAGTGCCGTGAGACCGAGATCGGAGAATCGCGGAGCCCCGTCGGCATCGTAGAAGTCTGCCGTTAACGCAATATGGAAGGTCGCCGACCGTGTGGTTGTCATTGTTCGCCTTGCTGCCTGGTCCAGGGATCTCCGGCCAACGTCGCGCAGGATTCGTCCACAATGATTCGATCTGGCTGTGGCCCTGCGTAGAACCAGATCATGGCCATTGGCTCAGTTCGATCGTTTCGAAAAAAATGAATCCGCCCGCGAGGCTGAAGTGCAGTTTCCCGATTCAACAGTTGGTACTCACGGCCTTCAACGAGACAGGTCGCTGTCCCGTCGATGATGGTGATTGATTCGTCGAAGTCGTGCAGATGGGCCGGTAGCCGACCGTGCTGCGTGAACCGTCCATAGCCTCCGCTCATTTCAAAACCGGGGAGCAGTGTGTCGTTGCAGAAGTCGATGAACTCAGCGCCGGGACCGGGAGAATACTTTCTGGCGGTCGCAAACCAGTTGACCTGTTCCGGACCGAACCGCTGGTTCGCTCCTTCAGCAACAATCTGCGGCTCCGATTGTGGTCCTGTTGCCAGTGTCCGCGATGGCTGACTGGAAGCCATCGCGATATGCAGTGTCGCCGGGTTCGAGTCGGAGAGATTTCGAACGGCATGAACGAGGCCACTCGGAATGCTGATATTGTCCAGTGGCCCCAGCAGATACCGACGATCGTCGACATCCGCGGCAACGCGGCCTTCGAGTACCGTAATGGACTCTGCGAAGCCATGTGTGTGAGGAGGAACCTTAGCCAGTGGAGCCACCTTTACAAATCCGGTCGTCAATCCAATCGCGGCATTGTGCGCCCCCACCTGCGAATGGAATATGGCCCCTGGTGCAATCTCAGTCACGGGAGCGTCCGCGAGCGAGACCATCTGCTCGGGGCGATCCGGACGAAACGCTTCTGGAGGAGATGGGAGCGGATTCTCAATTGTTCCGGGGGATGTCGCAGGACAGTTGGCAGCGATCGCCGACTCCGCCGCAGAGGCCATCCTGCCAATTTCCCGAAGGAGCATTCCCGCATCCAATCCCAGCCCGATCATCTGAAAACCTTGCTGCACCCGCAGCGCGAGGTCCGATTCATTGCGAACGACAATGCCGGTGAACTTTCCCTGTGCGCGAATCTGGTTGTTGATCCGGAGTAGTTCGTCCGCCACACCAGGCCCTTCCCACGTTCCGCGATATCCGGCTGTCGAGGAGTAGTCAGCGGGGCCGAAGTAGAAGAGGTCGACGCCGGGGACCTGAAGCATCTCTTCCAGGTTCTTGCCGGCGGCTACGGTCTCAATGATCGGGATGACCAGCATCTCATCGTTCGCACTGGCCACATATTCGGCGAGCGTCTGCCCCCAGCCAGTCGCTCGCTCTGCGCCAATTCCCCGTACCCCTTCGGGGGGATAACGACAATAGTCGACGGCCTGACGAAGCTGATCTGCGGACTCAACCCACGGGATGACAACGCCATCGGCCCCCAGATCGAGAGCCCGTTTGATCAACGCACCATTGAGCTCCGCGATGCGGACCAGGGCAAGAGTTTCACTGCGGACTGCAGCTCGCAGATGACCGGCGATGTCGCCCCAGTCTAGCGCACCGTGTTCGGCGTCGATGACTACCCAATCCAGCCCCGACAGAACGGCCAGTTCCGTCACTGCAGGAGCTTCCAGAGTCACCCAGATCCCGCTGACCGGTCGGCCCTTACTCAATTTGTCGCGGAACTTGGCGAGTGCAGCTGATGGCATGAGTGGTGGTCCTCGGACACAAATGGTCATCAGTGATTATCACTGGTGAGTCAGGCTACAGGAAACAGCACGGGTGTCAACATCGCCAGATGCCACAATCTTTTGAGATCATGATAAATAACGCTTGATGTCGAGTGTGTTGCTTGCCAATATTGGATGTGGAAATCACTGATTATCAGGAATGGGGTTGATCCGTGTCCACTGTCGCCTTGCCAACACCTGCGATTGGGGCCCGAGACGTTGTTCGGGAGCTCATGCAGCTGATTCAGGAAGGGGGGTTCGCCGTCGGGGATCGACTTCCGCCGATTCGCGATCTTGCCCGGAAGTTCGATTCCAGCACGACAGCCGTGCGTGATGCGCTGATGGAAGTGCAGGCGTTGGGGGTGATTAAAGTCGTGCCACGAAGCGGCGCGTTCGTGCAGTCCTGCACCTATGCTCCGCTGGTCAACGCATTCGCGGGAGCCGTTGATGGTGCATTGCTTCAGGCGGACAGCAATCTCTTTCACTTGTTGGAAGCTCGACAGCTCATTGAAGTGGAGTGCGCCATTCAGGCCGCGCGTCGCCGCCGGCTGGAAGATCTGCTTCCAGTGCGTGAGGCACTCGAACAAATGGACGCGGCGTTCGAGCTGATGCATACCGACCGCTCCGAGCAAGGGCGGGAGCAGTTTGTTGAGGCCGATGTTCGCTTCCACCTCGCGATTGCTCATGTTGCGGGCAATCCCGTGCTCGAGACGGTTTTGCGTTCCCTGCTGGCGTCGATTCGTCCGCATCTGGCTCAGATCCCCTGGGCACGAGATCGCAGGGAAATCACTCGCGAAGCGCATCTCGATTTGTACAACGCTCTCCTGGATGGAGATGCTGAGCAGGCGGGCTTGGAGATGCGTCAGCATCTCAAGCTGGCCTACGATGGCCTGCTGAAGAAAATCTGGTCTGTGCCTCGCGCTCATTCGAGTTTGTCACCCGGTGAAAGTTCCCCAGATGAAGATGGAAATCTCCCGAAGCAGTCTTCGTGACTGCCCGGGCATCTCTGGAATAGTACCGCTCGTCGCACTGTGTCTGGCGGGTGTGTGGGCACTCTCCGCGCTTGCCGCAGGTGAATCGAAGACCAGCGATTCCCCGGCCTCTCGCGAAGTGCCAACCGTCCAGTTTGACCGTGACATTCGTCCGATTCTCGCAGCGAAGTGCGTGCAGTGTCATGGTCCAGGAACTGCTGAAGCAGGGCTGCGGCTGGATCGAGCTGCGAGTGCTGTGTCTCTGCTGGAGTCTGGAAACTACGCGCTGGTCGCCGGCCATCCGGAGCAGAGTGAACTGATCCGGCGAGTGACGGCGGATGAGTTGGAACGGATGCCCCCCGAAGGGCAGCCACTCGATGCAGTTCAGGTGAACCTGCTGCGGCAGTGGATCTCGGAAGGAGCGATCTGGCCCGATCACTGGGCGTATCGCCCACTGCGAAAGCCTGTTCCGCCTCAATTCCATTCGCTTCCGGATGGCACTCAGCGGGAGCAATGGATCCGCAATCCCATCGATCGCTTCGTGCTGAAGAAGTTGCTGGATGCCGGACTGCAACCGGCATCGGAGGCAGATCGCCGTACGCTGATTCGGCGACTCTCGTTCGATCTGACGGGACTTCCTCCGCTTCCCGAAGATGTCGATGCGTTTCTCGCTGACACATCCCCCCGGGCGTATGAAGACCTCGTCGACCGCCTGCTGGCCAGCCCGCGTTATGGAGAACGATGGGCGCGGCACTGGATGGATGTGGTCCACTATGCCGATTCGCATGGCTTCGAGCACGACCTGGCCCGGCAGATCTGGCCTTATCGGGATTATCTCGTCAACGCCTTCAATGAAGATCGCCCCTACGCACAGTTCGTTCGGGAGCAGCTTGCTGGCGATGCACTGTTTCCAGGTGACGCCCTCGCCTTGGAGGCTACAGGATTCTTGGCCACCGGGCCCTGGGACTTGAGTGCTCAGCAGGCGGGCAACGCGAATTCAATCGACAAACTGATCGCCCAGAATCAGGACCGGGACGACGTTGTCTCGACCGTGATGTCCACGTTTGTCAGCAGCACCGTCCATTGCGCACGCTGTCACGATCACAAGTTCGATCCCATCACGCAGGAGGACTATTACAACCTGCAGGCGGTCTTCGCTGGCATCGACAAGGCGCACCGCATGTACGATGCCGATCCCGGCGTTGCCGAGAAACGGGCCGGGTTGCATGCTCGACTGGCCCAACTGGAAGCGGACTCGCAGTCCAGGGATCTGGCGTGGATCACTCCCGAAGTTCTCATGCAGGCTGGTCGCTGGGAGGCCGAGCTTCGCAATCGACAACCTCACTGGCAGCCTCTGCAACTTGTCGAGTTCCATTCTGCCAACGGATCAGAACTCTCGTTGCAGCCGGATGGCTCACTTCTCTCCTCGGGGCCTCGACCCGAGAGGGATACTTACACCATTACGACGCAGACGACCCTCCCGGAAATCTCCGCCGTGCGGGTTGAAGTGTTGACCGACGAGAGTTTGCCGCACCTTGGTCCCGGTCGACAGGAGAATGGCAATATGCATTTGAATGAGGTGGTCTTTAAGGCATCTCCCGCCAGTGACCCGTCAAGCCTGCAATCGCTCAAGACTCAGTCGCCTCGGGCCGACTTCAACCAGAACGGCTGGTCTATCGACAAAGCATTTGACAACAACCCCCAGACAGCGTGGGGGATCTACCCTCAAGTGGGGACTTCGCACACGTTCTTCGTCGAACTGGCTGAGCCCCTGAAAAATGCATCTGAACAGTTGCTGACTCTCGAGCTGCAACAGACGCATGGCGGCGGGCATCTGATTGGAAAACTGCGACTTTCGGCCGTCAGCGATCCCCTCTCGGCGAGCGTTGACTTTACGCCACTGCCTGAAGAGATTGCCGCCATTCTGGAAATTCCATCGCCAGATCGAACAAGCGACCAGCGCCGCATCATCACGGCCTACTGCCTGAAACTGGATCTTGAACATCAGATTGCAGAGTTGCCAGCGCAAAAGCAGCTCTATTGTGGAACGAACAACTTCGAGGCCAAAGGGGGCTTCCGACCGGCCGCCGGCCCAAGAGAAATTCACCTGCTGAAGCGAGGTGAGATTACGCAGCCCGGCCCACTCGCAGTTCCCGGCACACTTTCTTGTGTGCCGAACCTGCCATCGAAGTTCGAACTTGCACAGCCAGAGAATGAAGCACTTCGCCGAGTCGCCCTGGCCGACTGGGTGGCGGACCCTCGTAACGTGCTCACCTGGCGATCGATTGTGAATCGGATCTGGCACAACCACTTCGGTAAGGGGATTGTGAAAACTCCCAATGACTTTGGTCACATGGGAGCGTCGCCTACCCATCCCGAACTTCTCGACTGGCTGGCCGTCACATTTCGAGATCAGGGTGGGTCGATCAAGGATCTGCATCGGCTCATCGTCTGCAGCGCCACGTATCGCCAGGCATCCACGCACAATTCCGATGCGGCTCAACTCGACAGCAACAACCAGCTGTTGTGGAGAATGAACCGGCAGCGGCTCGATGCCGAGTCGATTCATGATGCGCTGTTGCTGCTCGCCGGTCGGTTGAATACGCAGATGGGGGGGCCTCCGGTCAAGCAGTTCATCGAAACGAAAACCTTCAATTTGCGACCTGAAGCGGACTACGAGCATTTCAATGTCGACGATCCCGGAAACCAGCGTCGCAGCTTGTATCGCTTTATTTACCGCACAATTCCCGATCCGTTCATGTCCGCACTCGACTGTCCGGATGGAACGCAATTGACGCCAGTCCGCAGTGAGTCAACCACAGCGCTCCAGGCCTTGGCAATGCTCAACGACAAGTTTGTCATCCGGCAGAGTGAGCATCTGGCAGAGAAGCTGAAGACCAGCCAATCCGAATTGCCCGATCAGGTGCGGGCGGCCTTTCAGCTACTGCTCTCTCGGGAGGCTGATCTGGAAGAGCAGCAGCTGGTTAGTGATTACGCCCGTGAATACGGACTTGCGAATGCTTGCCGGTTTCTGATGAACACGAATGAGTTTTTGATTCTGGATTAGTCCCTTCAGTCACACCAGCGTAACAGAGGAAGCAATGAGTTCCGTCGACCCGCATACCTTGTCTCGTCGAAACTGGCTGCAGCAGGCGGGTGGAGGGTTCGGATCGCTCGCTTTGGCTCAACTGCTGTGTCGGGACAATTGGGGGGATGCCGCCGAAAACTCACCCGGGGTCGATCTCAATGGGGGCCTGCACCACCCCGCGAAGGTTCGCCGCGTGATTCAACTGTTCATGAATGGCGGCGTGAGCCAGATGGACACGTTCGATTACAAGCCCGCGCTGGAGAAACGCGATGGAGAAAAGGTCGACTTCGGCATCACTGCCGCCGCGACCAGCACGCCTGGCAACGTGATGAAATCGCCATTCGAGTTTCAACAGCATGGTGAGTCGGGGCGTTGGGTCAGCTCTGCGTTGCCACACATGGCACAGCATGTGGACGACCTGACGTTTCTGATGGCGATGGCCTCGAAAACCAATGTGCATGGTCCCGCCAGCTACATGCAGAACACCGGTTTTCTCGTTCCGGGATTTCCCTGCATGGGGTCGTGGATCACTTATGCTCTCGGGAACAGCTGCGACAACCTGCCCAGCTTTGTCGTGCTTCCTGACGCTCGCGGCCTCCCCTACAACGGCTTGGGAAATTTTTCACAAGGATTTCTTCCGGCGTCGCTGCAGGGGACAGTCATTAACCCGAGTTCCAGGATTCCGATCGCCAATCTTCAGCCTCCCGAAACGGCGTCGCAGATTACACCGATGTCCGAGGCTGCCGGGCTAGAGCTTTTGAATCGGCTCAACGAACGTCACTTGCAGGACCATCCGGGAGATTCGCGACTGGCAGCCCGCATGCAGTCTTACGAGCTGGCCGCACGCATGCAGTTGAGCGCCCCGCAGGTTCTCGACCTCACATCGGAAACCGCCGAGACACAGGAGCAGTACGGACTGAATGAGAAGTCCACAGCCGATTTCGGACGGAACTGCCTGATTGCCCGCCGAATGCTGGAACAGGGAGTCCGATTCGTGCAGTTGTGGAGCGGCATGGATGGCGCCAGCAACAACTGGGACAACCACGGCAGCATTCCTGATCAGCTCCCCAAAATCGCCAATACCGTCGACCGTCCGATTTCAGGACTGCTGACCGACCTGAAACAGCGGGGGCTCCTTGAGGATACGCTTGTCGTCTGGACGACGGAATTCGGGCGGATGCCGTTCACTCAATCGAAAACCGGACGCGACCACAACGGTGGCACGTTTGTCACCTGGCTGGCCGGGGCCGGACTTCGCTCGGGAGTCGCCTATGGCAGCAGCGATGAATTTGGGTTCAAGGCATTGGAAGGCACTACGTACTGCTACGACCTGCACGCGACCATTTTGCATTTGCTCGGCATTGACCATGAGCGGCTGACGTTTCGTCAGGATGGAATCGATCGTCGCCTGACGGATGTTCATGGACATGTGATTCACGAGATTCTGGCGTGACGGAATCAACAGTCATCCCCAATGAAAGGACTTCAATCATGATTCGTCGTGCGTTCACCATGAGGCTCAAGCCAGGCGCGCTGGAAGAGTATCGCGAACATCACGACACCCTGCCCGAGAGATGGCCTCAACTGCTCAGCGAAATTCGGGACAGCGGCATCGCCCAGATTACCACCTTCCAGAACGGACTGGATCTGTTCCTGTATTCCGAAATTCACGATGAGCAGGCCTGGGACAAACTATGGCATTCAGATGTCCATCGACGGTGGGCCGAACTCATGCAACCGCTCATGCATCTGGACGAGAACGGAATTGTTCAAGCGGGTGAGCTGACCGAGATTTTCCATTGTGAACCTGGACCATCCCACTGAGCTACTGACAGAGAACATGTCGCACGACCTTACCAATTCAGTTGCTCTCATCACTGGCGGGGGGCGCGGTCTCGGCCGAGTGATCGCCGGAGGGCTTTCGAAGTTGGGGGCACGGGTGGTCATCACTGCGCGGAGTCAGCAGGAACTCGACGACACCGTGAACTGGATTCGTGCGGACAATGGAAATGTGGATGCGGTGCGGGCTGATGTTGCTGACCGATCCGACGTCGGTCGACTGAGGGAGGAGGTCCTGAAGAAATTTGGACCTCCTCGAATCCTGATCAACGCTGCTGGAACGTTCGGGCCAATCCAGTTGATTCAGGACAGTTCGATCGACGCCTGGATCGGCAGCTTCGAAACCAACATGTTCGGCCCCTATCTGGTGTGTCGAGCCTTCCTGAAGCCCATGATTGATGCAGGCTGGGGACGCATTATCAACTTCAGCTCGGCAGCTACGCTTCATCCGCCAGGACCGCTGAATAGTGCATATGCCACGAGTAAGGTGGCGCTCAATCAATTCACGCGTCATCTGGCGGCTGAACTGCAAACAACTGAAGTCACGGCCAACGTCATTCATCCCGGGGAAGTCAAAACGGCCATGTGGGCCGAGATTCAGAGGGCGGCGGAGACGGCAGGACCATTGGCTCAGCCGCTGCGAGATTGGGCAAAGCAGGTTGGAATCCAGGGCGGAGATGACCCTCAGCGGGCGTTTGACCTTGTGCTGGAAATCATCCGGGGCAAGTACAGCCAGGCCAGCGGGAAGTTTCTCTGGATCGAAGGAGGGAAGCAGCCACAGTTGACAAGCTGGGATTGAACAACAGAGCCGCCCGCGGTTTGCAGTCGGCCGTCAATAAAGGCATTTGCCTATTGACGCCATTCGAGGCCGTTTCGACTGCGGCATGCAGAGTATGACCTCGGAGTCAGGAATTCACGTCCATCGTCACTCTTCAATATCGCTACATTCGAGGTTTCGCAGTCATGACTGAAAACACGTTTCACCGTCGACCTCGACGAGGCTTCACGCTGATCGAACTGCTGGTCGTGATTGCCATCATCGCAATCCTGATCTCCCTGCTGCTGCCCGCTGTCCAGCAGGCGCGCGAGGCTGCACGTCGGTCGCAGTGCAAGAATAATCTCAAGCAGTTGGGGCTGGCATTGCACAACTATCACGACACTCATTCCGTATTCCCGCCAGGAATCTTCAATCAGATCTACAAGTACGATGCGGGTGATCCGTTTCAAGGGCACCGGAAGTGCTGGATGCACATGATCCTCCCGTATATCGACCAGTCCGCTTTGTATCAGAAGTTTGTTCCGCTCATGAGCGGGACCACCGAAGCGATTACCTGGAGCGGACGCGACACCGTGATTCCGATGCTGACGTGTCCCTCAGATCCGGCGGGTCCCAAAGTGTCGAATCAGGGACAGGGATTCTTTGGGAATTACGTGCTCTCTGCCGGATCGCAAGACATGGTCACGAATCAGGGGGTGAATCTCGATGGAATGTTTTACTCCATTTCCGACACTCGAATGCGTGATGTGACCGATGGGACATCGATGACCTTGATGGCCAGCGAACTGGTGCTGTTCCCCAATTCCGGGACGTCGACTTTGGCTGCATGTTTCAACGGGGTCTACGACTATCGTGGAGCATACTACAACCCATTGGGGGGAACAGTTCTGTTCAACACGTTGAATCCGCCGAACACCAACGTCGCCGATCAGATTTGGAATGCCTGCGGAAGTTCCAAAATCGCCCCCTGCAGTGGATGTGCCAACAGCAGTGCTCTGGTTCACGTCCGCAGCTACCACATCGGCGGAGCCCACGCCGCACTCGCGGATGGTTCGGTTCGTTTCGTTTCAAACAGCGTTGACAGAACAACGTTTCAGCGTCTCGGAAGTCGAAACGACGGCAACACACTGGGAGAATTCTGATCTCGATCCGTTCATTCACATCGAGAGAACTCCATCGTGTGTTCGTTCAACTAGAGTTGCGGGGGCCGGAATGCATTCGTTTGTAAACAGATTCGTTGAACGCGGAGTTCTGCTGAGCAGTATTGCGATGATGATGGCAGGAATCGGAGGGTGCAGCGGCGAATCCGGGCCACCACTGTTCCCGGTTGAGGGGACCGTCACGTTAGATGGCCTGCCGCTCCCTGATGGCTACATCGTCTTCTATCCCACTGAGAATGGCCTGGACGCAGACACGGCAAGTATCACTGATGGAGCATTCTCGCTGCAGGCCACCCAGGGGGGCAAACGGGTTGAGATTACGGCGCAGCGGCCAATCCCGGGGACATTGAGCCCGTTGGGAGCTCCCGAGGTTGAACAATACATCCCGGACCGATTCAACAAGGACAGCAAACTCGAAGCTCACATTGCCCCGCAGGCCAGGAACACACTTGAGTTTCGTCTGGAATCCGACTGACCAGTTGGGGGCTCAAGGTCGCATCGGGCTTCTGAAAGGACATGTCGGCTGTTGTCTTCACCGGCCTGTCCTTCCACCCAGCGTTGGCGGTGAGGCAACTTCGCTTTCGTATTCAACTGTTGAGCTTTGTTGCCCTGGCTTTCTGCGGGCATTCGCCAGGCAATCGATGTTCTGCAGTGAGCTCAAGGACATCTGGCCAGCGGGGAAGCCCGATTCGACGTTGATCTGATCTGAAAATCTGTCCTCGAAGAGCCGTCAGCCTAGCCGTTCGGAATGCGACTAAGTACAACCACCTGTGAAAATTATGATTGCTCTGTCGCAAACCGTTCACGTGGATGCACATGGCAACTGTCGGATTGGAAGGGTCGCGAGTCTGAAGACCGTGCTGCTCGTCCAGAAGAAAACGGAATCACCAGGCACACCGTGAGTGGCAACCGGAAGTGTTGGCCACAATGAAGGGAACTTTTTGAAGCATGTTTTACCCGCCGAATTCCTTGCTGAAGGCGATGGCTACTCGTCTCCTGTCTTGCATGTTGCTCTTCGTGATGGCTGTTCAATCAGCCTCCTCTGCTGAGCCATTTGAGTTCCAGCAGAACGATGTGGTCGCGATTTATGGCAATGGACTCGCCGACCGGATGCAGCACGACCCATGGGTAGAGGCTGCATTGCAGACCAGTCTGGCGGGAAAAAATGTTCGCTTCCGGAACATGAGTTTTTCTGGAGACATGGTCAACAAGCGTCCCCGCAACCAAGGATTTACCAACGACGAAGAATACCTTCAGCACGTAGCGCCGAGCGTTGTCTTCATCATGTATGGATACAACGAATCGTTCGCTGGCCCCGAAGGGGCGGATGCCTATCAGGGCGAACTGGTCAAACTGGTTGAAAAATATCGGGCACTGCGGAAAGAGGCCGGCGTCGATGCCCGGTTCGTGCTGTTCAGTCCGATCGCTTATGAAAACACCGGCGATCGCAACTTGCCGGAAGGGACGCAGCTGAACGCCAATCTCGCCGCCTACACGGAAGCGACTCGACGGGCCGCCGCCGCCACAGGGGCGACGTTCGTCGATTTGTACTCGCCAACCTTTCAGTTGTTCGCTTCCAGTATCGAGCGATTCACGCTCAACGGAATCCATCTGAACGCTGCCGGCTATCGTGAACTGGCCAACATCATTTCGAAGGCCCTGCTGGGCAAGCCTGCTCCAGCTGGAGAGACCCTCGCCAATGTGTACGCAGCAGTGCAGGACAAGAATTGGCACTGGCACAATCGCTATCGTGCTACCGACGGCAACGACATCTGGGGCGGTCGCTCCACGCTGACCTTTGTTGATGGGCAGAGCAATGCCGATGTGCTTAAGCACGAACTGGTGATGCTCGATGTCATGACCGCCAATCGCGATCCTGTGATCTGGGCGGCTGCAAAAGGCGAGTCGATTAAGGCAGATGACAGCAACGTTCCACCCCCCGTTCAGGTGATCTCGAACGTAGGCGGCGGCAGCAAGAGTTCCAGCAAGGAGAAGGAAGGGAGCGTCGAGTATCTCAGCGCGCTGGACAGCGTCGCCCAGATTGCCGTTCCCGAGGGCTTTGAGCTCAATGTCTTTGCCTCGGAAGAAATGTTTCCGGACATGGCCAACCCGGTGCAGATGCAGGTTGACAGCAAGGGGCGACTCTGGGCCGCCTGCTGGAATACCTATCCCAAGTGGGAACCGCTGAAGGAGATGAATGACACCCTGTCAATTTTCGAAGATACGAACGGGGATGGCGTGGCAGATCTCAAGAAGGTCTTTGCTCACGTTCACAACCCGCTCGGGTTCGAATTCTGGGGTGGTGGCGTTGTGGTGACCTCCGGCCCGGATCTGTTGTTCCTCAAGGATACAGATGGGGATGACAAGGCCGATGTGCGTATCGTCCTGCTGCAAGGATTGGGGACTTCCGATACCCACCATGCGGCGAACAATCTGATTTACGGCCCGGATGGCGGAATCTACTGGCAAAGTGGAATTTTCCTGGTGCACAACCACGAGACACCCTGGAGGCAGAATCTCAATATTGGCGAATCGGGGATGTATCGCTTCGATCCCCGGACATTCGTGATCACGCCCCATGCAGGCAACTCACCGAATCCGCACGGGACCAGTTTCGACTACTGGGGATATTGTTATGCCAATGATGGGACCGGCGGCAGGTCCTATCAGGTGCGTCCTGAAGGCAAGGGCTTCAAGATGCATGAACTGCTCACAAAGGAATTCCGTCCGGTCGCCGCAGACGAGATCCTTTCCTCGGATCACTTCCCGGAAGAGATGCAGCAGGACTTCCTGATCTGCAACACGATTGGATTCCTTGGGGTCAAGCAGTACGACCTTGACCGCGATGGAGATGGTGAAAAACGTAAGCTGGGCGAAGTCTGGGGAACCCCCGGCGTTGAACTGCTGAACAGTTCCGATCGCAATTTCCGTCCGACCGATGCCATCGTTGGTGAAGACGGCGCTCTGTACGTCTCGGACTGGCAGAACGCCATCATCGGCCACATGCAGCACAACATTCGTGATCCCAATCGCGACCACAAGCACGGTCGTATTCTGCGGCTGACAGTGAAGGGACGACCACTTCAGAAGCCTGTGAAGATTGCAGGTGAGCCCATTGAAGCATTGCTCGAAAATCTGAAGCATCCGGTCAACGGTGTTCGTCACCGGACACGCGTTGAGCTCAGCGCTCGCGATTCGAAGGAAGTGATCGCCGCCACACAGAAGTGGATGGCAAACTTCAATCCAAACGATGAGCTAGAGGCTCATCACCTGCTGGAAGCACTCTGGATGCATCAGCAGCACAACGTCAGGAACGAGGAGTTGTTGAACAAGCTTCTGAATTCGACGGTTCCACATGCCGTTGTCGCAGCGAAGACAGTCCAGCACTTCTGGTACAACGTGGATGCCAAGGGGGCCAGCGGATTCGCAGCTCCGGCAGAGATTGAATTCGTCAAGTTTGACCCCCCAAAGCGTCTGAGCCCGGACGAACAGAAGGTTTACGAACTTGGGGCAGCGGTTTATCAGCGCGAGTCACATTGTGCCACGTGTCACCTGGCGCATGGAAAAGGGAACGGCATCGTCTATCCTTCGCTGGTGGGCAGCCCGTGGGTCAACGGCAGTGAAGACCGTCTGGTGAAAATGGCACTCCACGGGATGTGGGGCAAGCTCACGGTCAACGGCAAGACCTACGACCCCGCTCGCGGCGTCCCCCCAATGACGGCGTTCAAGAATCTGCTGAATGATGAAGAACTCGCAGCCGTGTTGACGTTTGTTCGCAATACCTGGGGCAACAGTTCCTCGACAATTTCAGCGGACACGGTCAAGCGTGTGCGTGCTGCCACCAGTGACCGTCACACCTTCTGGAATCCCGACGAGCTGCTGGGTGAGCATCCACTCGAAGCGGAGCTCGTACTGAAGGACATCGGAATTGACCCGGAAGGCTTTTCGAACGAGAAGCTCGAAACCGAACTTGTCGCCGCTGATCCCGTGGAACTGGCACGCATCGCAATCGCCGAAGGGAATGCCGAACGGGGCAAGACTCTCTTCTATAAGTCTGCCGCGGCCTGCTTCGCCTGCCATGATCCACCAGCGGGAGCGACTCGCTTGGGACCGGATCTGACCAAGCTCACGACTGTCCTCAAACCCGAGGAACTTGTGGACTCAGTGTTGCGCCCCTCCAAGCGAATCGACAAGGAGTTCGCCCAGATCACCCTCGTGACCAACGATGGGAAAATCTATACCGGCATCCGCGTCTCTGAAACGGATCAGGCAATCGTCTTGCGGAATCTCGCCCAGCCCGAACCGCTGACGTTCCAGAAGGCCGACATCGAGGAAGTTGCCGATTCGCGGACATCCATCATGCCCGCAGGTCTGGCGAAACAGTTGAAGAGTCGGCAAGAGTTCAATGACCTGATCAAGTACATCATCGAGGTCAGGAAACGATAGCGCAGGCCTGTGAGGGCAGCAGCGTCTCATGGCAAACTTTGTCCTGCCCTGTCACAGGGTATGGACAAGGTTTGTAGGGCGTCGCCTGGAGATCGGCGCGAACGGAAACGAGGCCTGGCTGCCTTCGATCGAAGTCCCTGAAGCTCAGTGTGAGCCGATCATTCGGACCGGCCCTGCGACCTGGGGTGGGAAAACCTGCATCAGCAGATCCCCTGTGAAGCGTGATCACGCTTGCCAGAGCGGCAAAAAGTGCCGCATTAAAGCGTTTCATTCAGGGTAAATTGCGCGTAGCGCAGGCCCGAGACGGGTTGCGGTTTCGACAATCCGCAGGCGGGCGTAGATTGCTCAATTCCGGGTCTTCTTCCGTTCCGTACCCAAAGAGCGTCTGCCCACATTGCGAGTCGAGTGGTCCATGCTGATTTGCGCTGCGCTCCTGACACTGTCAGGGGCGGGGTGTCAGCTTGCGTCTCGACAACTGGCCCAAGCCTCTGCGGTTGAACGGACGGTCTTTCGTGGTCAGGATCCGGTGTCATCCGACCGGGCGTGGGCTGAACAGCCAGACCCCGCGCGTATCACTGAAGCCACTCTTCCACTGGGTTTGCGGGGGGCCATTGCGATGGCAATGGCACATTCTGACATCATCCGTACTCTCGACGGGATTGAGTCGGTGACCGGATTTGACCCGTCCATTGCCGAAGCTCGTGCCGATGCCGAACTGGGGGTTTTCAATCCAGAACTGCGTCTGGGCTACCTGGGCAGTCGCATCAACGACCCGCCGGCCTCATTCTTCGGTCCGGGACTGTCGACCCAGACACGTCGTGACGAGGGAGATTTTTCCGCTACCGTTTCGAAGCGCTGGTCTCTGGGGACGACAACTCGCGCGGGCTATGACCCGTCAATGGGATACCTGTTTATTCCGGACAGTACATCCGGCGGCTTCAATCCTGCGCATGAAGCAGACTTTATATTCGAAATTCGCCAGCCTCTGCTGCGGGGTTTTGGTCACTCTGTCAATCTGGCGCCGATTCGCGTTGCACAGTTGCAGTCCGAAATGACACGTTGGGAAGTCGAAGAGGCGACGATTCGTCAGGTGCGAAGTACCGAAGAAGCCTACTGGCGACTGTTTGCCGCAGTGGCCTCATGGCGGGCTGTGCTCTCGGTGATACCCATTGCGGAAGAGAGTGTTCGTATTGAGGAATTGCGGTTCCAGGCTGAACGGTCGACGTATGCAGACGTCGCTCGCGTAAAGGTTCAGCGGGAGCGGCTGCGGCAGCAACTGGCTTCCGCTCAACTGAGGGTGTGGCAACGCGAAAATCAGATGCGGCAGTTGATTGGACTTCCCGCTGAAGATTCGCGGGCGCTGCAACTGACCGACGTACCGATTCAACAGGCTCAACCCTTTGACCTGCAGCAGGCTGTGGAAGTGGCCATCATCCGAAGGCCCGATTTGAAGCAGCGTCGGCTCGATGTTGAACAATTGAAGTGGCGGCAAACCGTGGCGGTGAATGACAAGTTGCCGCAGCTAGATGCCCGCTATCTCTACCGTGTGAACGGATTGGGCAACCGCCTGGATGATGCCCTGGGGCAGGCGTTTGATCTTGACTATACCGACTGGACCGTTGGTCTGGAGTTTTCGGTTCCATTGGGAAATCAGAAGGCCAAATCTCGGTTGCGGGCCGCAGAGTTGG
Organism: Planctomycetaceae bacterium; assembly: GCA_020426515.1. Taxonomy (GTDB): domain Bacteria; phylum Planctomycetota; class Planctomycetia; order Planctomycetales; family Planctomycetaceae; genus JACKHO01. The sequence goes on along the minus strand of JAGQPW010000057.1, from coordinate 3,957 downwards.
AACTGGCCCGGGAGCAGGCATTGCTCCGTGAATACGAACGCCAGGTGGGCTATCAGGTGGCGCTGCTGCTCTCGGAGCTCCAAACACGCTGGGAACTCTATTCCAGTGCGAAGGAGCAGACGCAGCAGACTCAGGAATGGCTGCGACTTGCCACGATTCGATTCAGCAATCCGGGCGGGCGCGATGGAGGACGCAATTCATTGTTGGCCGCTCTCGACGATTTTCAGACAGCACTGCAAACGCATATCGATGCGCAGACGGCAGCTGCAGATGCACTGGCTGACTACAATGTTGTGCTGGCTCGTCTCAGCGAAGTTCAGGGAACCACGCTGGATCGATGGCAGATTGAATTTGCCAACGAGGCGATCGCCGCAGTTCCCGTGGCTGAAGCTCCGATCAACGCAGCGCCTGCCGGTGTTTCCATGTACTCAAGTTATCGCACTGTGGGGTTTGGGCATTCTCTCACTCCGGCGTCCCAGCTTGGCGTTTCGGAATCATCGCAACCTGTACCGTTGCAGTCAGTGCCAATGCAGGGTGTGCCGACGGGCATGGAACATTCGATGTCCATTGTTCCCGCACGCGCTTACCACCAGAACTCGGTTCGCAGGTAGCGGAGGGCTCGTGTGGCCATGATCAGCCCCAAAGACTTCCAGCCTCGATCTACTCGACCGAATCCACTCATGCCGGTGCGCAGACGGCCGTCCGGGTTGGCCAACTGGCAGTAAACCACCAGCGCCGGATTGGCGACTCCCGCAGTCCCGGCAGTAGGATTTGATCGGGTCGACGTCGCAATGTGATCGACAGAGGCGTAGAACGTTTCGAAGGGAATGGCGCGGGCTTTGAGGTTTACAGTCTGACCGGGCTTCAATCCAACGACTTCCTCTTCGGGGACCGAAATTTCAATGTACGAGTTCGAGGCGTCTTCGATTGTGCAAATCGGTGTTCCTGCCGCCGCGAACGTCCCCACAATCTCCTGCATGCGGGGACTGCTGATGGTGCCATCAGCAGGGGCTCTCACAATCAGTCGGTCAGCACGATCTTGGAGGTAGGCCAGTTCCTGATCGAGTCGCTGCCTGCGGGCTTCTTCTGCGGCGAGTTCTTCTGGCCGCGTCCCGGCCTTGAGCAGCGTCAGTCGCGATTCGGCATCGGCAAGTTCCTGTTGCCGGCGGACCAGTTCCTGTTCGGCAGCTCGCGTACCTTCCACCTCACGGACTTTCTTGTCGGATTCAGCTTGTCGCAATTGCGACTCCAGCACCACCAGACGCGTCTGTTCTGAGCGCAGTTCCGCTCCCGCAAGCGCTCCCTGCCGATACAACGCATAGGACTGCTCCAGGGAAGCCTTCCCGAATCGCAGTTCGGCCTGAGTCTGAGCGATTCTCTGCTCAAGGCCAACCAGTTCCTGTTCCAGCCGACGCTTTGCACGGTCCAGTTCCTGCTGCCCCATTTCGACCCAGTCACGCAGCCGCTGCGTTCGGGCCAACTGATCGTTGACCTCCTCCGGTCGTGGACCAGCGCGGAGTTTGCGCAGGATTGCGTCAGACTCCTGAAGTTCCGATTGTTTGACGGCAATCTGGTTGTGAAGGTCCGTTGACTCCAGTCGAACCAGCGGCGCGTTCGCCTCTACCTGCTGTCCGTCCTGGACAAATACCTCGGCAACGAAACCGGCCACTGGGACTGCAATCTGGTGACGCTCGCCCGATCGCACCTCGAATGCGCCCGTGGCATAGTGCCGTACGGGGATGACGAACAGCGCTACCGCGACGGCAGCAATTCCAATGCCCCACCGCATCACATGTGTTGGTCGTTCTGTCAGCATCTTCATGAACTCACTCCTGAAAAACCCCTTAAACACACGTTTAGACACAGCCATCAGCAGTAGCAGCCCCATCACAATTCCGGCCGTCCCCATCTGGTCGCCGGCATACTTGAGAAGTTGCAGGAACACGACATCCAGCAGCGTGAGGGCAAAAAACCAGCTGACGACACCATAGACCAGCAGTGCCGTTCCATTGGCCTCCGCTTTCGGTCGTTCAGCTCCCCACAGAAACCATCGCAGGTATCCCATCCAATACTCGTGAGCCCGTTTGCGCAGGTTCGGGATGGAGAGCCAGTCGGCCACCAGGTAGTAGCCATCGAGGCGAAGCAGCGGGTTGAAGTTCAACAGGCTTCGAGTGCCACACACTGTCAGTGCGACGAAGGCCACGTAGTTGATCAGCGTGTCCTGCTGAGTAATTCGCCACACAAACACCGCCAGCGCCCAGACGCACAAATCGCAGTACGGCCCGGCGGCCGTAATGAGCATACGCTTCCACTTCTCACGAATCAGCCACGCATCGGAAACATTGCAGTACAGGCAGGGCATGAAGAACATGAACAGGATCCCTGTGTCATGGACATCACCACCAAAGTGTTTGCAAGTCAATCCGTGAGCGACTTCATGCAGTGCTGTCGCCGCAATGACCACTCCCCACCCGATGAGGAACGTTTCCCAGCGTACGGCGTTCGGGAAGGCCGAGAACAGTCCGCCTCGGTTCCCCCAGAGAACGAGTCCCGCGAACGCGATGACTCCCAGCGAAAAGATCAGGAATTGCAGCGACCACAACCAGCGCAACCGCGGTTCCCAGCGATTGAACTTCGCATTCGGATCGAATAGCGGAATTCTATAGAACAGCAGGCTTTGTTTGCCGGTGGAGATAATGTCTTCGTCATCATCTCCCTCAATTTCAGTAGAGACGTCTGCCGCAGGCTGCTCACCCACCAGCAATCCGCGTTGTGTAATCAACTGCAGGAAGTCGCCGATGTCCTGAGATGACAAACGTTCGCCGAACCGCTCTTTGAAGGCCTTTTTGAGCGAGTTGCGGGTTTGAGGCGTCTGCAGCATTTCCAGCAGAAACGCTTCTTCTGGACCGACGCTGAAGTATTGCTTGCGGCTGCGCAGCTTGACGACGAACTCTTGTGGAGAGAGTTCCTGCAGTGTCAGGTCAGGGCTTACCTGTGGCAGTTCCTCCAAGATCGACATGGGCTACGATTCGTCGGTAGAAGCTTGTGTCGTGTCGGGCCGAACGTTCGCAAGAATTTTCTCAATGTCGGGTGACCGAAGCGTGACTGCGCGGCTTTCTTCTTCAGTCAGCAGATAGGCGTAGTACGGAATGCCATCGCGACGACAGCGGGCCGCCCGGTGATTGCCGTCGATGAGCGCATGCCCGTGAGCAATTGTTCCATCCGGGAGTGGATACCAGCAGTGAGCCAGGATTCCCGGGTATTTTGTGTCGACGTGATCCAGGTGCTGTTCGTGGATGCGACAACCGTCCAGGCAGTAGTCCACATCATCCCGGTCGAGTTCTACGGGATCTCGTCCATCCCGGACAGTTTCGTGGGCCAGGTCCACATCGAATTTGTACATGCCTTTCAGGTAGCGATATGTCTGCGCGCCCCCTTTGCAATGCGGACAGGAGGACTTTGCGATTTTCTTGGACTTGGATTTCTTTGCTGGGGAACTCTTATCCTTCTTTCGCTTGGCCTTCGTTCGTTTTTTTAAGGCGGGCATGGTCCCTCTCCTGGATCATCAAGACTCGTATTCCAATTGCAGTTCTGTGAACTCCACATCCCAAACCTAGGTTGTGCAGCAACGGCGGCACGATTGATTTCCGTTTCATCGCACTTCCGGCATGTCGCCAGAAAACTACGCCAAGGAAATCGCACCAATCGTCAGATCGTGAGTTATTCAAGGAATCCACACGACCGGTATGAATGACAGCGGACGCGACCGACACAAGGGGTGTCGGTCACGTCCGAGGAAGCACATCGTTGGTGACTTGGCCAGCCGCTAGGCGACTGTCGTCAGAGTCACTCCGTGACTAGCACTTTTTGCCCTTCTTGTTGGATCCCTTCTTGTTGGATCCCTTCTTGCTGGATCCCTTCTTGCTGGAACCCTTCTTGCTGGATCCCTTCTTGCTG
>JAGQPW010000056.1 GCA_020426515.1 Planctomycetaceae bacterium | reverse complement strand
GGCAGGTCGCTCGGCAAGTTGCTGCGAACCACTTCGGTGAACGCCTCGACCGCCTCAGTCATGGCACCGATCGCTTCGTCGGCATGTTGCTTCATCAGCAGATCATCCAGTTCCGCTGCGACCTCCTGTGTCAGCTCCAGCACCTTGGCCTGCGATTCCGCCAGTACCTGAACATCCTCCGGAAACTTGCCGGAAGGAGACTGCCGGTGCTCCCGGCGAATGAGATTCCAGATGCCGATGACAATCTGTCGCTGCAGTTCCACCAGCCTCTGGCTTTCACTTGGCTGGCCTTCCCCCTCTCCGGAAGGCGGAGTGACCTGCCGAAAGATCTCTTCGAATGGGCGGACCTCAGCAAAAAACATGTCGCTGTAGGCACGCCTCGATTCGCCATCGGGGCCAACGTCGTCGGCATAGAAGTAGTAGGTGATCAGTTCGTTGGGGGAGACCTGCAAATTCTCCAGAGCCAGCAGGTAGTCCATCTCCGGACGCTCACCCGGCGCTGCGCGGTCGCCAAATTTCACAGTCTGCTCCTCTCCGGAAGGAAGCAGGTATTTCAACCCGTATTCCAGCAGGCCGAAATCATCGTGGGCACGGGCCTGCAGGCTGACTTCCTGCAACGGAGAAACTCGCAGGTCCTTCTTCGGGAACGCCACCTTGAGTTCCGGCGGCTTGTTGGGAACGACCTCCACGAAGAACGAAGGCGGTTCGCGATTGGTCCGCCCCTCTTCGTCTGTTAAATGCAGCTTAAAGCGGTGACGCTCAATCCCGGTGGCGCGCCAAGTGGCCTGCAACTGAAATAGTTCGGAGCTTTCGGGATCAACAGAGAGAGGTAGCTCGGTTCCATCGTCACCGACGAGCAAGGCGGATGCGACCGGCTTGTTGAGTTGGCACAACCACGTGACATCGGTTCCTTCTACAACGCTCACGCGGCGGACATCTTCAATCGTTTGCGGTTTCAGTCCGGTGTACTGCGGGTACGTCAGTCGAGCATCTGCCCGGACGAGTTCCGGATAAGAAAAGGTCGTGATGTGGAACTCATCGGACGAGGTGCCATCGTACTCCACGCGGTAGCTCAAATTCCGCTGGACATCCGGCAGGCGGCCACCATACAGCGGATCGTCCAGACTCTTCTTGAGCGGGATGCGAATTTCCCGCTGGTCGACATCATGAGCAATCAGTACGACATTCTCGGGCAGCGGACCATCAAACCTCGCCAGCACCAGCAGGCTGGTGCCGCGTTCAAGTTCTGCATCTCCGGGATCAACGTGAATCGACAGCGGGTCTGCTGTGACCTGTCCGTCGGATTCACTGCTGGCAACAACAGGTTGTTCGGGGATACGGCGCGCGTGTTTGAGTGCTTGTGTTCCCGTGACCAGACAAAGCAGGAACGCTGCATACATGGTCAGCCGGGTTCGCAGCAGCCGACTGGATGGGATGGTTGACTTCCAGTTGTGTGTAGCCGCGTGCTGGAGAGTTTCGCCGAGCACTTCGCCTTGCAGAAAACCGAAATTTCCGGTCTCGACCCGCGGGTGCTGCTGCATGGCCGTGATCAGCCGGGAGTCAAGGTCGCGAAATGCGGACTCGATGTGTTCGGCGGCCGCTGTCCGATCTCCAGTGGACTGACGACTCATCAACAGTCCGACCATCAGCACAAGTAAAGTGCCAATCAGCAGGACCGGTAGTGCGTGTTGCTGACCAGCCGGGATCAGGTTGAGTAATCCCACCAGCAGCGCCAGGGCCAGCCAGGCCAGGGTGATCAGGCGATGTCGGCGAAGTGTTCGCAAACGCTCCGCCACTTCATCGACACGTCGCAACAAACGGGCATCAGTCATGAATGCACTCGCCCCCTGGTCTGGTGAGAACCGCTCCGGAATTCTACCGACTCCTCACGCGTCCGTCAGCAGCGAATACCTCTGAGAACTGAAACGGTGGTTCCACCAAAAAAAGAAGCGATGTATCCCCAGTGAGGACACATCGCTTTGAAGACGTCAGGCGAGCAGGACGGACTGCCGACTAATCTGGCAGCCAGAGCTTCTTTTCGCCAGAGACTGTTTTTTCGGTTTCGGCGGTGAGGATCGAACCGCCACCGACGGTTTGAGCCGTGAGGATTGCGGAGTCCCACGGGGCATCAATGTCGAGCACTTCGACAATTTCCTGCAACCGTTCGCGGACTTGCGGAATCTTGGCGCCATAGTAGTTCCACAGGTCCAGCAGCAGCGGCTTGAGCTTGGGATCGGAGGAATCCCCCGCACGATGCGAAAGTTCCCGCATCTTCCAGAACAATTGGGCCTGGAAGGGAGCATCGTGAGCCTTGCTGAACTGGAACCCCTTTTCGATCCATTCCAGGGCTTCTTCGTCACGCAATGCATGAGCACAAATTTCCGACAGCGTGGCGTGTGCCTGCAGTGACTCCTGAATGTCCTTCTGCAGCAGTTGCGGACGATTCTCGATGAACTCCTTCAGCACGTTGTAACCGTGTCGGCAGTGCTTGGTCACCAGAATACGCTGCATCACCTTTTCGAAGACTTCGTCTGCCAGCTGGCTGACACCCACCTGCTGCAGTTCGCTGATCGTAAAGGCATTCAGGTCAATGCCCGGCTCGATGGTAATGACCTCGGGAATAGGGAGGCCGAGCTTTTCGCGCAGGGCGTTGATATCCAGAATCAAGTCGCGTCCATCGAGGAACGAATCGAGCACGTACAGCGAAGCGGCCAGCGGAACACTCAGGCTCTCATCGGCCTTGGCATCCGCGGGGCTCTTTCCACCGAGAGCGTCCTGAGGCGTGTTCATCCATGTCGTGTTGACGGCATTTTGAAACAGCTCCTGACGCAATTTGCGCCGGACCTCGGAAGGGCTCTTGGGCGGGACGAAGACTGCATCGGACAGGGCGATTTCGTCCTTGGGATGGCGGACAACCACATCGTCCGGTTCGGTTTCACCCGGTGGAATCAGCACATCGCTGTTCGGAGTGGCGAATTCTCCGGCGGCCTGTTCAAACAGTTCGGCAGCAGCCTTGAGCCGGTCTCCTTCAACGCCTGTGATGACTGCACGCGCTGGAGAGTCCTCATCGCGTCGGTCAAACAGCCCGACGCGTCCGATGATGCGTGGAGCGGATTCCAAGGTGAGGGAGGCCAGTTCGTCATCCGTGGGGTGCGGACGGTCGAGAATGTCGTAACGAGCCGCGACGAGTGACTCCTGCTCGTTGGGATCGAGATTGACACGGCTGAGCCGGTCTTCGTTGTCCAGACGGGTGAGCAGTTTGGAGAGCGAATCGACCGTGTAGCCCTTCATTCGCGTGCAGATGGTGTTCTCCGGGAGTTCCCGTTCCAGCAACTGAGCGAGTGTTTCCACCGTGACGGCATGGGCATTGTCCGTGTACAGGCGGGCCGCCTGATGGAACGCGGCGGCAGCGCGTTTGCTGTCACCATCCCACGACCGCAGCAGGCCGAGCGTGTGCCACAACGGGGCACTCTCCTGGTCTTGCTGAGTGACCGCTTCCAGGGCGTCGGCGGATTCTTCGAAACATCCCAGCGCAGCCAGTTTCATCGCCTTCTTGTAGGTCGGGATGGCCGCTTCGGGCGGGGCGTACTTGGGGAGCGGATGTGCTCCACGCAGCGGATAAGGAATGGAGGCATCGGCATCGATTTCAAGCATGGCCATCAGCGTCTGCTGACGTTCCTGCTCGCTGCCGAGTCGCAGCACCATGGCCATGTGCTGGCGGGCGGCCATGAAGTTGGAGGCTTCGAGGTGATACGCCGCGATGCGACCGGCAAGCAGGGCCACCAGGGCCGGTTCCGATGTGGTGCTCTTTAGAAAGGCGCGGTGAATGACCTTCTTGCTGGCGGGATATGGCTCCAGCTGGCTGACGGCGGTCGCCAGCAGCACGTTGGCCAGAGGATGGTCCTGATGACGATGCAGGAACGGCAGCAGGCCGTCGCGTGCTTCGGCGAACCGCTGTTCGTTGAACAGGGCCATGGCGCGCTGAGTGATCAGCCAGCCATGATCGGGATGGTCCTTGAGCAGTTTGTCGATGGCCTGAATGGCCATGCGAGGCTGATTGTTCTCCTGCAATCGCTCGATCTTGGTCAGCTCGGGCAAAATTGCCTGGCAGCAGAACTTCAGCTTTTTTCCACTGCCGCAGGGGCATGGGGCATACGAATCCATGAACAACTTCTCCTGTGGACGCAGCGGGCCGATGCACGACTGGCATCCAGGTCCCGGCGTCTGTGTGGTGTACGGTGGCCAACTTCTTGGCGAAGCTTTATGGGAATCTAACTGAAGTGCCGCGGAAATCCCAGCCGCAAATGTGAGACCCCAAAGGAGTTTCCGACGACATCTGCAATGCCGGAATCCGGTTCTTTCATGAGCGTCCGATGTGTCATTGGATTGAACTGATTCGCACGAATCTGTCCCCCGGTCGACGGGCACGTTTGAAAACTACGCGGGAACCCTCCACAATCGCCCTGCGATTGAACGGTTCTTGACCCCTCAAACCCCCACGACACATGTCCATTGGATTTGGAATTGTTGGCTGCGGCATGATTGCCCGCTTCCACATTCAGGCGATTCAGGCCATTCCTGGCGCCAGTTTTGTGGCCTGCTTTGATCAAAGCCCCGAACGCTCCAAAGCCCTGGCGGCGGAATGTGGCGGGGTGGCATACGAAAAAATTGAGGACATGCTGGCCGATCCGCATGTCCACATCGTCACAATTTGTACACCCAGCGGTTCCCACATGGACCCGGCAGTGGCCGCAGCCCGTGCCGGAAAGCATGTGCTGGTGGAAAAGCCCCTGGAAATCACGCTGGAGCGCTGCGACGCCATCATCAATGCCTGTGAAGCGGCTGGCGTGCAACTGGGGGCGATTTTGCCGTCGCGGTTCAGCCCGGCCAATCTGGCTCTCAAGCAGGCAATTTCCGAAGGGCGGTTCGGTCGCCTGACCTTGGGCGACATGTACGTCAAATGGTGGCGGACTCAAGAATATTACGACAGCGGCGGATGGCGCGGAACGTGGGCTCTTGATGGCGGCGGAGCCTACATGAATCAGGCCATTCACAACGTCGACCTGCTGTACTGGCTCATGGGCGATGTGGCCGAAGTGTGTGGGCTGACCGCAACACTGGCCCACGATCGTATTGAAGTCGAAGACGTTGGGACTGCCTGTGTCCGCTTTGCGAATGGAGCTCTGGGAACGCTGGAAGCCTCGACGAGCGCGTTCCCGGGCCTGCTGAAGAAAATTGAGATTCACGGCACAACCGGTTCCGCCATTGTGGAACAGGACAGCATTCTGCTGTGGGAATTCCAGGAGAAGCGGCCGGAAGATGAGCAATTGCTGGCCAATTATGGTGCTGGCAATGCGGTCAGCGGTGGGGCCTCGGACCCGAAGGCCATTTCCTTCGTGGGGCATCAGAAGCAGTTCGAAGACTTTATCGCCGCGATCAATGCTGGGGACAAACCGGCCATTGATGGCTACGAAGGTCGCAAGAGCGTGGAGATTATTCTCGCGATCTACAAGAGCTCAAATACGGGTCAGCGCATTACTCTGCGGTAGGCATTGCGGCGCTGGCTGCCCGGATTGGTGCAGCCAGCTGTCCACTCGCTGTTTCCAAAAGGGGGCTCGCCGCGGCCTGAGTAGAGGCATGATCCATGGGCGACTCCCCGCTTGATCAGGATGTGCAGAATCTTGCCGGGGTTGGACCGCAGCGTGCTGCACTGCTGCAGCGACTGGGTGTGCAGACGGTACGCGACCTGCTGTGGATGCTGCCGCGAGATGTGCTTGATCTGACCCAGGTCAGGCAGCCTGCCGACCTTGTCGCCAAGGAACTGCAAACGGTTCGAGGGACGGTCGTTGACGTCGAAGGCCGTGAGATCTCAGGCGGTCGGTCGCTATCCGCCGCACTCCTGGATTGCGGGACCGACTTTGTCCGCTGCGTGTGGTTCAATCAGCCCTGGATGCTGAAACGAGTGCAGCCCGGACAGGTGTTGTTGTGCTCTGGAAAACCCAAGAAAGCTCAAGGACGCTGGGAGTTCAGCAGTCCGAGATTGCAATGGCTGTCGGAGGAAGATGGCGATGCCACTGGAGGTCTGCTGCCGCGCTACGGCCTGACCGAGGGCCTGAAAATGGCCGAGCTGCAGCGTATTGTGCGCCATGCTGTTGAGCAGTTTGCAGACGCGATCCCCGATGCGATGCCTGAAAGTTTTCGCAAACGTCGGAAGCTCCCGCATCTGGCCCAGGCGATTCGGATGTTGCACCTCCCGGCCTCTCGCGAGGAATATGAACTGGCGCGACAACGGGTGCTGTTTGATGATTTGTTTGAGTTTCAACTCGGTTTGGCGCTGCGTCGACGTGCGTGGCGGCAGCGTCAGGGAGCTCCCGAATTCGAAGTGTCGGCGAAAATCGACGCCCGCATTCGTCGTTTGTTCCCGTTTCGATTCACTCCCGGCCAGGACGACGCACTTCGTGATGTGGCCCTGGATCTGAAGTCTGGATATGCGATGCATCGGCTGCTTCAGGCTGATGTGGGGGCCGGGAAAACCGTGGTTGCGATTTACGCACTTCTGGTCGCGGTGGCTCATGGCTGGCAGGGCGTGTTCATGGCTCCCACGGAACTGCTTGCTCAGCAGCATTGGCAGACCATCGAAACAGCGCTCGCGAAAAGTCGAGTAGAGCGGGCCTTGTTGACGGGAACCCTGACAGCGGCTCAGCGTCGGAATGTCGTCGAACGCATCAATTCCGGCGACGTGCAACTTGTGGTGGGGACACAAGCCGTCATTCAGGAGGGGGTAAACTTCCCCAAACTGGGAGTGGCGGTGATTGACGAACAGCACAAGTTTGGTGTTGCACAGCGAGCCAGCTTTGCGGCATCCGAAGGGGCACCGCCGCCACATGTGCTGGTGATGACCGCGACCCCCATTCCCCGCAGTCTGTGTCTGACGCAATTCGGCGATTTGGATCTGAGTGTGGTCAAAGATCGTCCTGCGGGTCGACAACCCGTGATCACCAGCCGCATCATGGGCCGGGCGGCGAAGAAGAAAGCGTGGACATTCCTGCGGGAACAACTCGAGCAGGGGCGACAGTTGTATGTAGTGTGCCCGCTTGTCAGCAGCCAGGGGGCCTCACAAAGCAACGTCTTGGAGCCCGAAAACCCGACAGCACTCACCGAGGACCTGTTTGCCGTGCAGCGGGGTGAGACGCCACAAGCGGCGGAAGATGTGTTTCGCGACCTGCAACAAGGAGAATTACGCGGATTTCGGGTGGGACTGGTCCATGGGCAGATGGACCGGCAGGAACGGACGCGAACCATGGATGCGTTTCGCGAACGGGAACTGGATGTTCTCGTCGCCACCACGGTCATCGAAGTCGGCGTGGACGTCCCCAATGCGACGACCATGGTCATCCTGCAGGCCGAACAGTTTGGACTCTCCCAACTGCATCAGTTACGAGGACGAATCGCCCGGGGCAAGTTTCGCGGCTATTGCTTTCTGTTCTCGGAATCAACGACACCCGAGGCCTCGGCACGACTGACGGCCATGGAGCGTACTGATGATGGATTTCAGATTGCCGAAACGGACTTTGAGCTGCGCGGCCCAGGGGATGTTCTGGGGACTCGGCAGCACGGCGCGCTGCCATTGAAGGTCGCTGATGTCGTGCGTGACAAAGCCATTCTGCAGGAGGCGCGCGAAGAAGCGTTCGCTCTGGTTCGCAGCGGGGAGTTCGATGAACCGGAATTTGCGATGCTCAAAGTCGCTGTGCTGGATCGGTTCGGCGTCTCCATGGATCTCCCTCGAACGGGTTGATTTGCTGCTGTTTCTGATGGTTTCGGCAAACCACATCCCCGCGGCAGCGGTTCCCTTTACGGAATTGTAACCGTTGCAAAGGATCAGATCGGGCTTGTCCATAGGCCAGCGGAATTGACTCGCGCGACAGGGGGACTAGAATGGGCGGTTCAGTACTAGGTCACGAATCATCATGTTCAATGGTCGCAGCAGTGTCTTGAGGACGCTGTGGGCTCATCGGGATGATGTCGCCAATATTTGACGCACTGACTGGGAGAACGTGGTGCAGGTTGAAATCTCGTGTCGTCATGGTTCCATTAAGCCAGAGTTTCAGGAATACATCACGCGGAAGTCAGAAAAGCTGCTGACCTACTTCGAGCGTGTGACCGCAATTCAGGTGACGCTGGATTTTCAGGGCGATCGTGTGCGCATCGAAATTCTGGTTGATGCTGAACACAAGCACGACTTTGTAACTCATCACGAAAGTCTGACTTCGGAAATGGGCGGCTGCTTCGAACAGGCCCTGGCGAAGATGGAACAGCAGATTCGGAAATACAAAGAAAAGGTGCAGGATCACCGTCGGGACAAGCCGCTGAACGAGATGGTGGTTGATCCGAATGCCGAGAGCTGAGGACCTGCCGAAAGGACATGTCGTTTGTGACTGACGACATGAATGAAAATATTTCTTGCGGGGTTTTGATCATTTCCGTTGCGGAATGCTACGCGTTATCCCTGCATTTTGTCTGTCTGAAGGAAGTCAAGAATGCGTCTGACAGAGATTGTGGTCAAAGAAGCGATCATCCCTGATATGCAGGCCGACTCTAAGGAGTCAGCCATTCGTCAGATGGTGGGAAGTCTGAAGAACGCCGGCAAAATCAAGCCGGAGGACGAGGAAGCCATTCTGAGCGCAATCATCAAGCGCGAAGAACTGGGATCAACTGGAATTGGCTGGGGATGCGCGGTTCCTCACACCAAGCATCCGTCTGTCGATTCCATTCTGGTGACAATTGCCCTGCACAAGTCCGGTCTGGATTTTCAGAGCCTGGACGGCGAAGATGTGTTCATCATGTTCCTGGTCGTGTCACCTTGGGACCGTCCTGGTGACCACCTGCGTGGATTGGAAACCATTACTCGTCATCTGAAGAGTGAAGATTTCCGCAGCTTCCTGCGTCAGGGTAGCACTCAGGACGACGTTTGGGACCTGCTGATGGAAGTGGACGAAAAGTAGTTCAATTTTCCGCTGGTGTGTCTATTCTGCTTGAACCACCGTCCTCCAGCTCAATTTTTGCACGCCATGTCGGTTTCTATGGATGATTCTGCGCTATTGAGCCGTTCCGTCACCCTTCAACTGGAGCAAGGGCTGCACATTCGTGTTTGCTCTCTGGTTGTCTCTCTCGTGACTCCATTCGACGGACCCGTGACAATTCGTCATGGGGAAAAACGCGCCGATGCCAATTCGATGTTCGACTTACTGCAACTGGCGGCCGGGCCGGGGGCGGAATTGACGATTGAGGCACAGGGCGATGGTGCTGAGGCTGTTGTCAACAAGTTGGCGGCGTTGTTTTCGGGAGAGGTTGAGTACTGATCAACAGCCGCAGGCATACCTGGTGGACGCGTCGAGCCCTGCTCGGCCTGTTGACGGTGTTGTCAGGATTCGGAGTCTTAAATGCGGAGCAGGGTGCGACTCCCCTGCGCCCCGTGTTGATTCGCCCCGTTCCCGTTTCTGTTCAAAACGGACTGGCCAATCTTCGCCGGGAAGCGCTGGCTCAGGAATGGGCTGCCAGTATTGCACTGGCCCAGGAGCTGCAGGCGATTGCCGGCGATTCTCTGGTGCCGGTCGGATCCGATCGACTCGCATCGACGCAACTTGCGATTGATCTGATGCTTGTCGACGCGCTGCAGCAACAGCGTCTGGCGACGATTCCTATTCCGATTCAGGGGCAATACCCGGGGATCGTTTCTCCTGAGGGCCTGCTTCAACGTGGTGAGGCTGCCTGGGAACATGGTGACCTCGACCACGCTCAGCAGCTGTGGAGAATGCTGCTCCCGCCAAGCGAGCCTCATCAACTGTCGTGTCCCATCCAAGGCGACTCCTCAGCCGCCGTCTATGCTCGATTGAGCCTGATCGAGCAGTTGGAATCACGGCCTCAGAGTGCGCAGTACTTTCTCGACCGTGTACGTAAGCTATCTCCCTCGCAGGGACGGCTGGCCGGGCGCTCGGGGCTCTGGAGCGAGTTGTTGCAACGAGAACTCGCCAGTGATTCCAGCTGGCCAGCGAGCGAACCTGCCGCGAATCCACATCTGTGGGACTCGACCACTTCGTGCGATCTCCAACTGCTGCGTCGTCGCTGGAGTTTCGTCACGTCGGGGCGGACGGGCCTGCGTCCGGTGGGCCGAGTTGGCAAAGACGAGACCTGGCTGAGCATTTCCCCGTCAATAGTTCGCCTGCTCGAAAGTAATGCTGCTCCGTCGAATGCGGTCGAACGTGCTGCCTATTTGTTTTCAGAGGACTTCCCCGAAGGCGATGCGACGGTCCCGCGAGCAATGATTGTGGATGATGACCTCTATGTTTGCCTGGGGCCCCAGGTACTCAGCGTGGGAGAAGGTGACCAACGACTCCACGTCGAACCGGTTCTCGTCAGCCTGCAGATTTCCGGCAATCTGCGATTGAACTGGAAGCGGACTGGCGAACAGATCATGGAGCAGCCCGGTTGGGTGATCACAAGCAGTCCCGTCGTGGCGAATGAGACGCTCACCGTAGCAATGCGATCGTCAACGATCGAGCCGCATTTGGGGGCAGCACAGCTTGACCGATTGACCGGAGAAGTTCTTTGGCGGCGGGACTTTGGACTCTTGCCGGTGACGATGCCCCGCCCGCAGCCTGGACGCGATCTCCTGCTGACATACGCCTCGGACACCGATGAGTTTCCGCGAAAACATCCCGCTGCAGACCTGCTCCTGCTGTTGCCTGAAGGCGAATGCCTGGGGCTCTCCTCTGGAAGCGGTCGGCAACTGTGGTCGCGAGGCTTCGTTGACGCATCTTCAGCGTTGCGATCTTCCTCGCCGTCTGCAGTTATCGATTCCGGACAGGTATTCTTGATCCCCCCCCAGGGGAGATGCATATGCCTGTCGCTTGTGGATGGAGCAGCGATCTGGCGCGAAACTTCTTCAACGGCAGCAACTGAGGTTATTGGTATCTGCGATGATCTCGTGCTCCTGGCTGGCCGTAGCCTGCGCGCTGTAGGGCGATTCGATGGCCAACGGGCGTGGTCGACTGCGCCGCTGCAGCGAAGTGACGTGCCGTCTGGCTCGGCTGTTCTCTTCGGGCAGCAGGTCTTGTGGTCCACGGCAGACCGGTTGTGGCTGCTGGATGCACAGACCGGCCAGCCTTTGAAGTCCTGGTCGCACGCGATCCTTGGCACGGGGGCGGGACGTCTTCAATTGACCGCGGACAAGCTGCTGCTGCATTCACAGCATGGATGGGATTGTTTCGATTCGCAGATCCATGTTCTGGCTCCATAAGGGGCAGGCTATGGGCGTGCAAGTCGTGAAGAATCTCCCCCTGTCGCGAGTTGACAAGTCGTTGATTTCGCGACAGAGTGATTTTCGTCTCAGCTCTTAAGGGCGTTCCCCGGATGTGAATCTCACTCCAGATTTCTTCGTTCCGTGTGCGTACTATGACCACCCGACCCCGCGCTGACACGACCCCTCTGTATCGGATTCGCCTGGCTGATTGGGATCTACCAGAGGATGCCGGAGCGATTGCCGATCTGGTCAACACGTACGCCCAGTTGCCGACTGGTGGCGGCGAGGCGCTTCCACCGGATGTCCTGTCGCAACTTGTCCCGGCCCTGCGGAAAATGCGGGGCGCCTTCGTGCTGCTGGCATATCATCAGGCGCAGCCCATTGGCCTCGCGATCTGCCTGCAGGGCTTCTCGACGTTTGCCGCGAAGCCACTGATCAACGTACACGATCTGGTGGTCGTGCCCGAACATCAGGGGCAGGGAGTCGGCACGCAGTTGCTCCGCTCAGTGGAAGCCCACGCACGAACGCTGGGATGTTGCAAGGTAACGCTGGAGGTGCGGTGTGAGAACCTGCTCGCCTCCAAACTGTATCGCCGACTCGGCTACACCGATCCCGCCGGTGCCTCGACGTTGATGCTCGAACGTCTGCTGTAGCGGCGACGTCGAACACTTGAGTTCCCGCACCGCCCTCGGCACCATGTACACGGCGGTTCCGTGATATTGCATCGATCGAGACGATGCTGCGGTCCGTGTCCGGGGTGTTCGATTCGCAGGAGAACTCGATGCGTTGTGTGCTCGCCACATTGGCTGTCCTGAGTTGGTTTGGAGTGCTGGCCGAAAGCCGGGCGGAAGTTCCTCAGGCGGCGTCATTCGGCAAAACGGCTGCCGGAGACCCGGTTGAGATCTACACGCTGAAGAATTCAACCGGAGTGACCGCCCGGGTCATGACGCGCGGAGCCACATTGGTGAATCTCCTCGTTCCCGATGCAGCCGGAAAGTCGGCTGATGTCATCCTTGGTTTCGATGATGTCAGCGGATACGAAGGCGATGGGAATCAATACTTCGGCTGCACTGCCGGGCGCGTTGCCAATCGGATTGCGAAAGGCACATTCTCACTGGACGGACGCACATACAGACTGGCCATCAACAACGAGCCGAATCACCTGCACGGTGGTGTTACACGCAGTCTCGACAAGGTGATCTGGGCGGCAACTTCATTTGAAACAACCGACACCACCGGAGTGACGTTTCGATATGTCAGCCCGCATGGGGAAGAAGGATACCCGGGGACTCTGTCGATGACCGTGACCTATGCGCTGAAGAAGTCCGCGAACGAATTGTCCATCGATTATGCAGCGACAACGGATCAGTCGACACCGGTGAGCCTGACCAACCATGCTTACTTCAATCTGACCGGTGAGGGGAGTGCCACGGTCCTGGACCATGAATTGCAGCTTTTTTGCGATCAGTACACACCGGCTGACGACACGTTGATTCCAACCGGAGACATTGCTGCAGTGGAGGGAACCGACCTCGATTTCCGCACGCCGCACCGGATTGGTGAGCGCATTGCGACGTTCGATGACACCGGAGCGATTGGCTACGACCACAACTTTGTGATCAAGGGCCAAGCAGGGACCCTGCGGCCAGCCGCTCGGTTGCAGGACCCGGCTTCGGGCCGTGTTTTGGATGTCTCAACAACAGAACCCGGCATCCAGTTCTACTCAGGCAACTTTCTCAAAGGGCAGGTTGGTAAAGGGGGCAAGTCCTACGCTCACCGCAGTGCGCTGTGTCTGGAGACTCAGCACTTCCCTGATTCCATCAATCAGCCTCAGTTTCCCGGCACCGTGCTGCATCCCGGAGAGACGTACCGCCACACCTGCGTGTTGACGTTCTCCGCCAAGTAGGCCATCGACGGAATGCGCCACATTCAAATGCCATCAGCCGCGGTAACAGGGAGCCTGTTGCCGCGGCTGATTTCGTTGGAGACTGCCCGAACCGTATTGCGGGATTACTTCGTGGGCAAGGCGGCCAGCGAATGGCGTTCGAGGAAATCGATAATCGGCGTTGAGTCCTCGAGTCCGTGGGGATGGTGACCCACGCCAGGCTTGGCAATCAGCGTAATGTCGCCACCGAGGGCCTTGTATCGCTCCGCAATCACGCCCGTGTTTTCATCCCAGGGGACGACATCGTCGGCATCACCGTAGACATGCAGTAGAGGAATCTTGGCTTTGGCGAGTCCGGCCAGTTGGTCAACTGGATTGCCCTTGTAGGCCAGTGCTTCGTCGTCGGACTGGAATCCATAGCACTTGAGGACGAGGGCCCAGTCACCAGTGCTTCCTTTGCCTTTGCCGCGACCGCCCGGCCAGCTTTTAAAATCGCAGACCGGAGCATCGCCGTAGATGCAGGCGACATGATCGGGATTCGCAATCGCCCAGTTGTAGCAGTACAGTCCGCCTCGGCTCAGGCCAACGAGGGCCGCTTTGGGGGCGAAGTGATACTTCTCCGTGAGCACTTTGTAGGCCGCGTTCCAGTGTGTCACGGCTTCGGGACAGCCGAGCAGGTTTGGAACACTCAGGTAGACAATGTGAAATCCACGCTCCAGCAGAGCGATGTCCGGTGCCGGTTTGTGACCGAAAAACTCACCGTGCCAGACCCATGGGCGACCGGCGATTTCCTTGTGAGGGGCAACCACGGAGAGCTTCTTGCCATCGACGTCAAACTCGTACCGTCGGAATCCATGCCATTCCGATTGTTTACCGGGGAATGGAGCCTCCTCGCCAAGTCCATATGGGGCGAGACTGAGAAAGCAGAGAGTCATCAGCAGGAAACGCAGCATGAGCGAAATCCGTCGTTGAGGGAGGGGAGTTGTCTGGCAGGGGCAATGTGCCCGATTTTGGCTGCGTGCAGCCACCCCCAAGGTAGCCACCCTGCCATAGATTCGCCATGATTGGATGCAATCAGAAGTTTGCTCCAAGCCGCATGTAACGAGTCAATGTCGCTGGTCAGTGTGATCAATGGCCGGATTTACGATCCGGCCAACGGAATCGATGGCGAAATCCGGGATCTCTGGATGGAGCATGGCCGCATTGTGCCCGCTCCGAAAGACCCGTCAGTTCGTGCGGTGCGGGTGGTCGATGCCACGGGCATGATCGTCATGCCGGGAGGCGTCGACATGCATTGTCACATCGCTGGTCCCAAGGTGAACGCCGCCCGGAAAATGCGGCCAGAGGACCGACGCAATGCCGAGCCGGTTCGGCGCACATCAAAGACCCGTTCCGGCACGACGGGCAGTGTGCCCAGCACTTTCGCCACGGGATATCTCTACGCCGGTCTTGGTTACACGACCGCCTTTGATGCTGCTGTTCCCGCCATGTCGGCGCGACACGTCCACGAGGAACTGCAGGACACCCCCATCATCGACAAGGGCTTTTACGTCCTGATGGGAAACAATCACTACATCATGAATCAGATCGCGGCAAAGGAACCGCAGAGACTGAGAGCCTACATCGCATGGCTGCTGGGGGCAGCCAAAGGGTACGGCGTCAAAATTGTGAACCCCGGCGGCGTGGAAGTCTGGAAGCAGAACGGCGGTAATGTCAGCGGGCTCGATTCAGCCGTGGGGCACTTTGGCGTGACGCCTCGGCAGATTCTCAGCGAAGTGGCCCGCACGACCACCGAGATGCAACTGCCGCACTCGGTGCATATTCACTGCAATAACCTGGGGATGCCGGGCAACTGGCAGACGACGCTCGACACCATGCGGGCGCTCGATGGCCATCGTGGACATCTCACCCACATTCAGTTTCACAGTTACGATGGCGACCCGGATGATCAGGGGACCTTTGGTTCCCGTGTTCCCGATCTGGTGGAGTATCTCCACGATCATCCGAATCTCACGGTGGATGTTGGGCAGGTGATGTTTGGTGAGACAACATCCATGACGGGCGATGGTCCAGTCGGTTACTTCCTGCACAAGGTGCTGGGCCGCAAATGGCTCAGTTCTGATACCGAGATGGAGGCGGGCTGCGGCATCGTCCCGATTACCTACAAGAACAAATCTCTGGTGCATGCATTGCAGTGGGCGATTGGTCTGGAGTGGTACCTGCTGATGCAGGATCCGTGGAGAATCGCCATGAGTACCGATCATCCCAACGGCGGATCGTTCCTGGCCTATCCGGAGATTATTGCGCTGCTGATGGACCGTGGTCGAAGGCTGGATCTCCTCAACACGTTACCCCCGGGAGTTCGCGATCGCTGCACGCTGGCGGATCTGACGCGCGAGTACACCTTAAGTGAAGTTGCGATTATCACTCGCGCGGCTCCCGCCCGCATTCTGGGCCTCAAACACAAAGGCCACCTTGGCCCGGGAGCCGATGCGGATGTCACGATCTATCAGCCTGAAGACGACCTTCAGCGAATGTTTGAACTGCCTCGCTACGTGATCAGGCAGGGTGAAGTCATCGTTGATGACGGGGAACTGCGGGCAGTCAGCGAGGGGCGGCTGATTCACGTTGAGCCGACTTACGACGAGGCCTGTGTGCCCGACATTCAGCGCTGGTTTGAAGACAACTACACAATCCAGTTCAGAAACTATGCGATTGATGAGCAGAGCTTGCGAGACCGGGAAGTGGTTCCCAGCAGTTGAGTCGCAATCGCTGCCATGCCGGCTGTCTGCATTGAGTTTCAGCAACGATGAACGGAAATTCTGGTACGAGCGATCTGCATGTGCGGCGGTATCGCGCCGGTGAAGAAGCGGTGTTACGGGAACTGTTCTACAACACGATCCGCACGGTGAACTTGCGAGACTATTCGCCGGAACAGGTCCGCGCCTGGGCGCCAGGCGAAATGGATCCGGATCGCTGGCGAGCGCGAATCGTCGCGATGAATCCCTTCGTGTGTGTTTCGCAGGATCAGATTGCAGGCTACGCCGGGCTGCTTCTTACCGGGCATGTGGATCACTTTTTTGTGCATCGGGACAAGCAGCGCTGCGGCGTCGGGCGAATGCTGATGCAGGCGATCATCGACGAAGCCACCAGATTGTCGCTGTCGGAACTGACTTCCGATGTGAGCATTACCGCGCGCCCGTTTTTTGAGGCTCATGGCTTTCGAGTTGAGCAGCAGCAATCGGTCTCACTGGGCGCTGTGAACCTGACAAATTTTCGAATGAAGAGAAACCTGCACAGCGTCTGACTGGTAGTCTGTTGGAGACGAGGGAATTGGAGTGCCGGTTCCCTTCGAATGCGACGAGCACCGGAGACGCGAATGAAGATCGCCCGATCGAGTCACTGGCTGATTCTGCTGGCCGTTGTGGGGCCGATCTGTTTTGAAGTGCGGGGGCAGGGAGCGGATCGCGCGTATGACCCGCTGGCAGTTTCCGGACAGCACAAGCCGGAGATTCTCGACCTGACCGTTACGGATGCCCAGCGGCAACGGGACATCCCACTGCGGGTCTATCTGCCGGAAACCACGGAACCAGCTCCGGTGGTTCTGTTCAGCCATGGCCTGGGCGGATCGCGGAAGAACAATCCGTATCTTGGCGAGCATTGGTCGGCCCGCGGATACGTGGTGGTCTATCTGCAGCATCACGGAAGTGACGAAGAGGTCTGGAAGAATGGCCCCGTGCTGCAACGGCTGACGGCTCTCAAGCAGGCGGCCAATGTTCAGAACACATTGCTGCGACTGGAAGATATTCCGGCTGTGATTGATCAACTCGAACGCTGGAACAAGGCGAGTGATTCGCCACTCGCGAGACGGCTGGACCTGGAACGTCTCGGGATGTCGGGACATTCGTTTGGTGCGCTGACGACACAGGGGGTGAGTGGTCAACAGGTCCCTCTGAAGGGGACAGCCTATACCGACACCCGCATCAAAGCGGCCTTACCAATGAGTCCCTCGGGGGGAAAGAATCCTGAACGGGCCTTCGGAGATGTCAAAATCCCGTGGCTGCTGATGACAGGCACAAAGGATGTCAGCCCGATCGGTAACACCGATGTGGAGTCCCGACTGGCTGTTTATCCCGCGCTGCCTCCGGGGGATAAGTACGAACTGGTGCTGCATGAGGGGGCACATGAAGCATTCAGCGACCGCACGTTGCCACGCCGCAATGCAAGTCGCAATCCCAATCATCACCGGGTGATTCTGGCGACCAGTACTGCTTTCTGGGATGCCTACCTGCGTGGCGATGAGCGGGCGAAAGCGTGGCTGAACGGATCGGGACCGGACTCGGTCAAGGAACCTGAAGATCGCTGGCAGCACAAATAAGCCAACCGATCCCGAACATAGTGTCCGGAATCGGTTTGGAATCGGCTGTTGTCCGTAACGCTGGGTGACGGAATCTACTCGGCTTTCTCTTCCGCCTTCGTCTCTGGAGGCTTCTCGGCGGGCGTTTCCGCTGCCGGTTTGGTTTCCTCAGCCGCAGGCTTGTCCTCCTTGGCTGGCTCGGCTGCGGGCTTGTCTTCGGAGGCCGCCTTCTCAGGGGCCGCCTTCTCCTCACCGGGCTTCTGCTCTGCTGCCTTGGGAGCCTCAGGCTTCTTCTCTTCGGCTGGTTTCTCTGCTGGCTTGGTTTCCCCAGCCGGAGGCGTTTCTGGCTTGGCCGGTGTTTCCGTGGTCGTCTCCGGCGTCATGGGAGGCTCTACCGCTTCGACGAGTGCGGCCCGTTTGAGACGCAGGCGTTCAAAGTCCGCTTCGCTGATGACGTAATACCAGTCGGCGAAACGGCGGTTGAGTCCTTCAACCCGCTTCTTGCCAGACTCAACATCGGCTTCAAATTGTTTCTTCTGAATTTCGTAGACTTCCTGGGCGAGTTCGTACTCCTTCAGGGCGTCCTCGTACTTTTCCTGAGCCGACGGCTCGGGTTTGGCTGCTGCTGGTGCATCGGCAGACTTGTCCGAAGCGGCATCTGCTGCGGCGGGCTTGTCATCATCGGCAGCGGCGTCGGCCTGATCGTCGGCCGGTTTTTCTTCCTTGGGCGGTTCCGGCTTAACAGGAGCCATTGGAGCCGGCCCCAGCAATTCCGGGTCAAAGGTGACAGTGATCATCACGTAGCGACTATTGGCGAGTTCGTCGTCCTTCTCATCGCCCGATTTTGCGTCAGAGGCATCCTTGGATTCGTCAGCTGTTGTTTCTTGCTTGGGGGACTGGCCAACTTCGATGTCGACATCGCTGCCGGAGAATTCTTCGCCAAACCGCAGTCCGTATCGGACCCCCTTGCTGGTGCCGACTTCCAGGTTCCCTTCGTTGGCCAGGATGCTGCCTCGGGCGACGAAGAAGCCCTTCTCCTGCATGTCGATGAGCGACGAGGTGACGACCCCTTCGCCTTCGCCATTGAGCACCGCAATCAGGTCGGCAGGCTTCTTGCGAACGCCAACAATCTTCAGGGAACTCAGGGCTGAAAGAGTCGATGTGATTTCGCTGGTCTTCAGCTTCTCCTTGGCGGGATCGAGCCCGGCAAGTTGCCATTCTTTATTGTCTCCACGGGTGAGGTCGATCTGCTCTTCAGGAACGAGACGGCCAGCCGCTTCGTCCAGGTGGTAGTTGTCGATGAACAACTCGTTGATGTCCCCCTGGGCCACTTCCAGCAGGTCGTCCTGAATCCAGTCGGCGAATCTGGTGGAGAGTTCCAGTTGGCCCAGATCAGCCGTGTAAACGGGATCGCGGTCGGGTTGCCGGACGTAGTACACCCCGGATTCCCCTTCGAGGGGTTTGCCGACGATCAGGTCCACGATCTTCTGGTCGCCCTTGTACAGGGTGATCCTGTCGCCGCGCCCTTCTGTTCCGGTGACAGCGGTATCAAGCGGGTCGAGAACGTCATAGCGTTTGTGGGCTCCTTTGGAGCGTTCCACGAGTGCTTTGCGAACGACGCCAATCATTGATGCTGCGGTCTTCGCAAGACGCTCCTTCCCATCGGCAGGATAGTCATGGTGCGTCGGAATCCGCCACAGGCCATCACGTGACTCGACCTTGAAGACATCGGTCTTGCCGGTCTTGCTGTTGTAGGAAGCGACCTGCAGTCCCGTGGCCTGTTCCGGGTCTTTGAACTCGGGATAGAACTCGATGCCGACGTCGGAGAACTCCGCCAGGTCCAGCGGCTTGTTCATTGAATGAGTCGCCCAGGCAATGCCCAGTGAGACGACGGCCAGACCAGCAAACAGAACGGTACGAATGGAAGAATTCATGGCTGTTGTCAGTCCAAAGTGTTTTCGGGTTCCTCAGGGGAGGAGCCCATCAGTTTGACATTCGTCTTGGTTCAAGATGGACAGTGGAATCGTTGCGGACCGCCGCTTAGCGCTGGCGGTCGGAGGCGATGCCCTGACGTTCGTTGATCAGTTTCCACAGCAACACGGCAATGCCCAGAATAATCGCGGGGAGCGGGGAGAGGCCAACGGCAATTTTCCAGGCATTGTTCTCAATGGCCCGGACCTGCTGTTCTGTTTCCATCCGCACCTTGCGAATCTGTTCGTTCTTCTCGCGTTCGAGTTCCTGTTCCTGCTGCGCGAGTTTGCGGTTCTCGGCTTCGGTCGCATTCTGGATACGCATCTGCATGGTGCCCGCGTCCACATTGCCCTGTTCGAGTTCCTTACGCAAGTCTGCGATTTTCGTTTCCAGGCGTGCCTTGGCTTCCTCCAGCGACTTGTCTGCCTCTTCTTCGGCCTTGCGCATTTCGTCGCTACGGCGGCGATCATACTGGCTGGTCTGCTTTTCGATGCGGGTCAGCGACCGGTGCATCGCACGACGCTTGCGAAGTTCGATGTAACGTTCATCTCCGGCGAGGTAGTCAACGCAGTTGAGCACAAACAGCACGTTGTCGAGCTTGAGATCCATGAACTGTTCGCGCCACAGGCGGAACATCAGGTCGTGAACCATGTCCATGTCGGCGACGAAAATCGCTTTGACCCCCGGTTTTGCAGGCTCGTCCCCCTTGGCCGGTTGTCCCTTGCCTTCGATCAGGGCAGCAATGACGTGTGTCTTGTCGTCGGCCTTGCGCCGCGGATTCTGGCGATACTGTCGGCCGAAGAAGGGCATCTCCTGGGTGATGTCTTCCCACATGTTGATGCCGGTGCTGCGTTGACGCGATGTCAACAGCGGGGTGAAGTCGACTTCTCCCAGCGACTTGATTTCGCCTGGATAGAAAGCGATCAACTCCTGCAGGCCCGATGTAATGACGTTGTCCTGATTCAGGCAGGATTCATTGTCATTGGAGGAAACATCCCGCTGCGTGAGGAACACGAACTCAGCGGGCCAGAAGTCCTGGAAGCGTGGGTGCGGGTTCGAGAGATCGAACAGACTTTGTTCCACGTTCCAGCGAATACCCAGCAGTTCGGTCAGCGAGGTGGCGCGGCCGCCATCGGCCTTTGGCTCACTTTGCTGACGCATGCCCATCATGCCCCCTTGCGGACTGGGCTTGGGGCTGAGTGGAGCGAGCTGCGGTCCGCCAAAGTAGGGGGCCGGGTCGTCAAAGATCAGGACCGGGTGGCCAGCGCCAACATAGTCAAGCAGATTTTCCATCTGTGGCGGCGTCAAGGACGACGGGAGGATGGCGATCAGCACATCGAGATCTTCCGGATAGGCAGAATCCGGTGCGACCTCGGTGACCTCGTATTGCTTTCGCAGTTCCTGCACGAGCTCCCATTCCGGGCGATTCTGGAATGACTGCATGTCGAAGCCGCCAACGGGATGGACGTCCGTATTCAGGATGCCGATCTTGCGTCGATCCTCGGTGGACACGGTGCCCAGTGATCGGGTCAGTTCGTATTCAATTGGAGTTCCGGGCGAGAATCCGGGAATGGTGACGGAGTCGAAACCGCTGGAAATGACGACGCCGGAGTACACATCCTCAACGGAGATGCGACCATTGTCTTCGGTCTGCACCTGCTGTGGATTGATGCCCAGCCCATCGGCCTCTTCGGCCTCGGGGCTGAAGGGTTCGACATCGACAATGCGCACCTGGACGTTCTTTCCGCCGAGGCGATCGAAGGCGTACAGCCGGTCAATCAGTTCCTTGCGAATGCGCACGTAGTCGGCCGGGACGTCCTTGGACAGAAAAGCCTGAATCGTGACCGGCTTGTCGTCGGGAATTTCCTTGAGGATGTCTGTGGTTGTCCTGGAGAGGGTGTGCAGTCCTTCGGCAGTGCTGTCCATGCTGCCTCCCACCGTGCTGAACACGTAGGCACCGCACAAAATGGAAACGCCCAGACAGAGCGTGCGAATGACGAACTGACCGCTCATGGATGCAGCGTTCTTGCCACCGGCCCAGTGACGCCGGGCAATCATGACGGCATTCAGATACAGGAAGAATGTTGTCAGGCCGACGAAGTAGAAGATGCCGCCGAGTGAAATCTCCCCACGAGTAAACTCGCCGAGGCGTCCTCCAATGCTGAATTGGTCACCCCGCTGGGCCAGATTGTTGAGGGCGTCGTCCAGTCCGGCAACGTTGCGAACGATGACCCCGGGAATGAGCCCCCGGAACAGGCCGGGGACTTCTTCGATGAACATTGGCACAGCACAGATGACGGCGCCGAGCACGAAGGCCACGGTGGCACTGCTGGTGAGAACCGAGGCGAACATCCCCGCCGCCAGCAGGGCGGCCCCGGACATCCAGTACCCCAGGTAGGTTGAGGCCAGCAACCAGGGATCTGGAGAGCCGAGCCATTGCAGCACAACGGCGTGACTGAGCGAGAATCCTAGGGCGACGGTGTACACCATCAGCACAGCGAGGTATTTGCCGAGCAGGATTTCAAAGTCGCTGGCCGGAAGCGTGAACAGGAGTTCGTCGGTGCCGAGTTTTCGTTCGTCGGCCCATGTCGTCATCGTGATGGCTGGGACAATGAACAGCAGCAGCAGCGGGAAGTGGCTGCTCAGCTGGTCCAGATTGCACATATTGTCGGTGAAGAACTGTTCATTGAAGGCGAGAAACGCTCCCGCGACAACAAAAACGATGATGAACAGGTAGCCGAGAACCCCGGAGAAGTAACTCGAGACATTTCGGCCGAAAACCGCGGAGATCACGTGGAGTCGCATGGTGGTCGATGCAGTATTTTCGGAATGAGTTGGTGTATCAGTTGGCTCTGCCGGCGGGCAGAACCATGACGATCAGCGTAACAGATGCGGATCGGTCAACCGGTGAGTTTACGGAAGTTGGTTTCCAGGTCGCCTGCGCTGCCTTGCATGTCAGCAACGGTCCCGTCGAGGATTATGCGACCGCGGTTGATCAGAATCACGCGATTACACACGGCCTCGACTTCCGACAGAATGTGAGTCGAAAGCAGAACAGTCTTCGTCTTACCCAGTTCGGCGATCAGTTCGCGGACCTGGAACGTCTGATTCGGGTCCAGGCCGCTGGTCGGCTCATCGAGCACCAGCACCTGTGGATCGTGGAGCAGGGCCTGAGCCATGCCGACACGCTGGCGGTAGCCGCGAGAAAGCTTGCTGATCGACTTGCCCCAGACATCTTCCAGCGAACAGCAACTGGCGACGTAGTCCATTCGCTGACGCAGGAGGCCGCTGTTCAGCCCACGGGCTTTGCCCGCGTAGGCCAGCAGAGACTTGGGGGTCATTTCGTTATACAGCGGGCCATTTTCCGGGAGATAGCCAATCAGGCGGCTGGCTTCGATTCGTTTGTCTGCGACGGAATATCCGCCAATAAACGCTTCGCCTTCGCTGGGAGAGAGAAACCCGGTGAGGAGTTTCATGGTGGTCGACTTCCCGGCTCCGTTCGGACCGAGGAAGGCCGTGATTTGCCCTTGGGGTACGGAAAATGTGACGTCCCGGATGGCGACAAAGGGGCCATAAAACTTGCTGAGCCCCCTGGCTTCAATCATCACGTTCGGCGTGGAACTCATAGACGTTCATCCTCTGCTGGTCATTGATTCAACACCCGATTGGCACAACCCGTTCCAGTGAGTGCCGGGAGTGCCTGCGACGTTATCTCAAAAAACGACGCACTGGAGCAGCGTTTGCGGGGTATTCCCGACTTCCGGGACGTCGACCGCGATGGCATAACGACCCAGGAAGTTCAGCCTCGTTGATGATGTGCACTCCGAGGTGCTGGTCAACACCGGCTGGCAATAGCCGCATCCAACGCAGTGACCGGCTGTGGCCACTGCCTTCCGCCTGAACTGCATCGATGTGATGTCAGTCCAGAGCTGCATAGTAAAGAGAGTCGAGGGGGAGGCCGTCAAGTCTCCCCGCTGACGTGAAACGATGCGTCAACCTCGTCAAGCAGCCAAACTTGCCGACAGATGTCGCCAAGGTGGGGTGTCTTGTCAAAACGGCTGAACTGATTCTGTCTGTTCTGCCGATGACGATGTTGGCAGGAATTTGAATGTTCGTGCTCGCGCCCAGGACTTGACTGGACACGGCGCGGCAAAAGCTGCCAGTTGCGTGCGCCTTCAAGGAGGAAGTTCACATGCTACGGTCCTCGGTCTTCGGGGCGTGCCTGTCGATTCTGGCGATCTTGCTGGGGGGAGAGCTGCGTCTTGCTTCTGGCCAGGTTCCGGATGTTCAACCGGTCGACAGTCGACCGGTCCAGCGAGCTCAGTTTCGCGTGGTGGACAGTCCGTTCTCCGCAAAGTCACACGGCACCCGCTATTTCACGATTGCCGGGGCGGTAAAGCGATCCGGCGTCTTCTCTGCGGAGTTGGCTCAGGTTCCGCTGACGACCTTGCTTCAGGCCGCAGGTGGAGTTGCCACTGAAGGGGCTGTGACGATTCGCATTTACTCGAGCCAGGTGCGACCACGTGCCCAGTTGTACTTCAACGGGCAATCCACCGAGACCGTTCGCCCTGGCGAGTTGGTGGTGGTCTTCCAATCTCCGTCTCAGGCAACAAGTGAAGCGGTTGAGGTTGTGCCCGTTATTTGTGTTGGACTGCAGGAGCGTCCTGTGGTGCTGCCACTGCACCCCAATGTCGCCAACGTTCCGACACTGGTTCAACAGTTGATGCAGCCTCGCGAGGTTGCTGAGTCCATTCAACGTTTTGACCCCGCCGGACGCAGTTCCAGCCCCGATCTCGCTGGTGGCAGTATCCTGGTGTTTGACCCGGCAAGATTGAATCCGGTGGGACTGCAGTCTGCTCAGGAGTTTCCGCCCGCCGTTTCCCTGGACGAGGCTCTGAACCCACCAGTCGAAGCCAACAATCCAGCAGAATCCGAAACCGTGAAGCCCGCTGCTCCGACGGCGGAGTTGCCCACATCGCTGTTCGAAGCCCCGATGCCAACACAGGCATTGGAACAACGGCAGCCAATTGGGGCCCCGCCAATGGTTGTTCGCGACTTTAGACCAGCGGACAATGCTGCTATCGTCTTGGCGCCTCCTCAAGGTCTTCGGGCACCGTCGCCGATGCCTGCTCCGGAACCGAAAGTTGTCATTCTTCCTGAGTCGAGCTTTGCTGCGACCGATGTGACCGGTTTCCCCAGCCTTCCGGCTCCGGAAGAGGCGTTGGGGCTGCCGAGTGAGCTGCATACTCGAATGGCTGTTATCCCGGCATCGTCCAGCAGTACGCAGGTTGTGTCTGGTGCAGCGGCGCTCAGCCCCGAGCCCACACCAGCACCGCCAATTCAGCCCGACGTAGTTCACGCCAAGGCAGTACCAGCGGTGGTGGCGGAAGGCGAGCGTTCGCAATCCAGCCCCTCTCCGATCGTCACAATGCCCTCGAAGGATGAGATTGCTGCCCCGGCTGCCAATTCCGACGTCGTCGAAACGGTTGCCTCAAAAGCGGGGTCACGCGGCGGTCTGGTTTCAATTGCACTGGGTGTTGCCGTGCTGATGGTTTTGTGCCTGGGGGTCTGCATCGTGTGGTCTCACTACGACAATCTCGCTTTTCAAAAGGAATACTCCGCCTGCGGTGCACCGCTTCCTGCGAAGACGGAAACCGAAGCCCCCATCGCATCTGCTCCTCGGTCACGACTGGATGACGTGATTGATCAACGCATGCCCGTTGTTGAAGAGTCGCCAAATGTGGCCATGAACGTGGAAATCCACGGACGCGCTGTCGGCCACCGTCGGCTGGCACTGCATGATGCCCATCCTGCACTGGCGGGACCGCACTTCGCAATGGAACCGCGAGGCGGCGAACGCCCCAGCCAGGTGACGAATGCCCAGTCAGAACGGCAGCTGCGGGGACGATTGCGTGCGGCACTGCAAACCGCCGCACAACCAGTGTCCTCCCCGGCATATGACGTGGTGCAGGTGGAGACGGCAAGGCCACAGCAGGGCGTCGCCCGTGATCCCGCTGAAGGATCGCTTGACCGGGCATTGCGATCGATTTCTCGGGAGAAGCAGTCATGAGCGTTGCACTCGATCTGGGAAGCAGTGAGTTTCGGTCCCTGCGCCAGGAAGGTGAGCAATTGCTGGCCCGGCGGATTCCGGCCCACTACTGCGTGTTGCCAGCCGCGCCGCCACAGCGTCGTTATCTGGAACAGGCATGTATCCCCTACTTGCTGGCCGATCAGCAGTACATTGTGCTGGGTGAGCATGCCGCCGATGTGTCGCTCGTGCAAAACACACCGCTCGTCCCTGTAATTACGCACGAGGGAATTCCGCAGGATGATCCGGTGGGGCGACAGGTTTGCGCAAGCCTGCTGGGGTCGTTGATTCCGCAACGGACATCACCATATGGGCGACGGCTTCCCTGTGTGACGACATTGCCTGCAGACAGCGCTGCCGATTCAATGACAGGAGCATTCTTCAATCGCTTGCTCGCCTTGATGGGATACGAAATGGTTCCCATCAACTCCGGCTTCGCTCTGGTGTTGTCGAGTCTGGCAGAAAAGGGATACAGCGGGCTGGCGATTACGTTTGGCGCTGAGTCTGTCTCGTGCTGTCTGGCACATACAGGGGTTCCGGTGTGGGAAGCCACGTTCGCCGGTGGAGCCCGTGTGGCCGAAGAAGTGATGGCCGAAACGCGAAAGCAGTATCTGTATGATCGCGAAGGGACACGCTATCTCGATCTGTTGACCATTGCCCGCTGGTCTCGCTCTCCGGCGGTGTGCATCGACAATCCCAAAGGTCCCGATGCGGAACTGTTCTCCTCGCTTTATCGCGAATGGCTCGGCGAAACCGTCGAACAGATTGCCATGGCGATGGAACAGGCCAGTTCGAGCACCTGCCGAGGTCCGCTGTACGTGGCCATCGGCGGTCGACCGCAAAGGACAGGGGGATTTGTGCCGCTGTTCATTGAGACCTGCAAGAAGCACGGAATTTCCATCACTCGTGAGAACGTCATTGTTTCTCCGGCGGATTCACTGCAGGTGGCCCGGGGGGCGTTGATCTTCGCGCTGCTGGAAGAAGATCGCCCGGTCTGGCAGTCGGCAGCCGCAGCGTAGTTGGGGTAGACGGCTGATCACTATCTGGCCATAATCCCAGTCTCTGAATAAGAGCGGATTGGCCCGGAGTGGGAGCTGTGGCAACTGGGTTACGGAAAATCGTTTCCGGCGGGCAGACGGGTGTCGACAGAGGGGCCTTGGACGCCGCGTTGGGCGCAGGCTTTCCCTGTGGCGGCTGGTGCCCCCGGAACCGACTGGCAGAGGATGGAGAAATTCCGTCTCGCTACCCGCTGGATGAAGCTCCGATTGCATCTTATGCCATCCGAACGCGATGGAACGTCCGCGATTCGACAGGCACGTTGATCCTCACACGCGGGCCGCTGACAGGGGGCACCGCGCTGACGCATCGGACCGCCATTGAGCTGGGGCGGCCGACCCTTGTAGTTGATCTGGAGTCGATGGCGGCTGCGGATGTTGTGGTGCAGCTGCGAGATTGGCTGGACAGCCAGCAGATTGAGATTTTGAACGTCGCGGGGCCTCGTGAAAGCACCGCCGGGGGAATTCAACAGCAAACACACGCCATCATGACGGAGCTGCTTCGTCGCGTACGGCAGGAGGAGCGGGGACGTGCCGACAAAGTCGAGTTCACAGCGCACCGGAGCGCGTCGCCGGTCAGAGATTCCCGACAGCATTCTGCGGCAACTCAATTGCGGTGAGATTGAAACAGCCAATCTCGTTGAAGGGCTGGCCATTCGATTTGACCTGCTGTTGCAGTCGGTGTGTCCCGATGCCCCGGACGACGTACTGCAGGCGATTTCCAGCGACGACCTGGGAATTACCCGCCGCATGGCCTTTGTTGGTCAGTGGCTGGCCGAGAACTTACCCGCGAGAGAATTTGACCGGCTCAGACAACATCCTTCGGACACCGTGCGAGGCTGGGCTGCGTATCAGCTGCCACACCTCAACAATCGCAGTGTGGCGACGCTGCTGAAGAAGGTGCGGCCTCTGGCGGATGACCGGCATTTTGGTGTTCGCGAATGGGCCTGGCTGGCGATTCGGCCTCAACTCGCAAACAACCTGTACGAGAGCCTGAACCAATTCGAACCGTGGGTCGTCAACTCCTCGGAGAACATCCGTCGCTTTGCCGTCGAATCGCTGCGCCCGTGTGGCGTGTGGTGCAGCCACATTACGGCACTTAAGGAGTCTCTCGAGCAGGCCATGCCGCTACTGGAACCTGTTCGCGCCGACCCTTCGAAGTACGTGCAGGATTCTGTGTCCAACTGGCTGAGCGATGCAGCCAAGTCCCAGGCATCCTGGGTGGAGACACTGCTCAATCGCTGGGATCGCGAATCGAAATCTCCGGCAACAGAGCGAATTACCAGACGTGTGCGGCAGCGCATGGCCAAACGCAAATAAGCGTTTGCGAATTCGCCTTGCCGAAGGTTAGTTCCGTGCTGGAACGGCGGCGCCTGCTTCGGAAATGCCTTCTTCGCTGGCCATCAGGAAGCCTTCGCCTACAGGGCTGAAGAGCAGACCGGAAAACAGCAGCGTGCTGAGGACCTGCATCTTGTAAAAGGGAATTCCGGCTGCGTAGCAGGTCAGCAGTCCGGCAAATGTCCGTGGGTAGGATGTGCCGAGATCCCAGTACCAGGAGCCGAAGTTCGAGACCAGGAAAAAGGCGATGCTGCTTCCCACGGCGACTCCAATTACGCGAGGCAATCCGCGGCGATCACGCAGGAGCAGGCCTCCAAGGCACAGCACGGCAAAGGCAACGTAGGTCATGTACCAGCCAGGATAAAACATCCAGTCCATGCCCATGGCAGCGCCAATCAGCAGGTCACCTGCAAACCAGGCGAACATCGGCAGGGCCATGCCCAGCCCGATGCTGCGAAAGCGGGCCACGCCAAACAGTCCGAGTGCAAAGACGGGTGTCAGCCCCCACAAATAGGAGGTCCCTTCCAGTGTGATATCGAGGCCAAAGTGGCTCAGCAGGAATGGCATCGCCTTGACCACGGCAATGTAGACGAGCAGGGCGGCAAGGACGGATCGTCGAGGTTGTGACATGAAGCTCGGGCGGATGGAGATCATCCGTGTTGCGTTGATTCAGGTGGATCGTGAGAACTCGGGCGTAAACCCGGTTCGAAAAGTCGTGTACCACATCCGCGTCAGACGGACAACCAAGAAGTCGAAAGTGGCGCTGAATTGTATCGAGCGAAACGCTCGTCTTGAGAGGGCCTCAAGGATTCATCGAGGTTGACTGCTGAAGCTGATTGAGCAGGGCGTCCAACTCGTCTGCCGTGGCAACGGGACGCAAACAGCTGTGATTCTGACAGATGTAGGCCTGTGGCTCCGCTTGTGGATCGCGTCCGGCAAAGAGCGATTCGACGGCGGCAGGTACATGACCGTCGTTGCGGGCCACGATCTTGCGAGGAAGAAAGTTCCTCAAGAGTGTGTTCTGCAGATCCGTCGAGTCGGAAGAGCTGCCATCGACGAAAATGCATTCCATGGACGGCCCCAGCAGGAAGTCCAGGGCCATGAGGGATTGCCCGGTGGCAAGTGGTGAGGAACTGATCAGTTCCCCGATCGATTCCAGTGTTTTCATCGCTGCAACGCGGAGCTCGTCACGATCGGTCAGCGCAGCCAGTTTGAGCAGCACGGTCGCGGCCATTCCGTTCCCTGAGGGGGTTGCGTTGTCCTGAGCATCTTTGGTGCGGGCAATCAGGGCTTCGTGATCGCTGGCCGTATAGAAAAAACCACCCGCCGAGTCTGCGAAGCGGTCCCGCATCTGCTCAGCCACGGAGAGTGCCTCCTCCAGCCATCGAGCCGTCCCGGTGGCCTGATACAGCTCAATCAGGCCCTCCAGCAGGCACGCATAGTCATCCAGATAGGCCGTAAAGCGAGCCCGTCCATCTTTCCAGGCGTGCAGCAGTTGGCCATCGTCATTACGCATGTTGTGCAAAATGAAGTCCGCCGCTTCCACCGCAGCCTGCAGATATCGAGGCTCCTGCAGAGCGGCTCCGGCCTGGGCGGCGGCAGCGATCATCATTCCATTCCAGGCCACCAGGATTTTATCGTCTCTTCCGGGAGCGATTCTCTGTGCCCGTATGGCCAGCAGCCTGGCACGACAGCGGGTCAGCGTGTCCTGTAATGTCGACTCTTCCAGACTAAGCTGCCTGGCGCATTCGGCAATTGACTGTGGAAGATTCAGGATTGTGTGGCCTTCCCAGTTGCCGTCCGGAGTCACGTTGTAGCAGTGTGAAAACACGTGCAGTTCTTCTTCGGTCAGCGCAGCGGCCACCTCTTTGGCACTCCAGACGAAGAACTTCCCTTCCTCGCCTTCACTATCTGCATCCTGAGTGCTGTAAAAGCCACCGCCGGGCTGCGTCATCTCGCGGAGAACATAGTCCAGTGACTCGCGAACGATGGTGGCGTAACGGTCCTCTCCGCTGAGTTGCCACGCTTCGAGGTAGGCCGGGATGAGAAGTGCGTTGTCGTACAGCATCTTTTCAAAGTGCGGCACAAGCCAATGAGCGTCGGTGGCGTACCGATGGAAGCCGCCCCCCAGATGGTCATAGATGCCGCCTTGGGCCAGTTTGTCCAGTGAAAACAGTGCGTGCTGTGTGGCGTCTTGCGAGGAGAATCGCTGACCGAGTCGAAGCAGCAGTCGCAGGTCCATCGGATGAGGAAATTTGGGGGCTCCTCCGAAACCTCCATGCTTGCGGTCGGATGCACTCAACAAGGCTTCGAGGGCCTGCTTGAGTGTTGCTTCGTCGAGAGGGGAGTCGCAGGAGCGTGGTGCGGACATCTCTTGAATGGCCTGGACGAGTTGACCGGAACTGGTCAGGACTTCCTCTCGGCGGTTCGTCCAGTACATGTGGAGTTTTGAGAGCAGCTCGTAGAATCCGGGCATGCCCATGCGGGACCGTGGCGGCCAGTAGGTTCCGCCGTAAAAGGGCTGGCCATCGGGGGTGAGGAAGACAGACATGGGCCAGCCTCCGCGACGTGTAATCAGCTGGACGGCCGTCATGTAGATCTGGTCCACATCGGGGCGTTCCTCCCGGTCGACTTTGATGCACACGTAATTGGCATTGAGAAATGCAGCGATTTCCTCGTTTTCGAAGCTCTCTCGCTCCATGACGTGGCACCAGTGACAGGCGCTGTACCCGACGGACAGGAAAATCGGCTTGTCTTCAGTTCGTGCCCGTTCGAAAGCTTCGTCGCCCCAGGGAAACCAGTCCACGGGATTGTGGGCGTGTTGCAACAGGTAAGGGCTGGTTTCCTGTGCCAGGCGGTTGGCGGGATGCTGGGCAGCGGACATGGCAGAACGATTTGGTTGGCGGATTACGACCTCTGAATTCCAGACCGTATGGCGAAACTGCGGTCACAACTACCGCCAAAGCAAGTCTTTGTCTTGGGAATTCGGAGATTTGTTCGTTGGACCGACTGCGACTGAGGTTCCTGATCGAAACCCTAAGTTTGCAAGTCGGGTAGAGATTAAGGGTTCTGAGTAAGGCGAGACGTGGGGGGTGCAGTTCCGCAATCATCAAGAACCCCCTGCGCCCCAGACGACGAAATGGCTGCCGGACGTGTGGCACCCTTACGCACCGCTGACGATCTTGCCCATTGTCGTGAGATGTTTTAACTTCCCGGCATCGACTGAATTGCTCAGCCTGCCATAATCGTTCGATGTGCGTTTGACGGTGGCGGTCTGATCGGCAACTTTAGTGGTCTATTCGTATTGGCAATGGGGGCTTCCCCTTGAGATGGTTTTGGAAGGAGTCTGCCGTGAGGTTTTGCCTGCTGGCCGCACCTTTGGTGTTGTTGTTTGGTTCTGCGCATGCCGCCCTGGGAGATGAGCCTTCCCCAACCAGACTGGTACTGGGTTTATCCAGTGCCGACGACCTGATTGGCGAACTTGAGTTCATGATCGCCAAACTGGCGGACAAGAAAGCGTCGTGGGAAGACAACGTGTTCCCAAACATCGAGATCTTTCTCGAAGGGGTCGATCCTGCTCGCGCGGTTCGATTTGACGCCTTGTTTGACGATGCGAACGGCTATCGCACCGAACCGATCATCCCGATCGCGAATCTGTCGGACTTCCTGAACAACAATCTCGATCCTATTGGGATCTCACCCCGACGTGACCGCCGCGACCGCAATCTGTATGAACTTTCCGGTAGTGTCTTTGAAGGCTGGCTCCGTTCGCTGAGCGGTGATGACGCCTATGCCGTTATCTCCAAAATCCGAAGTGACATTCCCGCCGAGATGCCACACCCCTCGGACCGCCACAAGTCGCTGGTGGATGCTGGAAATCTCGCGTTTGCCCAGTTGTTGAACGGCGCCGAAGATGCCGAGGAACGCCGCAAATCGTTCAAGAAGTTTCGCGTCAACTTCAGCGACGGAATCCAGAAGCGTACGGACGAAACAGCAGAAGCGTTCGAACTGCGACGAGTGTGGGCCGAACAGCAGATGGACCAGCTGGAACAGTGGTTCGTAGAGTGCTCAGAAGTGAAACTGGGATTGAAGGTCGACCAGGAAAAGAAGGTTTCCACCGCCGACGTCCGGTTCGCCGCGCTGCCTGAGACGGAACTGTTCAAGTCCATTGAAGGAGTCTCAGCGCAAGGAAGTCGGTTCTCCGTCATTGAGTCGCCGGAGAACTCGGTGATCGATCTGCGGACCAACTGGCCTTACGATTCCGCAGTTCGGGCACGTCTGCGTGAAGTCTATAAGCTGGCCAAGCCGGTCGCTGAGCAGGCGATCCGCAAGGACGACGTGAGCGACAAGGTGAAGGATGCTCGCGTTGAGTTCTCAAATCAGCTGGTGGCAGTGCTGGACGAGAGTGTCGATATTGGCGGACTGGACTTGGTCTTGAACGTGGCCCCCAGTGGTGACTACCACAACATTCTGGTTGCCGTTCGCTGCAAAGGGCAAGAATCGCTGACCGCGGCGCTGAAGCAGTTGCCCATCGCCGAAGAGAAGTGGACACTGAAGGAGAATGCAGCGGAAGTCGAGGGGGTTGCCATTCATGAACTCGTCATCGCTGAAGATCTCACACCGGCAGTTGAAAAGTTCTACGGGAAGTCGGGAATCATCTACCTTGGTGTTGGCCCCGATGCCTTCTGGCTGGCGGGTGGTGAAGGAGCCAAGGAGCGTCTGCAGGCAAGCATCAAGAAGGTGAAGTCCGCCGACGCTGCAAAGCCGAGCCAGGAACTCGTCAAGCTGCACATTCAGGCATTGCCGCTCGTGCAGTCGATGCACGACATGAGCAAAGAAGAAGGTGGCTTCAACCTGCTGGAGGAATTGCGGAAGCGTGGCCTCATGCCAAGTCAGAACAAGGACACCGCTCCGGATGGCAAAACAGGTGAAGAGTCCCGCAAGGAAAAGACCAAGCAGCGGACTCAGCAGCTGGCCAATTTTGACTGGCAGTCAACCGCCATCGAAACACTCAAAAAGCAGGATGGTCAGTTTGATCTGGTACTTCGTCGCAGTGAAGCTGGCGTCGTGACCGGTTCGGCGTCCAGTACCGAAGGCATTTTGCGGACAATTGGTGCATTGATTGCCAAGTTCGCCGATGAAAACCTGAATTGATTTTGAATGAAGGGCGGCGATGACAGCCCCTCGACCCGCACTGCTTGGTGGGCCGCCCATCCGCGATGCATTGCCCACATGGCCACCCAGGGATTCCTGGGTGGCTGCTGTCTTCTCCGAGCTGGCCGCTTCCGGTGACTGGGGGCGATACCACGGTCCATATGTCGAGCAGCTTCGTTCAGAGTTGCAGTTGCTGCACGGCGCATGCGAAGTGTTCCTCACGTGCAGTGGTTCGTTTGCCAACGAACTCGCGATTCGAGCGCTGCGACTGCCAGCCGGGGCGGAGATCATCCTCTCGGCCTACGACTATAAACCCAACTTCACCAACA
Organism: Planctomycetaceae bacterium; assembly: GCA_020426515.1. GTDB lineage: Bacteria > Planctomycetota > Planctomycetia > Planctomycetales > Planctomycetaceae > JACKHO01. Next base: position 480 of record JAGQPW010000056.1, on the reverse strand, counting down.
TCGTGCAGTTAGGGTACGTCCCCGTTCTGGTCGACATTCATCCGGAGTCGGCTCAACTGGATGTCGACCAGCTGGAAGCCGCGTTCTCGGATCGAACCGGCGCGGCATTGATCTCCCACTTGCAGGGAAGTGCTGTTGATGTTGCGCGCGTTGCGCAACTGGCGCACGCACGAGGTGTGGCGGTGATTGAAGATGCCTGTCAGCAGTTGGGCGGAACGGTGCAGGGGCGCATTGCCGGGACGGGGGGGGATCTGGGTACCCTGAGCTTTGGCGGTTCCAAATTAATCACCGCAGGTCGAGGCGGCGCGGTTGTCACGGCACGGGCCGATCTGGCTCAGCGACTGAAGCTGGAAACGCAGCGAGGAAACGACATCTATCCCCTTTCTGAACTTCAGGCGGCTATGCTGCTGCCTCAGCTTTCGCGGTTATCGGAAGCACGGGCGGAACGCCAGCAGATGGTCCTGCAGTTGCAGGAGATGC